>JBGUUT010000034.1:0-33247 GCA_045133795.1 Spirochaetota bacterium
CAGGTGCATACAAAGCTGACGGCAAAACAGCAACAGCCACAATCGAGGAAGCCAAAGCGGAATTTACCGTTGATAACGGATATTTCGATTTTTATTCTGAATTAGAAAAGAAATAATATTTTTTATAGCCCTGCATTTTTTTACAAGGCTGTCTTGTTTTCCTTATGCAAGACAGTCATTAATTTTTTTATATAGACAAAGGATTTATTTATGAAAAAAGTTGCGATATTCACGGCATTATTATTATTGTCATCGGCATACGTTTACGCACAAGACCGAGACTCTACATCTGACAATGTAGAAGCTTTTAACGAAGATGAGTTTCTTGATTTAGACTGGGAAAGTGAAGGTTTTACACTTACCGAAGTACAAGAAAAAAGCCAGCAAGTTCGTACGGTAACAAAAGAGGATATCGAAAAATCCAACGCCTCAACAATAACCGAAGTATTACAAAAAAAAGCCGGTCTTAACGTAAAAAATTACGGTGGATACGGAAATACTTCCGCCGTATATATTCGCGGAATGTCCGGTGACGCAGTTGCAATTCTTGTAGACGGCGTACAAGTAAACTCCGCACAAAGCGGTGAATTTGATTTGTCACATTTATCGCTGACCGATGTAGAAAAAATTGAAATCGTAAAAGGCGGCAGTGACACAAAATATAATATCAGCGGAGCTTGCGGCGGTGTGATTAACATTATCACTCAAAAAGCCCCTCAATCCGGCTGGAAAGTTTTCGGAAGTATTTCCAATTTATCATATTATCCGGGGCAATATTATTACAAGAAAAATAAAAATAAGACACAAACTGCCGCCATGGATTTATTTGATACACAAGAAATTTCTACCGGCTTTTCATTGGGAAACGAAATTATTTACAGCAGTGTAAACGGTACGATTCACAGAGCAGGAAATCATTTTCTATACAAAGACGACAGTTATAAAATTCGCCGAAGAATTAATAACGAAGTTTACGACGCTGTCGGTAACGCTTCTTTCCGATTTTCACTTCCCTACGACATTCAACTGATGATTACCGACAACTTCTATTACGGCGACAAAAACATTCCGGGCGTAATGACAAGTACCGTTACGGGAAAACAAAAAGACCTTTTTAATAAAACCGCAGTTATGTTGAAATTAGAAAAAGTCGGAACAGAAAGAGTAAAAACCGAACTGCTTACAAGCTATAAGTTTGACCAAATCGACTATGAAGAACCGGGAACCGACAGCTTACATCAACTACATACAGTCAATATTATAAATCGTTGGGATTTTGACGTGACAAATTGGCTAAAGCTAAGCACCGACGGAGATTTTACTTTTAATTATTTAGATTCTACCGACTGCGGAAAAATAACCAGATTTGACGGCGGAGCTTCTGTTACAGCAGATTTTTCTATCGGCAATCACGTTCAGTTAATCCCATCGACAAAACTCGTCTATTACAAAGAATACCCCATTGTAATCCCTAAAGTCGGTGCGTTATTTTTTCTGCCTGCCGGTTTTACCATAAAGGCGAATTTTTACAGAATGTTCAAGCAACCGTCAATCAATCAGCTTTACTGGGGAGAATCAGCTTCTGCTAAAGGAAATCCTGATTTACGCTGTGAAGACGGCTGGGGTGGCGATGTTATTTTGGAATACGAAAAAAGCGGAATCTTAAAAGCTGACAGTTCATTTTACGTAAATTATTACATGGACAAAATCCAATGGAGTACTAATTCCGCCGGACAATGGACTCCGACAAATATCGGTAAAGCATTGTATTTCGGAAGTGACAACAGTCTTTCTACCGACTTACCTACATTTGTACAATTCGGACTTGATTATCATTTTGTATTAACTTATCTGTTAGGATACGGACTTTCACTGGAAGATAACAGAAGAATTATGTATACTCCGGTTCACTCTCTAAGTTTTCACATTGATTTTTCATGGAAAACCGGATTAATCAGTTTAATCGGCAAATACACAAGCGAGCGTTTTACTTCAAATCTAAACATTTCATCGCTTGCTCCGTATTTTACGTTTGATGTTTCATTCGAACAAAATATCGGAAAATATTTCACCGTATTTGCTGCCGTTAAAAATATGTTAAACGCATATTACTTTGAAACTGAAGGTTATCCTATGCCGGGCGGAAGTGTAACAGTCGGAGTACGTGTACAAGCCGGCGGAGATTGGAAAAAAACAGAATAAAAAAGGAAAATAAATGACCGAAAAGGAAAAAGTTTTTGCTGCTTTATGCAAAAAAGAAAAGTTTACAAAACACCTATTCTTTCTTTTTTTGACAATACTTCCTTTTGTCGGACTGATATGTATCAGTAACGGAGCCGTTGATTTATCTTTAAAAAAAGTTCTTTCCGCCGTCTTTTCGCCGGGAAAAATAGACACGACCGAATCTCTGATAATTATGCAAATCCGTCTTCCTCGTTTAATTTGTTGCATTCTCTGCGGCGGAGCTTTGGGGATTTCCGGTGCGGCATTGCAAGGACTTTTCCGTAATTCTTTGGCAGACCCTTATATGACGGGAATCTCTTCCGGTGCCACATTCGGAGCCGCCGTCTCGATTTTTCTCGGAGCCGGAAACAACATTTTAGGATTTGCAGGAACCGCCGCTTGTGCTTTTATCGGAGCGGTTGTGACGGCGTTAATTTTTTTCTGTTTACTTTGGAATGAAAACAAAGTAACTCCCGGTTTTATTCTGCTTGCCGGACTATCAATCAATCTGTTCTTTTCCGGCTTGGTATCACTTTTAATGTTTTTAAATCACGAAAAACTCGACCAAGTCGTTTTATGGACAATGGGAAGTCTGGCAAGTTCATGCTGGAATGAAGTATTATTTCTATTGCCCGGAGTCATTGTCGGTTGTATCCTGCTTTTATTATCAGCAAAAGACTTAGATATTATTTCTATCAACGAAGAACTGGCAAAATCTCGCGGTATTAATATTACAAAATGCAGATACACAATATTATTAGCCTGTGCATTAACCGTAGCCGTTACATCTGCATTTTCCGGAATCATAGGTTTTGTCGGTTTGATAATCCCGAATGCGGTAAGAATAATTACCGGTCCTAAACATTCACGTCTTTTTATTTTTTCTTTTATATTTGCTGCTGCATTTTTATCAATATGCGACTTGTTCGCTCGTTCCGTAATGCCGCCGGCTGAACTTCCTGTCGGAATTATCACTTCTCTTTTAGGAATTCCTGCATTTATCGTTATTTTGTTTCGTAACAAAAGTTAAATTAATTCCGTAATTACGCGTTTTTTGTTATAACAATAATCTCACTGTTTAAATCCAATTGCAGAGGAAAGAAAATGAAAATATTACATACTGCAGATTTACATTTCGAAGAAGAAAAGGATGTTGAAGTATTAGAAAATATCATTGAGATTGCGGAAAATAATAACTGCGATCACATTTTGATATCAGGGGATTTATTTGAAAACGGACATAGTGCCGGAATCTACTCTTCTATTGTCGCAAATATTCTTGCCACTTTCAGCGGAAAAGTTTGGATTATTCCGGGAAATCACGATGAAAATTTACCGGAAGTAATGCATTTATCAAACGGGAAAGTTTTTGATGATGTTGAAATGATTTCACTTGACGAAGATACTGACCTTTTAGCAATACCGTACGGTGACGGTTCTTTTACAGATTTGCTTTTGGAAAATAAAATTCCGGACTCTGATAAAGATATTATCGCAATGATGCACGGTACCTTATATCGTGATGACAGTTTTTACAGCGACGGCGACAGTGAAGAATACTTTCCAATCAAATACGAACGTTTACAAGAAATGAAATTTACCTACACGGCGTTGGGACATTATCATACTTATTTTCAAGATGTCAGTGAACAAGGCGGGACAATCGTAAATCCGGGTTCGCCGGTAATCACTCGAAAAAGTGATAAGGGAAGACGTGCCGTCGCTTTGTTTGATACAGAAACATCAAGCTTAAAGAAAAATCTTCTCGACACAAAGTATTACGATAAATTAGAATTAAACATCCATTTTATGATGGGAGAAGAAGAAATAATCGAAGCAGTGAATAATATGATTCATGAATTATTAAACAATAAAGAAACCAGAATCGACCTGCTTACTTTGAATTTTCTTATCACCGGAAATTCATCCATGGAACAAGATGATTTAGAAATGCTAGAACTTCATTTGAAAGATATCCTTGCAGAAAAAGGAATTCTTTCTGTAAATATTCAAATGGGAGTTAAAATAATTAATAAAAGATTCTTAGCTGACCCATTAATTGCATCCATTTTAAATAATGAAAACAACGATGACGGTTTTCGTGATTTTGCGGTTTCCGTATTATCCGACATTTACACTAACGAACTTTAGGACTTTATCTTATGTTAGAAAAAATAAATATAAAAAATATCGGTCCGATTAATAATCGAGAATTTATACTGAAAAAAAACAATCTGATTGTCGGAAATAACGAATCAGGAAAAACCTCTATTACCGACGCTTTGGAAAAACATTTGTTAAGGGATAGAAAAAAATCAGATATCAATCTACTTTCACGTCTTTCCGGTTTTAACGAAAACAGATTCGGCGGAAATTGGGATTTTGAAATTATCGGAGATTGCTGTCTGGATCAAATGAATTCCGAAACAAACTTCGCCAATATCGTAAATCTTCTCGTAGTAAGAGAAGCCGGTAACAGACTTACCGACCGTGATAATAAAGATGCAACATTTTCCGATTTCTGGAAAAACAGTGTTCGAACATTATTGGGCGGTATGGATAAAAGCGGTGACAGAATTGAAAAACTAAAAAAATATTTAGTCACATCTTCCGGTCCTTGGAAAATCATAGAAACTCTGGAACAATATCAAGATAGATTGATAGAAGAAAAGCACAGATTGGCAAATTCCGATTTATCAAATGAAGAAATCGAAAATAACGAAAATCTGCTTAAAGAAAAAAAAGAAAGACTTGAAACTCTTTCAAAAATTGAAAAAGCAAACGAATATTCTGAAGCCGAGCAGAAGTTTATCAAACTGATTAAACTCACCGAAAGAGTAAAAGAATTGCGTAATCACTTGGCTGAAAATGATATAGAACAATTAGAAGCAATTCGTGATGATTGGAAAGAACGCAACAAGAACAAGAGCGAACTCGAAAAATCGCGTGCAGAACGTGAAAAAGCATTGATTGATGAAAAAAACGAAATTCAAAAGAAAATCAGTAATAAAGAATCTGAACGCAAAGTTTTACAAGACAGTGAAAAACGTCAAGAAAAACGAAAAAATGAATTGTTTATGCGTAATATCCAAACTGAAAATGATTTGGAAAATGAACGGTCCGCTACCGAAAGTAAATTAAAAAACTTAAACAATGAAAAAGAAAAGTTAAAATCAAAATACATTTTTTCCAAACTGTCTATTATCCCTGTAGTTTTATTTTTCATAGCCAGCTTTTCTTTCTTTTTCGTAAAAAGCAATCATTATATTTTGCCCGGTGCCGTTATGCTTATACTCTTTTCTACGGGCTGGTTTATTAAAGACTTTTTCAAATTCAGCAGCAATAAAAAAGAAAAACTACGTCAACTGGAAATTTTTAACGAGAATATAGAAACACTTGAAAATAATTTAAAACGTATTGAAGATAAATTGAAAATGTCAAAAAGTACGGTAAATGAAAATATTTCTAACGTAGAGCGTGAAATAAAAGAGTTACAAGACAAAATCGCAACTATCAACGAAGATGTTGAAAAAAAACATGATGAATTAGAAGAAATTAATCTTCGTTACGATTCAGAAATGCAAAATTTCCAAAAACAGATTTCTGAAAATCAAGCAAAACTTGATAATTATTTCTTAAATTTCGGAGACCAAGCTAAACTCGGAGGAAAAATATTTGAATACCATTCCAAAGAACAAGACTTAGAAGAAGAAAGTTCCGAATTGGAAGAATTATCAGCAGAACTAAAAAATATTTTTGATATTGATGAGATTTTAATTCCGAGAATCGAACACAAACTTGAAATGATGAAAAAAAACATCGACAAATCCCACTTCGATCAAGAATATAATCCGGAAGAACGAGAGCGATTAATCAATGAAATCAATGAATTAAAAGAAGAAAAATATGACAGAAGTAATGAAATTTCCGGTGTAAGAAGTGAAATTATCGGACGATTAACAAAAGATTTCTCAAATATTTCAAGTCCGGTAAAATGGGGAGACAAATTCTTCAATCGTTATTTTCTTCCGTTAATTATCGATTTAAAAGTTACTAATGTATACGAATTGGATCGTGCTATTAAAAGAACTGAAGAAGCCATAAAAACTGTAAAACGTTATAAAAACTATGCCGAACGTATTCAAGAAAAAATACGTGAAATTGAAAATGACCAAGTAATCCTTGCAAGTAATATAATCCAAAGTCAAAGTTTTAAAGAAAAAATAAAAAATATTTCTGGGTATGAAGTCGGTGATATTATTCAAAAAAACGATAGGTTTGAAATCTCCTTTCACAAAGGTGATAATACTTACTATATTGAAAATTTGAGTACCGGAGCTTTAAACCAATTTTATTTCTCACTGCGAGTTGCTCTTGCACAAAGAATATTAACACGTCCGGGTATTTTTATTTTGGATGATGCATTTATCCATTTTGACAGAGAAAAACGCAAACGCAGTTTTGAATTACTAAAAACTTTAACGGATAAAGGCTGGCAATTTGTTTATACCGGAGTATCAGACGGGGAATTACCGCGTTTATATAAAGAAGTTTTTAAGGATGAAGCAAATATTATTTCACTGTAACGAACGGAGTCTGTAAATGAAAAAAGTTATTTTATGTTTGTTGTTTATTCCATGTTTTATTTTTTCTGAAGAAAATAACTTCTTCATCGATTTACGCAGTAAAAATTTAGCAACTTTTAACGATGCCGTAACATTAATGCGTTATGTTTTTTCTGAAACCTCACCGAGTGCTGATTTCAAAGAAAATATTATCTGGGCTGCAGAAAAAAAATTATTTAAAGTTTCAATTCCGATTAAAGAAGATACCGTAAATCCAATTATTACACGTGAAGAATTTTGCAGTTGGTTATGCAAATTATTTGAAATAGGGGGAAGTTTTAATCCCAGAAACAAAAATGCTGCATTTAAGCGTTGTATTACAACCGGAATTGTTTTACCTGGCAGAGGAGCTAAAGATTCTTTTACCGGAGCGGAATTATTAGACACATTCTCATATTTTGACTCTTACGTTCGTCGTTATAATATCAAAAAACGTTACGATAATTTACCATTATTTGACGACACTTATGACGATTTGCCTTCTTGGAGAAAAAAACTATACATAGAACATGATTTACAAATAAAAGAAGAGCTTAATAAAAATAATAATAAATCCGATGAAGTCGATTTATTATATGTGGAGTAGATTAAATGAAGAAATATATAAAATTCCTCATAATGTTTTGTTCCTTTTCAATATTCGCTCAAAACTCTGATATCGATTTTTTATTTGAACAACCGCAATTCCAAAATGATAAATTAAAATATTCCCCCGTGATTTTTGATTTCGGCGGTTCCTTGCTTTCCCAATCTGAAATCCCGGTAAAAAACAACAATGCCGAAAATTGGCAATCAAAAAACAATATATTTTTATGGGGAAATATTACCTTCCCACAAAATATTCAATTACACGCAAGTTTACAATTTCAGTTATTCTTTGCAAATCAAAATATTGTCCCTTCTATTAATATTAACCGTCTATTTCTTGCATGGGAAAATAATCTTCTGGCAATAAAAGCCGGACGAGATATTTACAGAAGTTATTCACCTTTAGCATTTAACGGAACTCTAGATGCCGTTGAATGTACTGTATTCCTACCGTATACTAATATTCACTTTTTTACCGGATATTCCGGACTTATTGGACTTTTTCACCCGGATTACAATGATTTTAATATAACAGCGTGGGATAATTCTTATAACAATCCCAAAATTGAAAATTATACAATCGGAAATTTCTGGGAAAATATTTTTATTAATCCGATAAATCAACCTCAAGCAAAACGTTTCTTTTTACTCGCTGAAGCTGATATTTATTATTCATTCTTTCACATTCAACCATATTTTATTACACAGTTGGATTTTTCAAAATTTTATAAAAGAGATTATACAAATAACAACTTAAATAATGATTTATTAATAAATACATTTTCTTTCGGAACAAAAGGTGATTTTCGCTTAGCGAAGTCCTTATATTTATTTTGTGATATATCCGGAGTTTTTGGTTATATCCATGATGTTAAAGAACTCAATACTATAGAAACATTTTATAAAGATTTTTTTGATGGCACATCAACAAATAAATACCCTATCACAAGTATGGGCCTTAATTCCGAACTCTCATATAACTTCGGTGCAAATCATAATTTTATCTTTTCCGGAGGATATGCTCTCGGACTCGGTAATTATAACGAAAACACTTCGCAAGATTTCTATAATTTTATACCTAAAAATCAAAATAATTCCAGTCAGTTTTTTTACTACGGCGATTTTAACGGTGGCTATGTCTTAGACCCGATTCTTGCAAATATTCAGTCTTTTTCCATAAAATTAAAGGCTAAATTTACACCATGGTTTTATGCATATTTCTACGGTTTTCAAACACTCAAGCTTTTTCCAAATTCTCCTATAAGTGATGAAAACGCAACCAATAATGAACTTTTTGTAGGAACAGAAGTAGATGCCGGTGTTATGTTTAATATTGCAACAAATACCTTCTTAGGAATTGACAGCGGTATTTTTATTCCGGAAGCAGCCTATAAAAATCACACGCCGCAATTTAAAATAGGTGCAACTCTGGACATAACATTTTAACCACGTATTATGCTTTCAAGAGCTTTTCTTCTAAAGCGATTTCGGCTTCACTTTTTCTCAAATAAATAGGTTCAGGTGAAGCCATTTTATTATTTTTTATGAAGAAAAGAATCGCCTCCAGCATTTCCTCTGCTGAAAAACCATTTTCATACAAATATTCATATTCTAAATCAGAATCAGCGACTTTTTCTTTCATTATTTCGAAATCTCGTCCGACAAAAATCACTTTTTTATTTGTGACTTTGGATTTTTCGATTATATCTTCAGCTGATAAATCATAATATGATAAATCCCCGCTTCCAATAAAAGTTGTATAAAAACGACGTTTTTTTGCATCTACGACAGGCACAATTACAACATCATTTCGATCACGAAACAAATAACCATAAATATCAAATGTTGAAAATCCTAAACATGGAAAGTTCCCGGCAAAAGCAATCCCTAATGCCGTTGCAATTCCGACTCTTATTCCGGTAAAAGAACCCGGACCATGACAAACGCAAGCATAATTGAGAGATTTTTTATCTTCTCCAAGATCACAAATCCCTTTATCAATCAACGGAATCAATCGTTCCAAATGATTCATACTTTTTTCAGTCTGGTCAAAAAAATTAACTTTATCATTAATCTGAATTGCAATCTTCAGCGATGAAGAAGTTGAATCTATAACAAGAAGATTTAGTTTTTCCATATAACCGTTATTTTCCTTTTTTCATCTTCAATAATAATATTTACTTTTATACTTTCTTCCGGCAATAAATCACCGCATTTAGAAGCCCATTCTATGCAACTAATACCATCAGAATAAACATATTCTTCGAAACCAATCTCATAAAGCTCAAAAGGGTCATCTAAACGATATAAATCGAAATGGTAGAACTTTATCTTTGCATCATATTCATTCACCAAGGTAAAAGTCGGTGACAATAAAGGCTCGGTTATTCCAAATTCTTTCGCCATTCCCCGAATCAATACAGACTTTCCCGCACCGAGAGAACCTTCAAACAAGAAAATATCTCCGGGCTTAGCTCTTTTGGCAATCATTCCCCCAATATTTTCAGTTTCCTCTGGGGAAGATGAAAAAAACACTTCTTCCATACTTTTATCCATTATAAAGCTTCCGGAATAACTCCAGGTAACATCCCGAGTTGCTCCATATCTAATATTTTATCCCTAATTTCATTTTTCATTGAATCTGTAATCAAATTGTTTTCCAAATTAATTGAATCAATAGAGACTTTAAAATCACCGAGTGCTCCAATCTCTAAAGTAAACCCCATATCTGTACGTATGATTCTTGACTTTTCATTAAGAAAAACAACATTACCGACATACTTTTTTATGTAATAAATATGATTATCAATTAAAACTAATTTATCAATTTGGACTATCTTCACTTTTAACAGCTCTCCTACCTCTCTTTTTAGGAGTAGGCTTATCTTTCTTTATTAATTTATCATAAATAAATTTTACGGCTTCATTTGAGAATATTCTTTTCCTATTAACTACCGTAAACAGTTTTTGAGAAAGAAAAACATCCTGAAACCTATTTAAAAAATTATGCAACTGATGCTCTTTCAAATCAGGAAATAATCTTAAAATTTCAGCCGTCAAATAAGAACTTTTATTCTCACATGCAATAAAATAACCAGCATCAATTCTCTTAAAATCTTCACCTGCTTCTTGGTCCGGAGTTAAACTACTGGTTTTATTTATTTTTTCCATCTCTGATAAAGATACATAAACTCCGTTGCCATAAAAACCATTTCCTAAAATACCGGAAGGACGATACGCAAATCCCTTTGCTTCTGCCTCTTCAATGAAACTTAACTTTGTACCCATTGTCACTCCTTTTCTGAAAAACAAAAGATATGATTTAAAATTCCATCTTCACATAAACTTTGTTAATAGTATTAAAAGTTAAACTAACTTATTTGATTTAACAATCTATTTTTTAATTCTCCTAATAATTCTTTCATTTCTTCAATATTCGGTAAAAACTCATATTCCACCAAATCCCCAATCATTACAGAATCTTTATTTTCTATTGCTGACACCAATTCATGCAACTTTTCTGTAAGAGAATCAAAAAAAGAATCAAAAGACATTCCGTTAATTTCCAAACTTTCAAATATATTTGAATCTTGATTTTTTGACACTAGAAAAATTGAAATTGTACTATCTATCAAAGTTGTTAATTTTTGGATTATTTCCATTGCCTCTTTATCACAAGCTTTTTGAAGTAAAGTTGAAACCTCTGGTAAAGCAGGAATCAAGCTTTCATATAAAGGCAAAACTTCTGTAATACGCAAAACAATACTTTCTTGTGCATTGCCTGTAAATCCTAAATCCAACAATTGAAATACCTTAGATATTACAACTCCTAATTTTTCACAAGTTATAATAATTCCTTGAATAACATCTACCTCTAAAGGAAAAATATTATCAGATAAATTTACAACTTTTTTCTTCAACTCTGCTAACTCTTCTGTAAAAATCGCTTTAATAGAAATAATTTCTTGTTTCTGTGAAAAAATTTCCATTATTTGTGCCATTCCATCTTCAATCCAATCCAGAGATTCTTCTATATTAGAAAAAAATTCATTCCATTTATTTTGTAATACATATTGTTTTAACAAATCAATATACAGCAATATTTGCTCTATAGAAAGTTTTGAAACACCAATAATATCTTTAAACTCAAACTCAATCTTATTTATTGAATCTATCGCAATAGATTTAAGGGATTCATCATCTGCATATGAATATTCTGTACCATCAATTAAAATTTTAGTAACAAATTGAGGCTGTTCCTCTTTTGCAAAAAAGTCAACAATTCCTCTAATTACCTCAAATGCCGTTTTCTCTCCTTCAAGTTCAATAGGCAAAACTTCATTATTTACATAAACGTCCAATTTATCCCTCCGCTTTATTTACTCAAATTATCAAATTTTTTACGACTGTCTTCCAACTCTTGACCTGCTTGTTCCATTTTCAAGAACTGCTCTTTCAATTTTCTTTCTTCATCTACCAATTTTTCTTCATACTTATCAATTTCTTTCTGTTTATTATCTCTCATTCGTTTCAATCTATCATCACGCATATCAAAGAATCCGGTACTCTTTTGCATATACCCTTTTAATAGATTGGTAATTTCCACTGCAATTCCCGTATCCGGAATAAAATCTTGATTTGTATCTTTTGCAAAAAGTTCTTTTACTCCATCAGGATACTTCTCCATTACCTCAATAAATTTATCAATAAATTTATCTTCATCAAATTCTAAAAGTCCTTTGAACTTATTCGAACCACCAGTCTCATTTGTTGAAATTCCTATTTGAGATAACATAGAAAATTCTGCACCATATTTAGTCGGATACGAATTCATTATAATAGTTCTTAATTTTAACGACAAATTTCTTAATTCAGACTCTGAATTTAAAGAACCTTTCTTACTTTCTTTATCCTCCTCAGACAATGCTTCATCGGAACCGACAAAAGTTGTACGAGTATTTATCATATCGATTAATTGATTATATTCTGCTAAAAATTCAGTAATATCACCAACCATTTTTGAATAATCATAATCAACATTTAAAGATGTTTCTCCGTCTGTTTTACCTAAAATTGTTATCGAAACACCTTTCAATAAATCATCAATCACATTTGACTTTCGAGTAACACGCAATCCATCTAATTCCAAAATCGCATCATGAGGTTTTTCCAATTCATTGGCAAACTCTATTTTATCCTCATTCTGACTATCTTGATTTTCTGTGTAAACTCTGATTTTCCCAACATTTAAATAATTTTCGCCATCAATATTTCTAAAAGAAATCCCCAATAATTTTGCTCCGGAAGGCAATTTATCATCTAACCTCAAAGAATAAGTCTTGTTCATATCCGAAAGTTCAAAATCATTTACAGGGATTTTCCCTTCTGATGTATCCAATTCAATTGAATATAAAGAATGATTATTATAATTATCATTTATTTGAGCAATAACATCATTCTCATTTGCCGTTGAAACTTCAGAATCAATTTGTTGCTCCGGCAAATTTAAAATAAACTTATCTCCTGGCAATTCTATTCCCATTACAGAAGATTGACCTATTTCAGAGAAAGTTTCGTTATTAAAAGTCAAACTATCTTGAGTTTGATCAGAAATATCATCAGTACTTGTATCAGACACATTTTCCGGCTTAGATAAAAATAAATCAAAATCAACACAAATTGAATTATTTTGAAAAATACCTTCATTTCCTGTATCTAGGAAACAAGACTGACCGTTCTTTATAAGAAAAAAAGTATCATTTAATGATGAGTTATTTTCTTCTCCTAAAAAATAATTTTTATCAAAAGATACACTTTCCGAAAAAAAACCCATTCTCTTAAATAAACTTTTACTGTTTTCATTAGAAAAAATTATTTTGCTGTCTTCTCCAACAGCCTTTGATTCTAACACCAAAACTCTGGTTTTAGAAGTATTAGAAATAATAGAAGATTTTACTACTGCTTTAGCTTGATCCAAAATTTCTTTATGAAATTTCTCTATATTACCACCCGAAAAACGAACATTTACGTTCTTACCGCCACTGGATATTTGATATACCCCCGCTTCAATTTTAAAATTTTTATTAAGTGGAATACTTGCAATTTTATGTGAAGATGCTTTTTCTATTACATTAACAGAATATTCACCCCTATCTGCTGTTTTTTCAATTTTGGTTGTTATTTGAGAAGAATTACTTTCTCCAATTTTATTTTCGAATGAACTTCCAGCTCCAAAAAGGCGTTTAGCACTTTTATCTAATGATAAAACCTTCTGACCGACTTCTCCCATACTTTGACGAGTTTCATCAATCTTCTTTTTTTCATCATTCATTTTATCTACTTTTTCCCGCTTTTTATTCATAATCTTCTCAATTGTAGCTTGAGAATTATATTTATTAGATAAACCGGGAACAATACTTCCACTATCAGCCATACTTTTCTCCATTAATAGTGGATCATTATAACAAAATAACCCTTTTTCTCCACATTTTTTAATATTTAGATAAACTAAGCAATTTCATTAAACATAGTATCATTAAAATCTTGCAACATTGCAATCAACTGTCTAATTTCTTTATATGGAAATTCATATACTAATTTTGATGTTTTTTTATCAAAAATCCGAATAACAACTCGATTAATTTCCTTATCAAAATTCATATGAATTTCTTTTCCGTGCTGTTCCAATGCTCGATTATATTTTTCAACAACACGTTTTACTCTTTCTATATTTTCACTATTGCTTGTACTGTCATCAACATTAAAGTTCTTCCTACCAACACTTTCAAAATCATGCTGTGAAAAAATATTAGATGATAAAATCTTTCTGTCATTAATAAAAACAAGCCCTGACACAACCACCTCCTCATGCAAGAAATAAGCATTCCTATACCAGGATTTACAGAATCTTCATAAAAAAACAAGTTACCCCTCTTAATTTATAAAAGGGGTAACAAAAAAATATGATTAAAACTTCTCCCCAGAAGAAAGATGCAACTCATTTACCTATAAAAAAAATAATAAAATTAACCCAACAATCTCATAACAGATTGAGTTTTTGTATTTGCTTGAGCTAACATTGCTGATCCAGCCTGAACCAAAATATTATCTCTTGTAAAATTAACCATTTCACTAGCCATATCAGCATCTCTGATAACAGATTCTGCTGCTTGTAAATTTTCAGCTGCAATAGCAACACCTTTTTGAGCTACTTCAAAACGGTTCTGATAAGCACCCAAATCTGCTCTTTGTTTATTCAAAGTTTTTAAAGCTTCATCAACAGTTGCTAAAGAACTGTTTGCTTCATCAGCTGTTGCTAAAGAAATCTGAGTTATACCAAGTCCTGTTGCAGTCATATCTCCAACAGAAACAGCTTTTCTTTGATCAACATTTGCACCAACGTGTAACATTAATGCATTTTCTTCACCTGCAAATTTTCCAGTTAACATATTCATACCATTAAATTGAGCATGAGATGCAATTCTGTTAACTTCATCAATCATTTGACTAACTTCAACTTGAATATACATTCTGTCTTCATCTGAATAAATACCATTTGAAGCCTGAATAGCTAACTCACGAATTCTCTGAAGAACATCTTGAGATTCCTGTAAGTATCCTTCTGTTGCCTGAACAAAAGAAACGCCGCTCTGAATATTTCTTTCTGCCTGGTTTAAACCTCTGATTTGACTTCTCATTTTTTCAGATACAGCCAAATTTGCAGCATCATCTCCTGCACGATTGATTTTTTGACCAGAAGACAATTTTTCAATATCTTTTCCCAAAGATACATTTTTAAATTTCAAGTTGTTGTTTGAATTAATTGATGTCATATTGTGATTAATAACCATATTACCCTCCATAAGTAATCTTCCTAAATATAATTATAATTAGAAAGAGATTTTTACAGGTTTTCTCCTGAAAATCAGATTAAGATGTTTTATAGATAGGTAAATAATAATCATAGGTACATCTTTTTTTTATATGTCACAACAATTCTCCTCACCCAACTTAGGATGAGAAAAAAATCATGAATTTCAAAGAACAATTTATTTTTAATAAGATTACTGTAACAATCTCATAACAGCCTGAGTTTTTTGGTTAGCTTGTGCCAACATTGAAGTTGAAGCCTGAACAAGAATATTATCTCTTGTAAAATCAACCATTTCGCTAGCCATATCAGTATCTCTGATAACAGACTCTGCAGCTTGTAAGTTTTCTGCACCGATAGCAAGTCCTTTAGTTGCATGTTCTAATCTGTTTTGGTAAGCACCCAAATCTGCTCTTTGTTTATTCAACACTTTCAAAGCATCATCAATAGTTCCAATAACAGCGTTGGCACCATCAGATGTTGACAAAGAAATCATTCCGTTAGTACCATCGTTTTGGCGAAGACCAAGTCCCACAGCTGTCATATCACCAATAAAGATTTGTTTTCTTTGATCCATATTTGCACCAATATGAAGCCACATTGTTGCAGTTTCTGAACCATCTCCGTTTTCTGGATTTGCAAATCTTCCGGTTAACATATTCATACCATTGAACTGTGCATGAGATGCAATTCTGTCAATTTCATCTACTAATTGACTAACTTCAACCTGAATATACATTCTGTCTTCATTTGAATAAATACCATTTGAAGCTTGAACAGCCAACTCACGAACTCTTTGCAAAATATCTTGAGTTTCTTGCAAATATCCTTCTGTTGTCTGAACAAAAGAAATACCATTTTCTGCATTTTTTTCAGCTTGAACTAAACCTCTGATTTGACTTCTCATTTTTTCAGATACAGCCAAATTTGCAGCATCGTCACCTGCACGGTTAATTTTTTGACCAGAAGATAACTTTTCCATACTTGAATTAAGGGAAAGTCCATTGTTTTTTACCTGACGATTGGCAAAAATAGAAGAGAGATTGTGATTAATAACCATAGTGTTTCCTCCATGAAACTTAATTTACAAGTATCCATACTTGCATATGTTTTTATTTTAAAAGCAAATTGCTTTTATTCCCGAACAAACTACAACACACAAAATACACCGCAACAACTCAGTGCATTCTCCAACTTTAAGTAAGTATATTTCTTTCAAAAAAAAAATCAATAACTTTTATTTATTTTTCTTCCAATTTTTCAATAAATAAAAATAAATATCTTTATCTATCAAAAAATTTGCAAAATCAATTGCGTTCATTATATCCGATTTAGAACATTTTCCATGTCCTACAAGAACTAATCCGTTAACCCCCAACAACACGGCCGCCCCATAAAATCTCGGCAAAAACAAACGTTTCAACCTCTTTTTTCTCTTTAAAGAAGTTGAATTCCCTAAAAAAGACGAATTAAACGCCTTACCTAAAAACAAACGTCTCCATCGAGACGCATTCAATAAACGTGAAAAATAAGAGCCCATTTTAGTTAAAAACAATTTTTGAAAAGTCTCACAAACCTTTATTACGGTATTCCCGGTAAAACCATCACAAATAATAACATCAACTGATCCGTCAATAATATTATAAGGCTCTACATTTCCTTGAAAACCATCAACATTAGAAAGTAATTGATGAACTTTTTTTATAAAGCTACTTCCCTTTCCGTATTCCGTCCCCATATTTAAAAGTCCGACAGATACTTCATTTTTTTCAAAAAGACCATGATAAAACACATTACCCAACTGAGCATTTTGAAAAAAATATTCCTCTTTAGCTTCTGGATTAGCTCCAACATCCAAAATCAAAGTTTCTCCATCATCATCTAACCTTGGTAAAAAAGTAGCCATAGCTGGCTTTTTTAAACCGGGAAATAACCCCAATTCCAATACAGAAGCAACAACCGTCGCTCCGGTATTTCCCGGGGAAAAAAACAAATCAATTTCCTTTTCTTTTAATAATTTCATTCCAACACAAACAGAGGCATTCTTTTTTCGTCTTACCGCCAACAACGGTGACTCTTCCATTCCTATTACCTCTACAGCATTAACCAAACGAATATTAGTAAAAGATTCTATTTTAGGAAACGCTTCTTTAACTTTGTCTATATTACCGATTACATAAAACAGAGAATCTTTGTACTTCTTAGATGAAAAAAGAACGCCCTCTAACAATTCATGAAAGGGGCGTTCTCCGGAATTTATATCAATTCCTAACTTCAATCTTTATTTACCTCAATAACCATTTTTCCTTTATAACATCCACAATGTACACACACTCTGTGTGGACGAGTCAAACCGCCACATTCAGGACATTTTGTCAACATCGGCAAAGTCATTTTCATATTGATATTTCTATGCATTCTTTTTCTAGATTTTGATTTACGTTTTTTAGGTACAGCCATCTTCCAATCCTTATATTTTCGTTATCATTAATCATTAAAAATGATTTTAGTCTTTTTTTCAAAAAGGAAAATAAAATAATAATACCTGTTTGTCAAGTATTCCTTATTTTAGGAACAATAAATAAAGAATTAACAACACTAATTCAAATAAATTTCTATTTTTCCGACTTCTTCACAATTAACTTCAATACAATCTTGATTTTTCTTAACAATCAGAGGTGAATATTCTCCATTTTTTTGAATTCTTAAAATTTCAAAAGGAGAAGTTATTACCAATATTTTCTCTATTAAAGGAAACTCATAAAAAATCTCTATTTTTTTCAATGACGATTGAACTGAAACTCTTGTATTTTTATATTCAAACTCAATTTTATTATTCTTATCCGGAAAAATAAACAGTTGATATCTTTTATCTATTTCAACAGGAACACATGCACCCGGCAATAAAGCAACCCCCCATTCTTTATTGATATTTCTAAAATATTTTTCTTTATTCACAAGAAAACATTTTTCGTTTAGTAAAAAAATCTTCTCATTTATTTTCCTTCTTTTATAAAGTTTTTTTTGATTAAAAAATAAAAAACTCTTTTCTCCAAAGAAAAAACCAACCTCTTCTAATTCTGAATAAAAATTCTTTTGAGTTAATAACTCCTTATTTTCTAATAGTTTTTTTATGTACAAACTTAACTTTTTACGCATGCTTAAAATTGAAAAAAGAAAATCTCCGTAAAAAGAAAAAATTTTATGAGAAAAAGATTCTTCATAAAAAACATAAGTTGCAAAAAGAAAAACAAGAAATATATTTTTATTATCTTTAAAAACCTCATTAAAAAACATTACTTGAGATTTTTGCGGAGAATTTAAATAAAAAGCAACAACACTACGTAAATTGCTTTCAAAAGTTTTATTATTCAACGTAAGATAATTACAAAAATTCTCATCATTAATTACAGGAATATTTACTCCCCATATTTTCTCTTTTTCACTGTTTATGAGAAAAGATACAAAAGGGAAAAATTGAGTTTTTCTTATTTTACCTAAAAATGAATTTTCACCATTACTTTCTGAAGAAACAAAAATTCCCAAATCATTAAATTCATTTTCAGAACTAACACCACATCTCATTTCCTCATGGTTAAAAAAAATCACTTCAGCCAACTCATCAAACAATTCAATAGAATGAAGTTTTATCTCAAGACGTCCTCCCTTGAAAATATAATAAACTTCTGCTGGAAGTTTCACTCCGACAACCCCGCCGTCTAATACGACATAAATCACATTAACAGCTCCGGATTGTAAAAAAGAATAATCTAAAACATCAGAACAAAAAGTTATTATAAGTGTAGATTTTTGAGATAAAACATAAAATAAATATTCATCACCTAAAGGCGTTTGATAAAAATAACGTGCAACATTCTTCGTTTTATCGTCTCTTATTATTTTCTTTGCCATAAATAACTACCAACATCAAAACTTTTTAGTTTATATCCGCAATATACTTAAGACCTTTCATTGCCAATTCATTATCAAAAACATCAAAAACTTTTTCTGCAAATAACGAAGCATACCCTCCGGTTCCAACAACAAAACAATCTTCAAAACCTAATTCTTTTTTTATTCCGTCAACAATTCCGCTGATTGCATATAAATTTGAAAAATAAATACCGGATTCTACAGCTTCAACAGTAGAACTCCCCATTATATTTTTTTGTTTACAAATTTCTACAGATTGCAATTTTGCAGCTTTCTGAAATAAAGCCTGAGATGACGTATAAATCCCCGGCATAATTGCACCGCCGAGATAATCTCCATCTTTTGTTACCACACAGAAAGTTGTAGCAGTTCCCATATCAATTATAATTGAATTGCATTTATATTTATAAAAAACATAAGCTGCATTTACAAGACGATCGGCTCCGACTTCTGCAGGATTTTTATATTTATTGTTAATTCCGAGACTTACAGTCGATGATACCTCTATAACCTTACTCTGCGAAAAATATTTTGCGGCAAAATGATAAAAACAAAAATTAAGTTGCGGAACTAC
Organism: Spirochaetota bacterium; assembly: GCA_045133795.1. Lineage (GTDB taxonomy): Bacteria > Spirochaetota > GWE2-31-10 > GWE2-31-10 > GWE2-31-10 > RGIG8597. Next base: position 19,814 of record JBGUUT010000034.1, read on the forward strand.
CGATGAAAAAATAATTTTTTTTATACAATCAACTTTTACGTTATTTACTTCCAAAAATCGCAAAACAAAAAAAGCAAACTCATCGGCACTTTCTTCTCTACGAGTAAAACGTCTTGCTGTTGCCAAAACTTTTTCATTGCCGAATTCTTCCAAAAAAATACCAACTTCAATATTAGTATTACCAACATCGAATACAAGTATCATCACATCTCTCCTATTAAAAATATGAATACTTATAGCAAAATCCCCTTCAATAGTCCATTGACTGACTATTTGATATTTTTTTAAAAAAGTTCAAAAAAAAACTTGACATAGAAGTTCCTATAGTGTATAACCACACATGTCAGCACGACGAACGCCTCTATAGCTCAGTCGGTAGAGCAGAGGACTGAAAATCCTCGTGTCACTGGTTCGATTCCGGTTGGAGGCACAAAAAAACCACTTCTTAAGAAGTGGTTTTTTTTTATTTTACAACACTATCACAATAACAACCTCCCACAATATCTAAAATAAAAATCAATTAGTTAAAAAATATTAAGCTTGCTATCATTGAATAAAAAGTCCGCCATAAAAGCTCAAAACTATTTTTTACTTTCCACGTATATAACCACATTATAATTAACCTGCTAAAAAAATGAACCAAAGACCATGCTAGCCTTTGGTTCATTTTTTTTATTATATATTTTCCGGTTTTGTATTAGGAATAAAACGAATCTGTTGCTTTTCTTTTTCTTCCATATTCCGTTTTTTAAAAAATTCGTACAATTCTAATTGACTTCTGTGTTCCTCTTCGTTCTTTTCTTTTTGTATATGTTTATACGTTCCGTTCGATTGTAACAAACGTGTCTTCTTATTATCACTAAGAATAATATCCAGAACTTTCTTTACCTCATCAATTAATTTTAAATCTTCTATAGGGAAAAGAATTTCTACACGCTTATCAAGATTTCGCTCCATCCAATCTGCACTCGCCAAGAATAATTCATCATTACCTTGATTATGAAACCAAAAAACTCGGGAATGTTCCAAAAAAACATCAACAATACTTCGTACTGTTATATTTTCACTCAACCCCGGAATTCCTGCTTTCAATCTACACATTCCACGTACAATTAAAACAATCTCTACACCAGCACATGACGCCTGATACAATGCATCAATAACCTTTGTATCAATAAGAGCATTCATTTTTGCAACAATCTTACCTTTCCCCCCGCTTTTTGCATTTTGTGTCTCTCGATTAATCTTTTCCAAAAAGAAACTACGCAAATCTAAAGGAGCCGTAACAAGTTTTTTCCAACGCGGGGGTTCTGAATAGCCGGTTAACAAATTAAAAATAGCAGAGGCATCGCTTCCAAACTTTTTTCGAGCCGTAAATAAACCAATATCCGTATATATCTTTGCAGTCTTATCGTTATAATTCCCTGTAGCCAAATGAACATAACGATTAATTCCGTCTTCCTCATCACGAACAATAAGTGCTATTTTCCCGTGAGTTTTCAAACCGACAACACCGTAAACAACATGACAACCGGCTTGTTCTAATTGTTTTGCCCACGTAATATTTCTGGCCTCATCAAAACGAGCTTTCAATTCAACAACAACCGTTACTTGTTTTCCGTTTTCTGCCGCTTTTTTTAAAGCTCTTATAATAGGAGAATCTCCCGATGTTCTGTAAAGCGTCATCTTTATTGCCAAAACTTTATTATCAGATGCTGCTTCTGAAATAAAGCGAACTACCGGATCAAAAGATTCAAACGGTAAAAATAACAAATGATCTTGATGACGAATAATATCAAATATTGAAGTTTTATTATCCTGAAATGCAATATTAACAATCGGCGAAAGAGACTTACTTTTCAAATGATGATAACCGTCAATACATGCAATTTCCATAAAATCAGTAAAATCAAGAGGTCCGTCTATTTTAAAATCAAATCCCTCACAAAACATATTATTGCGTTGTAAAAACTTCAATAAATCTTCATCTGCATCTTTTTCTACTTCCAATCGAATCGGATAACCGCGTTCTCGAAGTTTTAATCCCATTTCAATCGCAGTAAGCAAGTTAGAATCTTCTTCATCAACTGCAATTTCAGCATCTCTGGTAATACGAAACAGACACGTTTTATCAATGCGATATCCTTCAAACAACTGTGCCGAAAATAATTTCACAGCTTCTTCAAAATACATAAACGTTGCTTTCCCGTCGGCAGAATCAAGCCGCAAAAATCTCGGTGTTGCCGTCGGAATAGGAATTATGGCATATAAAGGTAAATCCGGTTGTTTTTCAGAAAACAAACGCACTAAAAGATTGAGAGTTTTACCGGTAATAAACGGAAACGGGTGTGCCGGGTCAATTGCCATGGGAGTAAGCATTAATGAATACTTTGTCGCAAATAAATCTTTTAAAGCAGGAATATATTTCTCCGGCAAAGTCTCTGCCGTAAAAAATTGAAAACCTTCTTTTTCTAAATTAAGAAGAATATCATTATTAAAACAATCATATTGCAACTTTACGAGTTCGTTTATTCTGGTTTTTAATCGAGCTACAATTTCCTGAGCCGTATCTCCGGAAGTTAATTTTAATGATGTAAATTCCGGTTTTAATTGCGAAATCAATCCGGAAAGCCGCACCATAAAAAATTCATCAAGATTCGATGAAAATATTGAAATAAATTTCAAGCGTTCCAAAAGCGGATTAGTCTTATCCAAAGCTTCTTCCAAAACTCTATAGTTAAACTCCAACCAGCTAAGTTCACGATTGTGATATTTTTTTTCTTCATTCATTTTATTAACCAGTTCCTTATTTGTGTTTTGTTATATTGTTATTTTTTAATATGACCTGAAATCCGAAAAATTCCTCAAATAAATCTTTCTTCACATTAAATGAATATTCTTCGATAAGTGAACTGTCTGTTGTTTTCACTTCAATATTTATATTTTTCTTTTTTATCGTCACATTAATATCTTCTACATTTTGCCTGTGATTATTATCCAAACTATCAGCAATACGTAATATCGCCGCCAATTTGCATACAATCATTCTGTTCTTATGTGATAACGAGGCATAATCATTATGCGTCAATTTCGGTAAAGTCTTTCTGTGATAACGTACAATATTCGCAATAATCTGACGGTCTTCATCTGAGTAATAATAAAAGTTTTGAGTACTTACAATGTATTGTGAATGTTTATGATGACTTCTGTTTGAAATTGCCAGTCCTGTATCATGCAAAATAGCCCCCGCCATCAAAAGACATTTTTCATGAGCTCCCAATTGATGTAAATCAATAGTTTGATCAAATAATTTCATTGATAATTCCAGAACTTTCAAAGCATGATTTTCATCATAATTAAAAGTACGACCTATATTTTGCGAATTTATAATTATCTGTTTTTCCAAAAGATTATCATCGTTAAATCCGCTGTATTTATCTGCGACTTTGCTTATGATACAATCTTTAAGCGTAAAGTCCGGAATATATATTTCTTCACATTCCAAGAATTTAATAATAGACAAAAATATACTACATATAGAATAAAAATTTTCCGCCAAATCATCAGAAACATTCATTCTGTGAATAATCTCATCAGTAGAATATCTTTCTGCCTGATGACAAATTTCTTCCAACTGTTTTTTCTCAATTCGGGTAAAATTTCCCTGATGCGAAATTTTCAATACACGAGAAATTTCTTCCAATTCTTGTCCTATTCCGTAAATACGAATAATCTTTTTTACCGGAATCAATTTGACCATTGCACGCAATTCATGTTCTACAATAAATCTCAAATATTTAGCAAAACCTTCTTCTTGATGATATTCTTCTTGTGAAAACAATTGCTTTGCTCTGAGTGCCCCTATCGGTAATGTTGTCGAATATAAAATAAAATCTCTGTCAAATATCGTGATTATAACATTACCGGCACCGATTTCGGCAATACAACGATAATTGCTGTAATCTTTATCACTGAGTTTTTTCACCAATGCACGATGTACAAATTCAGTTTGACTGTTCGATGACAATATTTGTACCGTCAAACCGGTTGCCGTTGCTATATTATCAATAAAAATATCTGCATTAACAGATTCTCTTACCGCAGTTCCTGTAACAACCTGAATCTCATCAACGCCATATTCTTTACACAATTTTTTGTATTGCAACAATGTACGAATACATGAATTTATTGTTTCTCGTGAAATTTTTCCTTTATAAAAAGAATCTTTTCCCAGCAAAGACGGTTGCCGTGTTTCGTCAATTGTTTCTATACTGCCGTCTTTTTGCAATTCAGCAATACTCATGCAAATACTTTCAGACCCCAAGTCTATTGCTGCGAATCTTTTACCTTTCATTTTTATCCTCGTAGTTTTATTTATTACCGTAATTTTCAACTGCCTGCCATGCAGCTCCGAGAGCAACAGCATCGTCTCCGAGTTCAGAAATAATTACCGGAAAATTACTTCCGCCGTTTGCCATAGAACATTCCTGTATTGTCAAACGAATAATCGGTAAATAAATATCGCTTAATTCTTCTATTATTCCTCCGCCGAGAATCACGGCATCCACACCGATAGTATTTATAACATTAGAACATGCAACTCCGATTGCTTCTGCCGAACGTTCTACTGCTTTAATTACAAGCTTATCTTTTGATTTTATAGCTTTATGTAAAGCCGACGCTCCGACACTTTTACGCCACAGAGGTGCTATTTCGTCCAATTTTGTTGTTTTACCTTTTTCTTCAATTTTTCGTTCTATGTATTTTATAATACCGACTTTTCCTGCGATTGCTTCCAAACATCCCTGATTACCGCAGTTACACTGTGTACCGCCTTGTTTTATTATCATATGCCCGATTTCTCCGGCAGTAAAACTCGCACCTCTAATAAGCTTTCCGTCATGAATATAACCACCACCCACTCCGGTACCGACAAATATTCCGTAAATATTTTTGTATTCCTTTGCCTTTCCGAATGTATATTCACCGAAAGTTCCCAAATTCACATCATTATCTACAAATACCGGCTTGCCAAGTTTTTCTGTCATTATCTCGCCGATTTTTATATTTTTCCATCCGAGATTCGGAGCATTCAAAAGTATTTGTTTATCTGTATTTACAGCAGACGGAACTGCCATTCCCGCAGCTAAAATATCATTTTCCGCAAGGTTTGCACGTGAAATAGCCGCTTTATAACATTCCGTCACAACATCCAAAACATTCTCTATATTTTTATCCGTACCGATTTTCATCTTTTCTCGAGCAAGAATATTGCCCTTTTCATCGATTATTACACAATAGGTTTTTGTTCCTCCGAGATCTATTCCGGCGTAATAATTCATAACAGCTCCTTAATTTTGTTTAAAATATTATATATTTTTCTTTTTAGCTTCGATAAGAGTACGTATAACTTCCGGTTGCATCATTTCGTTACGCACTTCATCCAGCATTTGTGTCTTTATTGCCAACTTTGTAAGCACCGTCCATGCAATTTCCGGATCTTCTCTTATTATTTCCAAAAAACTGCTTTTACTCAATTCTTCAACTTCCACTTCATCATCAATAGCAAGAATTGTGGCAGAACGTTCCAATCCCAAAATCATAGATAATTCTCCGAAAATATCTCCGGGATAGATTTTTCCGCAATCGAGAACCGAATTATTTGCCGACCTGGTAATAGAACATCGCCCCTTTCTTAATATATAAAGATTTTTATTTTTATTATCACCCTGACGAACAAGAATATTACCTTTCTTAAATATTTTTCTCAAAACGTCCTCCTAAAAAATAGTTTTCATTCTAAAAAAACATGATTTTCTTCATTAATAAATGAATCTCGAAATAATAAGAGAATTGATATCTAAAATCAAGTAATGAACAATTTTATTAATGTTTAATAATCAAAAAAATTAATCAATAAGGTATTTTAATGTTTTGATTTTATGATATAAAAAACCTTTTCATTCATAAGGAGGTTTTAATTTATGCAGAATATAAAAGATTTAAATACTGAACAGCTTTTTGAAACAGCTAATATGCACCTTTACAATAACAATTACGATGATGCAAAAAATATTTATCTGCATATTTTGAAAAAACAACCGAATCATTATATGTCTTATGAAAAGTTAGCAGATTTAGAACTTTTGCAAGGCAATAATGATAATGCAAGAAAATATCTTCATAAATATTTAAATATTAATGCTTTAAATTCTGAAATATGGGCTAAGTTAGGTAACAGCTATTTTTATGATCAACAATACATTAAAGCCGTTAAATATTACAAAAAATCACTTTCTATAGATTCTGATGCTTATTGGGTATATCACAACACAGGTTTGGCACTTATAAAAAGTAATAATAAAAACTCTGCCGCACCCGCTCGAACTTGTTTCAAAAGAGCTCTCAGGTTAAACCGTAAATACGTTCCGTCTTTAAACGAGCTCGGACTTTACTATCAGAATTCTTATAACAATGCTAAAGCTAAAGAATATTTCTTACGAGCTATCAAAATCAGTCCGAATTACAAATACCCGTATTTTAATCTTGCTAAAGTTTACAAAGAATGCGGACAAAATGAACGAGCAAAAGTTTTTTTATTAAAAGCCATTAAAATTGACCCGGATTATGCAGCTGCATTAAATTATCTGGGAACAATTTGTTATGAAGAAGGCAAATATACTGCTGCAATGTACAATTACACTCGAGCAATAGAAGCACAGCCGACATTTAAATATGCTTATTATAATATTAGCCTGATATTTGAGCTTGAGGGAAAAATAAAAAAAGCATATCAGACTCTTGAAAAAGCTAAAGATTGTGACCCGGATTACAATCTGGCAATAAATGAAATGAATCGTTTAGAAACAAGTTTTCCGGATTTAATAAAAGATTCCGAAAAATTAGAAGACGAAGATTTACTTTCAGAAACTTACATTGAAGATGCAGTAAGAGAAGACAACGAAAAAAATACAGTCAATGTAATTGCCGGTTATGATGATGAAAAAAACACAACTTCCGGATTCGAACATTTCAGCGAACGTTTCGGAAGAAACATTACCGAATTGGCAAAAAAAGGTAAACTTTTCCCTGTTCTGGGACGTGAAAATGAAATCAACAGCATTCTTGAAACATTATTTTCTCTAAAAAAGAACAATCCGTTGCTTATCGGAAAAGCAGGAGTCGGAAAAACCGCAGTCGTTGAAGGTTTGGCACAACGTATCGTACAAGGAAATGTTCCCGATTTTTTTATCGATAAAGAAATTATTGAAATTAATATGGGAATTCTTGTTGCCGGAACAACATTTCGCGGCGACTTTGAAAAGCGACTAAAAAATATTGTCGAAGAAGTTGCCAAAGACAAAAAAATTATCTTGTTTATCGACGAAATTCACACATTACTCGGAGCCGGAGAAAGCGGAGGAAGTTCACTCGATGCAGCAAATATTTTAAAACCGGCACTTGCAAAAGGCGAATTAAGATGTATCGGTGCGACTACCATTGATGAATATTTGAACCTTTTCCAAAAAGACAGTGCCTTAGACAGACGTTTTTTTAAAGTAAAAATAGAAGAACTTGATACAGCCTCTACTATGAATATATTGCAACATCTTCGAGATACAACATTCAATCACTTCAATGTTGAAATCAGTGACGAACAATTACAATTAATCATAGACTTAGCTAATGTACATTTAAAAAACAGAGTTTTTCCGGACAAAGCAATTGATGTTTTGGAAAAAACATTATCACGTGATGCGTTGCGAGGTTTTCAAAAAGTTTCAGATGATACAATCCACGGAGTAATAGCCGAATTTGTCGGTTACAGAATGCCGTTAACAAATGAAGAAAACGGCAAAAAAATGGCCGGACTTGCAAAGTATTTACAGAAACACTGTTTCGGTCAAGACGAAGCTATTACAAAAATTGCAGCGGCTCTTTGTATTGCCAAAAGCAGTATTTCATTTCATCCGATACGTCCCGACGGAGTTTTTTTATTTCTCGGAACTTCAGGTATCGGTAAAACTTATCTGGCTCGACAAATAGCACAATATTTATATGGCAGTGAAGAACGCTGTGTTACCATCAATATGTCAGAATACACAGAACCTCATTCCGTGTCAAAATTAATCGGAAGTCCTCCGGGATATGTTGGACACGAAAATGTTTCATTATTAAATCAATTAATGCAAGCCTCGCCTGCCTGTGTTTTACTTTTGGATGAAATTGAAAAAGCTAATATCGAAGTTTTAAAATTATTTCTGCGTATTTTTGAAGAAGGCGTTATCAATGACACTTCCGGCAAAACTGTTTATTTTTCAAATGCAACGATTATAATGACATCGAATATTACATTGCAAAACTCAACTATAGGTTTTGACGAAAAAGCTGACATCGGAATAAATAATCGCTTAAAGGAATATTTTCCGATGGAATTTATTAATCGTATAGACCAAATAATTCCTTTCAAAACAATCGGACGTGATACTGCAGCACAAATAGTTCGAGAGCTGTTGGTCGAAAATGCCCGTAAAATGTTTTTAGAACAAGGAATAGACGTTAGTTTCGATGATAAAGTTATCGATTATATTGCCGATTTAGGATATGACAAACAAAAAGGTGTAAGAAATCTGGAAAGATTTTTCGAAAAAACAATAATGGACGCCGTAATACGTTCTGAGTTTTACCCAAAAAGAAATGCTAAAAATCCACAACTAGGAACTTTCAAGTTGTCTGACGACAAAAGTTCTGTTATTTTACAAATATTTATCCCGACAAAGGAGGAATTATGATTTCAGATATTAAAATTGTTTTATTTCCCGCAGGAGACAACCTTTCATTTAAACAGAAAGAATTTATATTAAAAAAATTCAACAATATTTCTTTAACCGAAATTGAAGAATGTATCAAAAATTCAATGACAGAAACCGAAATTTTCGAACTTTGCAAAGAGATTGAAAGTGAAGAAAAATGCAAAGATTTGTTTGAAACTGCTAAAACTATTTGCGAAATAAAAGATATTAACATTGCTCAATTAGACCGTCTTGCCATGCTCGGAGAAGCATTAGATATAGAAGAATCTTGTACCGGATTTGACTTTTCATTTTATGATAAAGACCAACGTAATGACTATATTTTCCAACTCTTGTTGATTCGCTACGCTATAATGTCGACTGTAGTAGAAATCATGCCGTTAAATTGTGTTGTTTCATGTTTTGCTTCTTCCTCATTACAAACAATGCTAGCTACAAAAATTGCAAAGCTTTATGATTTTGAACTTGATGTAAAACATTTCATGAAAATCGCTTCCGGAACAACAGGAATGAGTTTACTTTTCAAAGGTATAGGAAGTGGTATTTCAAAACTACTTCCGTTCAAACTTATTTGGCGAACTTCTTCGGCTTTTGCTTCATCTTACGCAATCGGTATCGCCGCAAAAGCTTATATCGGAGCTGAAGGAAACATAAATGCAGATAATCTGAAAGGTATCTGGGAAAGTGCATTAGAAGAAGGAAAAGATGTTTTCAAACAATTTAAAAGCTATATTTTCCGAAACAAAAAATATTTGATAAACGATTTAAAAAAATCACTGACTAACAGTGATACAAAAGAAATTTGATTAACTTTCTGATAATAAACCAAAATGCACTTTTAAAATTGAATAAATAGATTTTAATAAGTGCATTTTTTTGTTTCGTATCCATTTTAATAACTATTGACAGTATTATTCTTATCAATTGACAACTTCCCCCTTTTGTCCTATTAATCACACTGAGGTAGTTAAAATGAATGTTGATCAATTGAAAGAAAAATTATTAATGCTCGAACCGAATGTCAGTGATTTTTTATTAGTTTTTAGTGGTAAAACAAGCAAAAAAGTACACGGACTGTACAAACCGGAAACACAAGAAATTATTATTCATAATAAAAACTTTACAGACGATAACGGACTGATTTACACCGGAATTCACGAATTTGCCCACCATATTCACCATGTAAAATATGGTCCTTTATTAACAAATCGTTGTCATAACGCCAGATTTTGGCAGATTTTCCATTCCTTGCTAAAAAAAGCCGAAGACTTAGAAATTTATCAAAATCCATTCCGCACCAACCCGGAATTTATGACGTTAACGCAAAAGATTAAAGATAATTATTTAAAAAACAATGCACAACAAATGAAAGAATTAGGACTTTTATTAAAAGATGTTGCACTGCTTTGTGTTAAAAATAACTTATTTTTCGATGACTACGTCGACAGAGAACTAAAATTGCAACACAATACAGCAAAAACCATAATGCGTATAAGCGAAATGGATTTACCACCTGAAGTTGGTTTTGACAATATGAAAATGATTTCTTCCATTAAAGGTAGTTCTGCTCGTGAAGAAGCCGTTCAAGCTTTAATGGAAGAAGAAGCAAGTCCCGATACAGTACGCGTTCAAATAAAAGATTCTTCAATGAAAGAAGACGAAAAAGAAGCTTTGCATGACCCTAAGAAAAAATTGCAAAAAGAAAAAGAAAAAATAGAAAAGTCTATCAAAACATTAAACGAAAAACTTGAAAAAGTAGAAAAAATGATTGAAGACTTAGATTAGCATTTCGATTTATAATATTCAAAAAAAAATCTCCTATACTTATCTAAAGTAGATTTTAGGAGATTTTTTTATATTCTCTCCCTTCCTTTTTTCAAAGTTTTTTTATTAAATACAGTTTAATGTTTTACTTTTTAGTAAAAAAATGTTATTCGAGTAAATCAATATTAAAATATATTTCTTTTATTAAAAAAAGAGTTTGTAAATGAATATTAGGTCAATCACAACAAAAGTCTTATTAACTTTGATTCTAACAATTATTCTGACATTTTCATTTTTTTTCTATATTTTAATGTATTCCCATCGTAACGAAAAATTGCATAAGATAAACCAAGAAGGCAAAGAGGCCATGACTCGTTTATTAATAACCTCTTCGCTATTATATTCTGCAGAATCAAATGAAAGCAGTATCAATTTTACGGAACATTCTTTTTACAACGAAATGACAATTAATTCTTCGATTCAATCAATCACTCTCTATTCAATAGACAACTCATTGAAACTACGTTTTGAACGTAATGAACAATGGACTCCGATACAAGTAAATACAGAACCGAACTTTCAATACGACCCACAAATTATAAATATTTTAAAAGAAGACGTTATTTTAAAAAAACAAAAAGCCGGAAGTCTCGAAATAATTCTTTCAAACAAGATTATAAATAAAAATAAGTTTGATAATTTTGATGACATTATATTTGCAATGCTTTTTATTATAGTTTTTTCATCATTAGTAATTTTTATGTTTTTAGAAATATCAATTATTTCGCCTCTTAAAACATTGATTAAATCTGTCAAGCAATATCGAGATTCCGGTTATGTCGGAGTAACTCTTGTACCTTCCGGTTCTTCGGAAGATGAAATCAGCCTTTTAATCCATGAATTCAACGAACTTATGACTGATTTAACAAAAAGTTTTGAGCATAAAGCATTTTTAATTCGCCAATTAAAACTCAATAATGAAAACATGCAAAAAGAAATCAAAGACCGTATTTATGCAGAAAAATCAGAACGTTCAGCTCAAGAATACATGAATACAGTTTTTAATCTTGTTCCGGCAATGCTTGCAATCACAGACGAAGAACTCATGATTACCCTAATGAACGAACAAATGCGAAATTTTACAGGAGAAGACTCTGAAAATATAAAAATTCCATTATCTGATATTTTACCTTTTACCGATGATTTGACTAATTTAATGTATAACTGCCTAAAAGAATGTAAAGTTCAAGTTTTTCAATGTTCTGATAAAAACAAACATTATACCGTTACTTTAAATCCTTTCAAATACAGAGGAGGTACTCGTGCTATTATCAGACTTGATGACATTACAGATACAATCACAAAAGAAAACGAACTTTTAACCCATTTCAGAATTGAAGATACTAAAAGATTGCTTTACCAAATCACACACAATTTCAATAATCTACTCGGAGGAATCACCGGAGCTACATTTCTTGCAAAACTTGAACTTAAAGAATTGGCAGAAGAGAATCCTGTGCTTCAAGAAATGCTTGATATAATTGAAACAGCCTCTAAAAAAAGTTGCAATCTCATAAAAAAATTATCATTACTGTCATATTGGGACGACGAAATCACTTCTGAAGTAGATTTATTTGAATTGCTTAATAATATTTTATCTATTTTATCCGCATCTATCCCACAAAAAATAGCAATACATTTTTCCGATAACTTACACGGTAAAAAAGCATTAATTCAAGGTAACTTCCGACAATTGGAGCAAATCTTTTTATCTTTAATATTAAATGCCGTTAATGCAATAACAATTGCACTTGAAAATAACAAAAGTTCTGAAGGTGAACTAAAAATAAATCTTCTAAAAGAAATTATCGACGACGGTTCTGATTGTTATTGCATAGAAATTCAAGATAACGGAATAGGTATTGAAGAAAAAAGACTGAAAACATTATTGGATTCACAATATTTCGATGATAATGAAAATAAAAAAGTTCAAGGTTTAGCTATCTGCAAAAATTTAATAAAACGACATAACGGCTGGCTCAGTGCCGATTCTCAAATAAATAAAGGTTGTATTTTCAGAGTTTATTTACCAATCATAAAAAAACCAAAAACTGTAGACAATACGGAAAAAATACTCCCCAAACCGGAAAATGGAAAAGTAATCCTAGTTATTGATGACAATGAAATGATGTTAAAAATCGCCAGTCAAATGTTAAACAAATGCGGGCATAAAATACTTCTTGCAAACAACGGAACCGACGGAATTCAAACATTTAAAAATAATCCTCAGATTTCACTTGTACTTTTAGATTTGATAATGCCGGATTTATCCGGATTAGATGTGTTTTATCAATTAAGAAACCTACGCAGTGATATTCCAATAATTTTTATGTCCGGAATAAATGAAAAAAAAGAACTTACCGATTGTAAGGGGTACAACGGTTTTCTTACTAAACCGTATTCATTAAACGAACTCTCTCGTAAAATCTTTGATGTTTTAAAATAAACTTCAAATCAAGTATTTTTCTCTCGAATATATTGAGCCGCATATAACACAAATCCCGAAATTATAATCAACAATCCTCCGATTACAGACTTCACATCCGGAATCTCCCGCCAGCAAATAAAACCAAGTATTCCCGAAAAAACTATTATTGAATAACTATATACAGAAATCGATGAAGCTTTAGCATATTTATAGGCGTAAGTTAAAAGTATCTGACCTGCCGCAGCAAATACACCGGTTCCAATCAAAATTGCAAATTTTAAAAATGTCAGTAATTGAAAATCAGGTAACATCAAAAAGAACGAACACAAAACTGATGTATTGGAAAAATAAAAAACGACAACCAACGGA
>JBGUUT010000035.1:0-14120 GCA_045133795.1 Spirochaetota bacterium
TTCTTTACACATTTTTGGTGAGATTTGGTGAGATTTGGTTACGGTCCGTATCCTGTAAAGGTTACAGGCTGTAACCAATTCTGCACACCGGTTGTTCCCTGTTAAGGTCACGGTCTGTGTTCTGGCAAGAAAACAGATGTAAATAAAAAAAGGTGCGTTTATTTTGCACCTTTGCCATTATTATTTATCCATACGAAAATATTTATCTTCAAACATTTTTATTATTCGTTGGTTACGTTCTGTTTCTCCACGTTCTTCATAAATACGCAAAACTTCTTTCACGCTTTTTTCTACCCAGAAAACATCTGACGGATACAAATAAAAAATCTTCAAAAATAAATCGACGGCTTTATCTTGATTACCGCTTTTTTCATACAAAATTGCTTCGTTATAACGAATTTGTGCGTCCAAGTGATTCATCTTTGATGACGGAATTTTATTTATCACGGAAGCTGCAATTTTATAATTTTCAGTTTCCAAACATATTTCCAAAATCATTCGCACTATTTCACGCACTACCGGTTTATCAATATCCACTTTATCAAGTAACGACTGAAGATTTTTCAAATACCCCTTGGCATTTTTATCCTGCAAATATTGAACCGAATACGAAGCGTAAGAATAAAGAAGAGAATCTTGAGTCTTTACGGAATCATTCATTATCTGACTAATTTTTTCCGTATCATTCAAATAATACAACGCTAAAAAATAATAAAGTTGCGGTTCCGTAGCACGCGGAAAAAGCTTACAAAGATATTCCGCAGCACCCAACGCCGCCTCAAACTTTTCTCCGGCAAACATAATTTTATAAATCTTTATCAACTGCGGATAACTGAGATTCTGCGGATTTGTTTTCAACAACGCAATAAAGTTAGTCGCCGCTTCATCCAAATACAACGAAGCTGCGTATGAATCCGCAAGGAAATACAACAAATCCGCATCTTTTTCATCAAAAAGTTCTTTCGCCAAATCTACACGACGAATTTTCAAAAACGATTTAAATAATGCCTTTTTAATTTTTGTTCCGCTTTCATTATTCGGAATGCGGCGATTCTTCTCATAAATCGCAACCAAGTCATTTTCCTGTTGTGTTTTTTGACACGCCATTACTAAGATATAAAGCATTTCCGCATAATATGAAGTCGCTTTATAATTCGGTAAATTATCTCGATGTGCCAATACCGCTTGATAATCTTCACGCTGAAAACATGAATAAAGATATACAAAAAACGGATAAGGTTCGTAATTTTGTTTTTTCCCAAAATAAACCTGTACTTCCTGAAAGTCCTTTTTCTTTAAAAGTGTCTCGGCAATTTTTTGCTCAATCATGGCACTTCGACCATACAGACTTTCATATTTTAAATAATTTTTGTACGCCTTTTCATACCGTTTAATATTAAAATGAGCATTCCCTAATTGCAACAAAGCTTCTTGTTTTCGCTCTGAAGTCACATTGTTTGCAAGGTAACTTTCATAACTGCGTATTGCACTGCCGTATTCCAACAGCATAAAATAAGCTTCACCCTTATCAACCATCGATTCATAATAAATACGGTCTTTTTTGTTAAACTTTTGCAGTTTCGTAAACTCAATAACAGCTTCTTGATAACGCTTTAAATGTTTCAAAGTTACGCCGCTCATATAAAGTACGCTGTCGTAACGTTCATCGGAAGAAAACTCCGCAAGCCAGCGTTTCATTAACCGGCCGGCATCATCATAATTTTGTTCATTAAAACAAAATACGGCAAGATTGTACAAAACAAGATTTCTGTCAGATTTCGTAAGTTTATTTAACAAATCCGGCTCTTTTATAAACACATAATATTCATCTGTTCTGTTAAGTTCTGCCGCTAATTGATAATAAAGTTGCAATTCATCTTGCGTCATCTTTCCCGGTTCAATCTTTTTTATATAAAACAAGCTTTTTTCTTTTTCCCCGATTTTATACGCCAAATCGCTCTTAAAAAACGGCAAGTAACTTTCCTTTGTGCGACTTTCCAAAAGGCTCAACGCCTCCGTAAATCTATCACGCTCATAGTCAATCAACGCCATTCTGCGTACGGCTTCTTCAAGTTTGAGGTTTTTATAAATATCATCAAGCAATTTGTATGAATCATCAGGTCGCTGAATACGATAATAAATATCCGCCATCAAGAAATATAAATCCTGCGAAAACGCAAAACTGTTACGTTCAAAAAAACTTACAGCCTCTTTATCACGGTCTGTCATATACAACGCATAAAGATAATTGTAACGTAACACCGCCATCTCTTGAGATGCCAAACTGTAAGGTAACAATAAATCCATTTTGATTAATGCGTTTTCGTAGTCTTCTTCCTGTAAATAAACATCAGTTTGCAAACGTAGAACTTCAGCTCGATATTTATCATAACCGGGAGAATCTACATATTCTTGAGCGTATTTTAAACATTCGGAAGTATTTTTCAGCAAAAAGTTATTTTTGATTGTTATATAAAGAAGCTTTTCGTGACGCTGTTTATTCTTTTCCGTCGGCAAAAGTCGCACTATTGCCTTTTCGGAATCACTGTATTTTTCCAATAAATGATTATTTAACGAAAGGTAATAAAGAACATCATTATAATATTGATAATCTTTTTTATCAAAAAGCTTCCACAACGGCGACAATGTTTGCGGAATTTTATTTTGCTTAATCAATGCAATTACTTGATAATACAACATATCATTGTACATTGACGAAGCCGGGTAATGAGCCGCCATTTCCTCAAAAGCTCTGGCGGCAACATCATAAAACCCGTCTTTATACAAAGCGTATGCAGCACGAAAATCTTCCAAATCATCGGAAAAGATTGCCTGCGTCAACAATACCAACAATAAAACAAGACTAACTTTCTTCTTTATTCTCATGTTCTTCTAATGATTCCATTTTCTTTAAAACAATTTTTTTATCTTCACAAAATACTTTTATAATATCATTGTCATTAATCTTTTTGTTAAGCAAATCAATAGATAAAGCATCGATAATTTCTTTTTGGATAGCACGACGTAACGGTCTGGCCCCGTATTTTCTGTCATAGTAAGTATCAATAATAAAATCTTTTGCACTTTTATCAAGAAATACGCCAATTTTTCGTTTTTCCATAAGTACGTCGACTGTCTCTTTAAACATTCCGTCAATAATAAAATGAAGATTTTCTTTAGATAACGGATGAAATACAATCGTTTCATCGATACGATTAACAAATTCCGGACTGAAATGACGTTTCAATTCATTAATAGCTGAATTTTTCACATCTTTAAAAGCACTGTCCGCATTATTTCCTACACCGCCGAATCCCAACACATTATCTTTGTTAATCTCACGAGCACCGAGATTCGAAGTCATGATAATAATTGTATTGCGGAAAGACACTACATGTCCCAAGTTGTCCGATAATTCGCCCTCTTCCAATATCTGCAAAAGTAAATTGAATACGTCCGGATGAGCTTTTTCAATCTCATCAAAAAGTACGATTGAATAAGGAGAACGTCTGATTTTTTCAGTCAACGCACCGCCTTCTTCATAACCGACATATCCCGGAGGTGCTCCCACAAGACGTGCGGTATTATGTTTTTCCATAAAATCAGACATATCAAGTCTGATAAGTGAATTTTCACTGCCCAAAAGCATTCGAGATAACGCCTTCGCCAACTCTGTTTTACCGACTCCCGTAGGTCCTAAGAAAATAAATGAAGCCAACGGTCGCTTAGGAGAAGTAAGCCCCAAACGAGCACGACGAACCGCTGATGATACCGCTGTAATAGCTTCTTTTTGTCCTATTACACGCTTTGCCAATTCGTCTTCTAATTTCAGCAGCTTTTCATTTTCTTCTGCTTCTATTTCTGACAACGGAATTTTTGTAACAGACGACACAAACTGTGCAATATCTTTTTCTGTTACTTTTATATTTTCCTTAGTATTTGTTTTTTGCCAAGTTATCATCAACGCATTTTTAGTTTCAATCAATTTTTCACGTTCTTCTTTTATAAGCGAACATGCTTCATACTCTTGAGCTTTTATGTATTGATTTTTACGTTCTTCCAACTCTTTAAGTTTATTTTCAATATCTGAAATTTCTTTAGGTTTAGATGAATGTTTCAATTTCATCTTTGCACCTACTTCATCAAGTACATCAATCGCCTTATCCGGCAAGCAACGTTCCGAAATATAACGCTGACTTAATAATACAGCCTGACGTATTGCTTCCGAAGTATAAGTAACATTATGATGACGCTCGTAAAGGTGTTTCGTTCCGTTCAAAATTTCTATTGTATCCTCAATCGAAGTTTCCTCTACAAGTAAACTCTGAAAACGACGTTCCAACGCACTGTCTTTTTCTATATATTTTCGATATTCATCAAGAGTCGTAGCTCCGATACATTGCAATTCACCTCGTGATAATGCCGGTTTAAACATATTAGACGCATCCATTGCACCTTCTGCTCCGCCGGCTCCGATAATAGTGTGTAACTCATCTATAAATAAAATTACATCTGCGGATTCTTTGATTTCACGCATAATTTTTTTCAAACGCTCTTCAAATTCTCCTCGATATTTAGTGCCGGCTACTACCATTCCCATATCAAGTGCTACAATACGCTTACGCAACAGATTATCCGGCACATTTTTACTTACAATCTTCTGTGCCAATCCTTCTACAATTGCTGTCTTACCGACTCCCGGATTTCCCAATAAAATCGGATTATTTTTTCTGCGACGTGTAAGAATCTGAATCAGGCGTTGGATTTCATCTTCTCGTCCGACAACTTTATCCATCTTGCCGGATTTTGCCACTTCATTCAAATCACGTCCGAATTCTGCAAGAATAGAATTCTTTCTGGTATTGCTTTTTTCCGAAACATCATTTTTTCCGTGTCCTACTGCTTTAATAATATAATCTCGATAATTTTCCGGAGTAATTCCCTGATGTCCGAAAGCTATCGATACCGGACTGTTTGAATCTATAATACAACCTAAAATCAAATGTTCCGTTCCGATAAAATTATGTCCCATTCGCTTTGATTCGATTGTACTGATTTCTATTACCTGTTGTAATGCATTAGACGGTGCTAATTCACCGAGAGAAACTGGAGCATTTGTTATATCTTGTGCAGCTTCAATTTCTTCGATAATTCCTTTTGGATTAATACCGTTATCTTTAAGAATTCTGCCGGAAACGCCTTTGTTTTCCTTTAAAATCGCCAACGCAACATGGTCGGGATAAAGTTTTTCCGCATTAAAACGTCTGGCTTCATTCTGAGCCAATTCTGCCAAAACTCTGGTCGCCGCCGGAGTAAAACCTTTACTCTGCATTATCATCTCCTTTCAACAGTGAACGAACTAAATCAGCTCGTTTTGCCGGAATTTCTCTGTTTTCATCCGGTAAATCAAATTTAAAAATTGCCTGTTGCAATTTATTAAGTAAATCTAAATCTATTTCCATAGGCAATTTTATTTTTATTCCCATTCGTAAATTCGCACAATACCGAATCGCTTCATTTAAACCCAAAAGTCGCACATATTTTAATATTCCCAAACTTCTGTAAGCCGTATCTTCCAAAATCTTAGGAATCTCACTTATTGCAAGATTTACGGAATCTTGTTCCAGTTCAAGAAAACTTTTCAAACCGGCGATAAAACGTTCCATTAATTCCTGTTCCGTCACGCCGAAATTAAATCTGGATGAAATCTCACAAAAGTCATCACAATCGGCTTTTTCAAAATAGCTTTTTTCCAATAAATAACCGCGATTAAAAAGCTCGTCTTGAACCTTTTCATAAGTTGTCGCAGCTTCTTTATTTTCCGCTGCAAGAAAATTAAAATTGCGAACCCATACAATGTGCATTAACGCCGTTATTTTAAATCCTAAACCACAATCTTTAAATACCGGCGAAATATACCCGTAACGTTCACTTGCACTTACACGTTCATATTCACAAACCTTTTTTTCCAATTCCGAAAGTTTTTTATAAACACTTTTGAATACGGGCTGAGTTGTCGATGCAAGAATTGTAACGTGGTTTTTATAGTTAAGAATTATTGCAATATTATTAGATTCGGAATAAATAAATTTTATATCTCTTTCATCATCAAGTTCTTTCAACCAAAGCCCTCGACTGTAAAGTTGAAATCTTTTTTCCTTACTCAAATAATCAATATTGCTGACAATTAAATTTCTTCTTTTCTTAAGAATATAATTTATAAAATCTTCTTCAAAATCATTGCGACATTCTTCCGACATAGCAGAAACGAACGGCAACTTCTCATAATTTCTTACCTGCATTAGTCTGAAGTTTACAAACATTTCCTTCAATTCTATCTGCGGTTTCATAATTTCATTATTTTTTACTATATTGCTCATTCTTCCTCTGCTTCATCATCTACATTTTCATCAATTTGCAACGCTTTTATTTTATCTCTGATTTCTGCAGCTTTAGTAAAGTCTTCCGCTGAAATACATTGTTTTAACTGTTTCCTTAAATTAAAAATTTCAACCTTATAGTCGTGTTCCTCACGTAAATCTTCCGGCAATTCACCTCGATAATCGAGCGAATTATTCATATTTACAAGTATCGCATCAATCAATGATCTGAAATATGAAAAACACTTTATACATCCAGCTTCATTTGTCTTTGTTATATCTTCTACGGTTTTTCCGCAATCCGGACATCTTAGATTCAAAATTCTAGCTGCTGCTTGACTTGCAATATTTGCAGTATTCATTTGCCCGTCAGCAAAAATATTAGAAATAAAGGATGAAAAAAGTTTATCTACATCTTCTGAACGAATGTTCAACCCTTTTGTAAGAGCACATTCAACACACAAGCTTATTTTACGTACGCCGTATGCTGATTGTTCCTGCATATGAAATACAGCATCTCGTTTCTTGCATATATCACACTTCATTTTGCCTCTCCTTTATGAAAAATATATAAAATTAATAGATTATTGTTTCTGCTTATAGGCTAGCAATATATTAAAAAAATATTAAAGAAACAACAATTGACAATATTAAAAGCCCCGTCAACTTACTCTATCATTCCTGCTTCGCCGCAAGAATTTTCCGGCGAATATTGATTAAATAAATTCTCCGTATAATCATTGACATTATAGTTACGTTCAATGTTGGAAATCTTCACATCATGAACAAAATGTTCCGTAGCAAAAGTTACCATCATATTATTTTTTGTATAAATAGCTGCACCGCAGTGCTGTTCGTCGCCGCCGCAAAGCATCATTTCACTGCGGTCTTTTATCAAAAGGATTCGCCAACGAGCTTTCAAGTTTCCCAAACTTTGAATAAAACTTTCTTCCATTCCTTTAGAATGCAATTGAAAATGCGGAGGAAAATCTGTCAGTTTAGATAAGCTGAAAATATGAACCGCAACTGACGGCGGCACTTGTAAAAGTTCTTTTCTTATCCATTCCAATTCATTAATCCCGGCACTGATAAAAAGCACCTTTTCAGCACTGCGAATCATATAAGACAATTTTGCCAACTGATGCACTCTGTCTTGAATCGTAACAAAAAGTTCATCTGCCGCAAGAGGTTTCATTTCTGCAAGTTGCTTTTCCAATTCGTCAAAAGCATTTCCGATACCTTGACTTACCGTATCACGAATTTCCGATAACGGTTTTAATAAATATGATGAAGACTTTGTTTGTGTCAGTTCAATTACACCGTTTGCACGCATTTTTTCCAATGCACCGTAAACCAACGAACGAGAAATTCCCGTATTCTTTGAAATTTCATACCCGTTAGAACCGGGATTTTGTGCTAAATATAAAAAAATTCTACTTTCATTTTGAGTCAGCCCCAATTTTGATAATGAATCAAAAATTTCTGAAGCCGGTTGTATTGCGTCCATTTACTACTTTCCTTAAAACTAAAAAAAAATACAATCAAGGCAACCGCCGAGATTTATAAAAGAGTGTATTATAACAGAAAATATTATTTTTTTCTTCATTTTATATGTAAAAGACAACATTAAACCGCACATAATTGCAAAAAATATTCCCCCGATTCCTTGTGATAAGTGAACCGCTGTAAATAAAACCGTACTTAAAAGAATAAAAAAGCTAACCGAAATACCTTGAAGCACATCATCTAAACAACTGCGAAATAATAATTCTTCAGCCAACGGCGTCAATATCAACACATCAATAAAAAACCAAACACTCGGACTAAAACTTTCTGCCGAATATCCTCCGGAAAACGGCATACATTGCACAGCAAACTTTGCAAGAACATAAAACGCCATCCCGCAAAACGCACATAACAAATACCGCACGGACAATTTTTCACATTTACAAAACAATCTCTTCCCGAATGCAAAAATAATCATTAACAACAATATAATTCGAAGAAATCCGGAAAATATGAAAAATCCGAAATAAAATAATAAGAAAAAAAATAAAGCTTTTTTTGAATCTGTCACAATAAATTATTAATTTCCGCCGGTAATGCCAAAGTTATATTTCGCTGCATCATGGATACATCACGATTTGTATAATTAATACTTAATACTACGACTTTTTCTTTTGACAAAAACTTCATGCCGTATACCGTCAACGGGTCACCTTCCGACACATTAAGAGAATATCCGGGCATACCTCTGTATACATGACTAATTTTATAATAACGAATTCCGAATCTCTTTCTTGTTTGCTCAACTTTCATGCCGGCAACAAGCTTTATTATATTCGTATACGAATCCTTTTTAAAAATCTGCTCAATCGGAATCTGCGGACGAACATCCAATCTTACCGGCAACTCCATATATTGCCCGTTACGAAGAATCCCCACTCTGATAATTGAGTTGCTTTTTTCCCATGCTGTCAAAGCTTGAGCTTGTGCTAAATCAGTGATTTTATGACCGTTAATACTTACAAGAACATCATCAACCAATATTCCGGCTTCGTCCGCACCGCTGCCGGGCATTAAATAATAAAATTGCAATTCATCTCTTTCTCTGTCGTGATAGATTCCGGCCCCCATCCACGAACGCTTCACTTCTCCGCCGCGATACAAAAGCGGAATTGTCTGACGTACCCATTCAAACGGAATCGCAAAACTTATTCCGGCATACTGAGGAATCCCCGCAAATACAATTCCGACAACTTGCCCACGTTCGTCAATCAACGGACCGCCGGAATTTCCCGGATTGATAGCTGCATCAACTTGAAATGCCTGCCCCATTTGAAAAATATCAATTTCACGATTGGAAATAATCCCGGATGTCACCGTATAACGAATCCCCAACGGATTCCCTATAGTAAAAATCTTATCACCGGTTTTCATATTACCTGAAATACCGGGAACCATAAAGTTCTCGTTTTTATGCCCGAGCAGCTTCAACAATGCAACATCGTATATTTTATCCCAACCGACAACTTTTGCCGAATATTCGACATCCGGATTATCACGCAATGACACACGTACCGAAGTATAACCTTTATAAGCCGGATTCACATGGTCTGCAATTACATGATGATTTGTAAGAATATAACCGTTTCCGTCAATAAAAAAACCGGTTCCTAAGGATTTATCCTGACCGCCGACTCCGTTTTTTACCACAATCCCTTTATCTAAAATTACGGTTACGACAGATTTCATCAATGTTTCAAAATCCGGCTCGGTTACATTATCAATTAAAATGCTGAATTTCTTTTCCAACTCCGGAAACTTAGCTGCTAAAGTCGGATATTTCCCCTTGTAATAATTCAAATAATAAGAAAATAGCCCCAAACTGTTTTGTTTAAAATAATCATCAAGAAGTGAAGCAACCTCGCTTTCCGAAAGCAGTCCCTTTTCTCCCATACGATTTTTTATACTTTCTACAGTAAAATTATCCACGTCAGCGGAGGCGTCCATTTCTGCAAGATAATTTCTGTAACATTTTTCATAAGAAACCGCCGGCTCTATTCCCAAATTGACTAAAATATCCGCAACATCTACTGCCGATTCATATTTTTTTGTATCAGTATAAGTTTTTAAAAGCTCATTCAAACGCCCGGCTATCGAAACGAGTAAATCAAGATTTTCTTTAGAATTATCTTTATTGTACTCTTTTAATGCACGCATATAGCCTTTAGAAAGCGACTCTATATCTTCATTTTTAATATTCGCTTCAATATTTTCAGCGACACTGTGATAAGGATACTCCAAAACCTGATTATCCTTAACGGTTTTACAACTGCAAACAACAACAATCAAAAATATTATGAAATGCTTAACAGACAATACGCACTTCCGATTCCCCATTATTTACGCCCCACAATCAAATAAAAACAACTTTTCTCCGTTTCGCACTAAACGAAAATTAAAATCAGAAGATTTCAACAAGCCGTCAGAAAAATAAAATTTCTGATTTTTATATGAAAAAGCACCTTTCATACTTTCTGATTTTATATCGGAAAAATTAATTTCATCGGGAATCGGTAATAAATCCGCATTACGTGAAGATATTACAATCCAGCCTTTCATTTTTTTTGCACGTTTTTCCGCAGATACCGACGTTATTTTATGTTTTTTTGTTCTGTCAGAATTCAACGTATAAACACCGTAACTTCCGTCTTGCATTCTTTCGTGCAGATAATCATAAGTTCCGTCATTATTTAAATCAAAATATGATTGGATAATTCCGGAAGTTAATGTTTTTTCCA
The DNA here is from genome assembly GCA_045133795.1 of Spirochaetota bacterium. Lineage (GTDB taxonomy): Bacteria > Spirochaetota > GWE2-31-10 > GWE2-31-10 > GWE2-31-10 > RGIG8597. Next base: position 10,685 of record JBGUUT010000035.1, read on the forward strand.
AAAGTTCATAAACTAAATCTTTGTTATTATCCCAATATTTCTCAATCTCACCATTTTGAAAAATCTCTTTATAATAATAAACTCCGGTAGTTTTGGAATATCCCGATTCACATTGTACCAATTTACCGTTATGATAAATCTCGTGTAAATCCGGTTCGCCGTCTTTATTCATGTCTATAAACGCTTCCGAAATAACTCCGTTTTTATGATGTGCCGAATATTCAAAAAAACCGTCAGAATCACTGTCTTTTTCTTTTAAAACAATTTTACCGTCGGAAAATTTTATTCGCAAAATCTCGCCGTCGAAATATTCTTCACGATAATCAACCAAAGAATCTTGTAATATCGGAAGCGGCTGATTTTCATTAAAAACAAACGCACCTTTGAGCATATAATTTTTTTCCGTCACATTACCGGCTCTAATATTTTCCGCAATAAGCAATGAACTGTCATATTGATTAAAATCATAATTCCAATAATTTTTATAATCATCACGCACAAAAATCTCATCTATTTTCCCGTTATCATAAAAAATAAACTCATTCTCTATGATTCCGTCTTGATTTTTATCTTCACTGCGATTAATCACAATTCCGTCTTTTACTTTCACGGTTAATTCCGGTTTGCCGTTATCATCCGTATCCACGACACGCACTCCGGAAAAAGTCGCCCATTGTGCAAAATCTTCATTTGATTTAATCCATTCTCCCAGCGGAGAATACGTAAGAAATCTGAATGTTCTCACATCATTATTTCCGTCGTATTCTTTCCACAATGACAAACATTTTCTCAATATATTTTCATCCGTAACGGTAAAGCGTTCCAACAAACCATATACAATATCACGTCCCCATTTCTTGGAAATATCAGACATTTGCGACATTTTTTCTGCAAAACGTCCCAATTCTTCTTCATCTTTTACAAGAAAAGATTTCAAATACAGTATCTCTTGCGGATAATAACCGTTATTTTCCAATTGGCGAATCAAACGAAGCGGTTCTCCGAATGGTGATTCCGAAAACTTAAAAGAATATAAAATCTGATAGAAAACAATTTCTTGATTTGAAAAAAGCGATGAAACTTTCTGTAATACCGGTAAAACTTGACTCTTTGGTGCATCCGCCAAAAATAAACACGATAAATATTCTAAATAATTACCATATGTCTTCTTTCCGTTTGTACCGACTGCCGATTCGTAAAAAGGTAAAGCCTCTTTATAAGAATGCAAATAATGATAAATGCGAGCTGCCTGCAAATCAATATCGTAATCATCCAATAAAAACGCCTTATTTCGTTTTACTAACATATCTTTAAGATACTTTTCCGCATTACTAAAATTTCCAGTATTACGACAATTTTCCAATTGCAAAAACTCATATTCGGGAAAAGTTACGGAATACTCTTTTGCTTCATTAATCATATGTAATGAAATCTGTGAATTATCACGATTAATCATTGCCCGCCGCAGATATGTTTTTGCTATTTCCGAATCAGAGGCATTCATCGATAAGTAAGTTGTACAACAAAAAATGACAACCGATACAGCAACCAAAGATTTTTTTCTCATGATACGTTCTCCGTGTATATTTGAATTCTGAAAATTTTATAGATATTGCGTTTCACTTTTCGGCACAGAGTATTCATATACTCAAATTTTAATAAATAAAAGTTTTTATTTTGGTTATTCACATAAAAATATAACTTTAGTTCAAAGTTTTTCAAACCATTCTGGTTTTAAATCTAATTCGCCGGATAAACCGGCATTTGAAAATCGTTTTGAGTTCAAAACGTGTAAGATGTTAGAAACTTCAAAAGAAAAAAACATGCTGAAACATTTGTTAAAAAAACATTTATTGTAACAATAAAGCTAAAAGTAAGCTTTAAGAAATTAACCTAACGGTTCTTCATTCTCTCTTTTTTTCGGGACCGAACGAAAATGTTTCCGTCAGGAAACATCAAACGAACACAATGAAAGCATGGTTTGCATTATCTGCAAGTAAGATTGCATACAATGTCACGCTTTCGGTAAATGTTGCTGTTCCGTTGTAAGACAAACCGCTTCCGTCGGCTTTTGTGTTCCAATGTGAAAACTTAGAATTTGTCAATGTCGGCAAATCTACACTTTTGTCAGATGTAGTTTTGATTGCTGTAGGTGTTGTCTCGTTAATTTCGTTTACATCAAATGTAATGGTAATTTTCTGTAAACCATTTTTATTTCTCTATATTATTAAAGTCTCGACAATCGTGCATTTACAATGTCCGACAAAACTTTTCGCTCTTTATCCGAGATACTCTCTCGTAATCGTGCCGCTGCTACCGGAACTTCCCATTTTGCAATATCAGCTTTTGATATTCCGGTTAATTTCATATATTCATTACAATAATTTGTCCATATACTATGCTTCCCCAGTGAAAGTAATTTCTGTACAAAAAACGAAGCATGTTCTATTTGCCCATATTTCAATAAAATACCGGTTCTGGCTACATCGGCACAAATATCGCCTTTACAAACTGTCATCCAATCAAGAAAAACTGCCTTTTCGTCTGTAATCATAACATTCCCCGGATGAAAATCAAAATGACACAAATATTCGCCGTCCGGCAAAGTTTCAATATACTGTTTCAAAATTAACTTAGTTTTTTCTGGCAAAAACTCACCGTTATCAATATCAAAGTTCAATTTCTCTTTCACTGTTATCAGCGGCTCTTGAATCGTTTTTTGTATAGAATAATGATACCGAGCGAACTCTTTTGATTTTTGGGCAATTTTCAACGGCGACTTCAACATTAACATAAGCATATTTTGACCGCAAATTTCCTCGTATATAATACCGTCCCTGCCGTCAATTTCTACCATTTCATATACTTGGGGGACGCAATCCAAAACATTTTGTGCAAGTACACTGTTTTGATATTCTCTTTCTATATCTTCTCGACAAAATCCGCCACGAAATAATTTCAAAACTTTGTTGTTTGTAACACGATATATTTCTGCGGTATTTCCTTGACCTATCAATCGACAATTTTCTAACATCATATCCGTCTCCCGTTTATAAACAGTATTAAGATTTTTTATTCTGCTCAAAGTTATTCTTGTCAATTCTCAAAGAAAAACACATCCGCCGGTGTTCCGTCATCATAATCCACTTCTTTATTAGGATAACTTTCCACTAGCCGATATTTTCCGCCAGTATATTCATCAAACCATATTGGTATAGTATACGGTCAGCATTTGTTTTCTATCAATATTGTTCGGCAGTTGGAATTCTCCAAATTTTGGTTTATCTGACTGTTTTATAAATTGGAATTTAGCAAATTAAGTATTCCATCAATTGGGCAAGAAAGGGCGATTCCTCCATAACGACATTAGAGAGGAGAATGATTGCCACTTTATCCTTAAAATTCAACCTTTGCCAATGTCTCAATCCTGGCAATC
>JBGUUT010000036.1:0-32000 GCA_045133795.1 Spirochaetota bacterium
AGTACTTTCAAAAGCTCCGGATTTGTGTCCGACAATTTTGAAAGACCCGGCTCCGGCTGTTTGGTTTGACGGTTTCGGTGACAGCGGTATAAATATGGTGGTAGCCGGTTGGTTCAATTCTAAAGATGCATTAAAAACAAAAAATGATTTATATATAGCAATCAAAAAAGTTTTAGATGATGCAAATATTGAGATTCCTTACAACCGCTTAGATGTTAAAGTTTTGGATAAATAAAAGTTTATATTTCGTCTTGATTCCATTTTTTAATTAAGATAAGAGTATTAGCACTTTTGAAATCAGCCGATTTGATTTTAAATAAAAAAAATGGAGATTTTTCAGCATATAACCAAAAAATCTCCATTCATAAAAAGATTATTTATTCAGCTCAGACTCGCACAACTTTCGAATCTCACAAACTATGTCATTTATCACGCCGGAAATATTTTCACGAAACATTCCGGCAAAGAGCCGATTCAGATTCTCATCAAAATTGTTCGGCAAAAGCTTACATTCCGCAGAACAGATACTTTGCATTCGCTTTTCACCGGGATGAGTCATTTCATTAAGAGCGAAAATTATATCAAAATAAGTCGCTAAGAATTCTGTAACACGATGATTCACACTAACCAAATCGCCGCGATTTTCAGACTTTTTAATTTGCATATCAAATGACGGCAAAATCCCGCTCAAGAGCTTCAAACCTTTTGAAATAATATTTTCTTTCAATTTTTGCGGATAAGGAATATTAAACTTTTTCTGTAATTCATTTAACTTTCCGGTTTTATCGACCACAATTTTTGAAGTAATCAAATTATGCCACAAACAAGTCGTGTATCCGTTCCAAGCCACACAATCAAAGACAACAGAAGAAATCGTCTTTTCAAAATCCTCCATTCCCCTATAAATTATATCCATATCAATTCCGTCGCTTAGAGTTACATCATCTTCAAGTTCCCAAAAGGAATTCCCGATTTCCATGTACTTACAATATTTAGATAAAATCTCTTTACGAACATTTTCATCAATCAACTTCGAAATATAAATATAAACATCGTAGTCCGACTTTTCGTCATTTCTACCCGTCGCCCGTGAACCTCCTAAAGCAATTGCTTCTACTTCCGGAAGCTTCTCAAATTCTTTAAACAATTCATTCACATCAACAGCCATTATTTCTCCTTATTTTATCTCGGTGTCAGACCTCAATTCTATTTTGGGATTAAGGTCTGACACTAAAATTTACTGTAAATCTTTGTAAATTTTCCTTCAACCTGTAGTTAAAAACATCACTCACTTACATTAAAGATAAATGCAGGGAGGAACATATGCGAAAACTTCGACAATTAAAGGAAAATGCATTTTATCATGTAAGTAATCGGTTTCACAAGTTAATTCAAATCATTATGAATCCGCGAATTAAAAAAATGCTTCTCGATATTATCAAATCAGCCAATAAGAAATTTGATTTTACAATCAAAAATATCTGTATATTGGATACTCATTTCCACATGGAAATACGCCCAAATAAGAATGAAAATCTGTCTGAAATAATGAAATACATCAAACAAAAGTTTACACAATGGATAAATCGAACTTTCAACTTGGAAGGAAGTGCTTGGAAAGACAGATTTTTCAGCAGAATTATCGAAGATTTTACTGATTTGGTAAGAGTTTTTATCTACATAGAAGAAAATCCAATAAAAGCCGGTCTTGCAAAACGCTCTGAAGAATATCCATTCTATGAAGTTTGGGAGGAAATTACAGAAAATACTTATCAATTAAAAGAATAAGGGTCAGACCCTAATTCTATTTTAGAATCAGGGTCTGACCCTTTTAAAATCACACCAATCGTCTACAAAGAAAATTAATGATAAAAATGACGATTTCCGGTGAAATACATTGCAACACCAAGTTCATTACAAGCATTTATAGAATCTTCGTCACGTACAGAACCGCCCGGTTGAGCAATCGCAGTAATTCCGCGTTCCGCTGCCAAACGAACTGTATCGTCCATTGGGAAAAATGCATCAGAACCGATTACGGCACCTTTTGCCTTCTCTCCTGCCCAATCAAGAGCAATTCTCGCACTTGTTACACGATTCATCTGTCCGGCACCGACACCGAGCAACATTTTATCTTTTACAACTACAATTGCATTTGACTTTACATTTTTAACTATTGTCTGTGCAAACTTCATATCTTCAAGCTCTGCATCTGTAGCTGCTTTTTCTGTAATCTGCTTATATTCTTCTGTCATCGGAGATAAAACATCACGTTCTTGAATCAAATATCCGCCCAAAACATGTTTTACTTCACAAGCTTTTTCATTAAAAATCAAGTCTTTCCATTTTGCATATTCCATCAAGCGAATATTTTTTTTCTTTGATAATATTTCAAAAGCACCTTCCGTAAACTTTTCCGCAATAATAATTTCAAGAAAAATTTTAGAAAGAAGCTCTGCTGTATCTTCCTTTACAATACCTTTCATTGCTACGATTCCGCCGAAGATTGACATTGAATCACCCTCATAAGTTGCTTTGAAAGATTCATAAACACTATCACGAGTTGCCGCACCGCATGGATTTGAATGTTTTACGGCTACACAAGATTCATCATTCAAATCTGCTAAAATTCTAAGAGCACCGGAAATATCCGCAATATTATTGTAACTCAATTCTTTTCCGTGTAACTTTCCTTCTGTGAAGAAGTTATGAACTCCGGAATTATCTGTTTCTACAAAATAAGCAGCATTCTGATGAGGATTTTCTCCGTAACGCATTTCAATATTTTTTGTCAGCTCCAGAGAAACCTTATTATCCAATTTTTCCATTTCAATTACTCCGTATAGATAAAATTGTTTCCTTATACTGTTTTTTTAATTTAAAGTCATTAAAAAAATACAACAGCTCATTATTTCTTTTTTGATAAATATTTATAAAAACATTGTCACAAATTTTATTTTTAATTATTTTGCACTTTACTCATGACAAAATATTTGACAATGAAATTAGTAGAGGTTATATACCGTTAAATGGTCGTTTAAATTAAATATAAATTACTTTTAAAGAGGATATTCGTGGATACACAAGTAAAAGAAATACATGCAAAAGTAGAAAAAGAAATTTCTACAATAGAAGCAATTCAAAATGAAATGAATAAAATTATTGTCGGTCAACGTGAAATGATAGAAGGACTTCTTGTGGGGTTATTCAGCGGCGGACACATTCTTGTTGAAGGTGTTCCCGGACTTGCAAAAACTTTAGCTATCAGTACTCTTTCAAGAGTTGTTGATTTAGATTACAAAAGAGTTCAGTTTACTCCGGATTTATTGCCGTCAGATATTACCGGAACTTTGATTTACAACCAAAAATCAGGCGATTTTGAACCTAAAAAAGGTCCTATATTTGCAAATCTGATTCTTGCCGATGAAATAAATCGTGCTCCGGCAAAAGTTCAAGCTGCATTGCTCGAAGCCATGCAGGAAAAACACATTACAATCGGAGACGTTACTTATTCTCTACCTAAACCTTTCATGGTAATGGCAACTCAAAACCCTGTCGACCAAGAAGGAACTTATGCACTTCCTGAAGCACAGGTTGACCGTTTTATGATGAAAATAAAAATTACTTATCCTAAGAAAGATGAAGAAAAAATAATTCTCGACAGAATGATGGATAATGCAGAGATTCCGTTAAATTGTATTGTCTCAAAGGAAAAAATTGCACAGTTAAACAGTCTTGTAAATGAAATCTATATCGGAGACAGAGTAAAAAATTACATTATAGATATCATCGATGCGACTCGTAATCCTGAAAACTACGGTTTAAAAATAAATAATCTGATAAACTATCCGGCTTCACCGCGTGCAAGTATATTCCTTGCTCGTGCAGCAAAAGGTTTTGCACTTCTTAACGGACGCGGTTATGTTACGGCAGATGATGTTAAAAATGTAAGTATGATGGTTTTACGTCACAGAATTTTGCTTAGCTATGAAGCTGAAGCCGAAGGAATTTCATCGGAAGATGTAATTACTAAAATATTTAACTCAGTTGTGGTTCCGTAATGAATAAAGATAAAACAGATAAAATTCCGGAAGAACTTTTTAAAAAAGTAAGAAAAATCGAGCTTCATACAAAGAAATTGGTAAATGCGATGTCCAGCGGCAGTTATACTTCCGTATTTCGCGGACAAGGTATGGAGTTTGAAGAAGTGCGTGAATACAGTGCCGGAGATGACTACCGAAAAATAGATTGGAATGTAACCGCAAGACACAACACTCCATACGTAAAACGTCACCGTGAAGAACGTGAACTTAATGTAATGTTGCTTCTCGATGTTTCCGGGTCGTTAAACTTCGGTTCTTCATTCCAAACAAAACGCAATGTACTTGTAGAGACAGCCGCACTTCTTGCTTTTACTTCGCTTTTTAATCAAGACAAAATCGGTTCGATATTTTTTACAGACCGTATCGAACAATATTGTTATCCGTCAAAAAGCAAGAATGCAATTCTGAGAATGATTCGTGATATTTTGTTTTTCAGCCCGGAAGGTAAAGGTACAAATATAAACTTGGCATTAGATTATGCAATTTCAAACATGAAACATCGAGGTGTTATTTTTGTATTTTCTGATTTTCTGTCTGATATCGACAGTTCCAAGTTATTCATAGCTTCACGCAAGCACGATATTATCCCGATAATCATAGAAGATGATTTTGAACTTCCCGGTAAAAACATCGGTTTGGTTGATATGATTGACAACGAAACCGGCAGAAAAGTTCTTGTTGATACCGGAAGCAAAGCTTACAAGGCTTTTCTTGACGAAAGACAACAGCGAAAAGAAGCTTTCTTAAATGAACTTACAAAATATCATATAGAACCAATACGTATTAATACTACCGAATCGGCAGAAAAACCGATACTAACTTATTTTCACAAACGAAAACGAAGGCATTAATTATGAAAAAAAAGTTTTTGTGGATAATTGCTACATTATTTATTTCCTCAATGCTTTTCTGCGAGGAAAAGCTTCCGGTCAATGATTTTTCCGTAAATAAAACAGAAATATTACTGGGAGAAAAAATCAATTTCCAATTTTCAATCGTACCAGAGGAAAACGCAAAGGAATATCAAATTCTCACAGAAGAATTTGCAATTTCATATCCTTTTGAAATTTTATCTATTGATTATAAAAAACTAAATAATCACACTACCGTTGTCAGCGGAGAAATGAGTTCCTTTACCGCCGGAGAATTAAAAGACATAAAAATGTCTGTCCCTGTTTCGTTTTCTGACGGAACTGTAGTAATTTATTCTACCGAAACAAAGCTTTTCAATGTTGCATCAGTTCTTACAAAGGAAGAAGAGGAAGCTTTAAAAAAAATTGAAGACCCGTCTACCGTAGAATTACGTCCGTCTTTACCCCAAGAAAAGTTTCGTCTTTACTTTGAAGGCTGGTTAATTTGGGGTTTAACAGTTCTCATTTTATCAATCTTAGCTGTTATTATTTACCGCTATGTTATAAAAAAACTTCGTTCAAAAACACTTAGTGAAGAAGAATCTTGTGACCCTTTGGATAAATTATCCCCATACGAGAAGTTTTTATTTATGATGGAAACTAACTCAACATATTCAGCTGACCGCAAAGAAACTGAAAAACAACTTTCCGGTATAAGCTGTGCGTTAAAAGAACTGATTACACAAAGTTTTAATTTTGATGCACAATCAAATGCTAAATCCGAAACCACACGAGAGCTTTTGCGTTCTATGCGTCAAGAAAATATAGATGATGTTTTGATTTCAAATATCGGTGCCGTGTTCAATTCTATGGATATGGTAAAATTTGCAAAAGCTAATATCGACCAAGATGTATTCAATGATTATGTAAAAAATATCAGAGACTTCGGTTGCAAAATTAATGAAATAAGTAAAAAAGGAGCAGAAAATGAAAACATTTAGATTTGATAATCTACTGGGCTTCTTATTTTTTCTTCTGCCTCTTCTTACACTTTTATACTATTTATTTTCCGAGAAAATTATAAAACACGGAGCATTTGTCAGTGCAATTTCAGGATTTAAACAAAAAAAATCTTGGCGTGTAATCGCTCACTATATCAGCGTCGCTTTATTATTCATCGGGCTTTTTGTTATAGCCTTCAGCCTTACAAGACCGCAACACGGTATTCAACGTGAAAAAATCGTTTCTACCGGAATCGATATTGTAATTGCATTGGACACATCTCCGAGTATGTTGATTAAAGATTACAAAAACAATACGCGAATCAATGTCGCAAAAGGAATCTTAGCAAATTTTGTTGAGAAACGAAAAAACGACAGAATGGGAATCGTTGTATTTTCTACAAATTCAATGATTAAATCCCCTGCCACAACAAATACAGACTTACTCAAACGTATTATCTCCAAAATTGAAATCGACCCTCGCAAGGAAGGAACGACATCAATCGGAGTCGGAATGGCAAGTGCAATCAATCGTCTTATCAAATTAAAAGATAACACCGAAAGTAAATCAAAAATCTTAATTCTTGTTACGGACGGAAAAAACAACTCAGGAGAAATTACGCCTCAAGCTGCTACGGATATGGCAAAACAACTTGGAATAAAAGTTTATACCGTAGGAATCGGAAGCAGCGAAGAGCTTGATTTTGAACTTTTGGGAAATATCGCCAAAGGTACCGGCGGAAAATTCTTTCATGCTTCAACTTCAAATAATATAGAAGAAGCGTTCACCGAAATAAATCAACTTGAAAAGCAAAAAATTGAAACAATTAATTTTACTCGTTTCAAAAGTATCGGTTATCCGATTGCTGCCATCGGCGGATTATTATTTTTCTTGGGATTATTAGGTTATTCATTCCTTTTCAGGAGATTGCATTAATGTTTGAAAACGCTAAATTATTTTATTTATTTTTATTACTTCCTTTCTTGGTTGGACTGTTTATTTTCTTTAATATCTCGCTGAAAAAATCTGCAACAAAACTTGCAGGAAAAAATATAAACACTGTTCTTCCTTATTATACGGAAGGTCAAAAATGGATTTCATTATTATTCTATACAATGGGATTTATTTTATTAATCATTGCATTGGCTCGTCCGCGTTGGGGTATTGAAAATATCAGTACAGATTTAAAAGGACGAGATGTTCTCGTAATGATTGATGTTTCATTTTCCATGGCAGTACCGGATGTAATTCCCAATCGTATGGAACTTGCCAAAAAATATATAAATGAACTTTTAGACAGCGGTACGGAAGACAGAATCGGCTTAATGGTTTTCAGTTCGGACAGTGAGCTTCTTGTTCCCGTAACTCACGACTATGCAGCCGTATCTTTTTTTCTGGAATCTATGTATCCGGGTATGATAGGAAAAGGCGGTACCGATATCGGAACAGCTCTTGTTGCAGGAATCAAATCTTTCGATGATACCGATTTTTCAAATAAAATGATTATTTTAATTACCGACGGTGAAGACTTGGAAGGTAAAGTAAAAAACAATGAAGATTTTATCAAAGATTCAGATATTCGTATTTTCACTGTAGGAATAGGTACAAAAAACGGAGAGCCTATTCCGCTTCGTAATGATAAAGGTGAAATCGAATCTTACGTAAAAGCTCCTAACGGTACACATGTAGTAAGTAAACTTGATGAAGCCTTATTGTCACGAATTGCCGAAATCACAGGCGGAAGTTATATGCGTACCGGCGGAAAATCAGGAGAACTTGTAGAATTTATTAATCGCATTAAAAATGTAAAAAGCAAAGATTATGACAAAGCCGACTTTACACAGAAGAAAGACCAATACGTTATATTTTTAGCTACAGCTCTTTTTCTGTTCTGTTTGGGCTTTATATTAGATTTGGGACGTATTATAAAACGCGGAAAAACAAATTGGATAGCTAATATTTTTATTGTTGCAATAATGTTCTTACCGACAAGTTTACAAGGACAAACCTCTGCAACACCAACAAATCAAATACAAGCCGATGTAAGTTCGGATACCGTACCGCAACGAAAATCTACACGGCAAACAGGGCGTAATAAAAACGGAGCATGGAAAGGAAATCTCAACTTTGAAAAAAACGATTTTCCGAAAGCCTTATCTGCTTATGCTTCAGCAATATACGCATTTTCCGGTAATCAACTTGCAAAGTTATATCTAAACTTGGGAAATACTTTCGTAAAAACTCAAGATTCAGAAAATGCCGGAAAATATTATGAAATGGCATTAAATACAGCTTCAGATAATGAATTAAAAAGTAGAATTCTTTATCAAACCGGACTTTTAATGTTTAAAAATCGTCAATATACCGAAGCTGCTGCTTTTTTTAAGGAATCATTAAAACTAAATGATACAAATGATGATGCCAGATATAATTATGCTGTTTCTGTTTTATTTGCCGAAGCCGGACAAAATAAAAATGAATCTCAGGACAATCAAGAGCAACAAAATAATGACGAAAAACAACAAGAGCAGCAAGAAAGCGAAGAAAATAAAGAAAAACAAGAACAACAGCAACAAGAAGAAAAAAAAGCTGCAAATATGAAAGAAATGCTGGAAGCTTTGGAAAATAAAGAAAAAGAAAACAGTCGACAAAATGCCGAAGCTGCACAAAATAAAAATCAACAACAACAATGGAGAGGTAAATATTGGTAATGCACAAATTAAAATTTTCCATTTTAATATTTCTGTTCCTTGCAAATTTTGTTTATGCAAAAAACATTTCATATAATCTGGATGCTTCAACCAATGAAGTAAGTACAAACGAAATGTTTCAAATAACGTTGGAAATTATCAATGCGGGGAATGCCTCTGTTACACTTCTGGAAACAAATCCGGCAGTGACATTAAGAGAAGCCGGAAAATCAAGCAGTTTTAGTTTTACAAACGGTCAGCAATCATCTTCCGTTACAATTACTTATATTGCAAAAGCGACAAAAGAAGGAAAACAAAAAATCGGACCGTTCAGAATCAAAAACCGAACAGAAACCGTTGATACCGACCCGTTATTTATAACAGTCTCAAAATCTTCTTCAAATAACTCTAACGCTGCAAACCAAGAAAATAAAGAAGCTTTTATCAAAACTGTCGCTTCAAAAACTTCTGTTTATGAAGGTGAGTTTATCGATATTTCAGTTCTTTTTTATACATCTGTAGAAACAAAAATCAATGATTACACTCAGCTTGAATTTCCGGCTGATGCATGGACGGAAGATATTCGCTCCGAAAATGAGCATAAAAGACGTTTGCAAATAGGAAACAGAATTTTTGATGAATATGAAATTGAACGAAAACGACTTTTTATCAACACCGCCGGCGAATATACTATTTCTCCAGCAAAGATTAATCTTTACCTGTTCTCTCGTTCCGATATATTTTCATTTTACTCTACCCCGGTATTTCTGGAGACAATGCCGGTAAATATTACGGTAAAGCCATTACCTGAAAGTCTTACTGATATAAACGGTACCGTTCCGACCGGAAACTTTACCGCCGACGTTAAACTATCTTCAAATGAAGTAAAAGTCGGTGAACCGGTTACTATGACGATTACATTAAACGGAAACGGAAATTTCCATGTAATAAATAAATATCCGACATCACATACAAAAGAAATCGAAGTTTTTACATCCAAAAGCAATGCTATAAAAAATGCAAATGTAACTGTCGGTAAAAATTGGGAGACTATTCTTGTTCCTAAAAAGCAGGGGAATTTTACTATATCTGCCGGACCTTTTACATATTTTGATACATCATCCTATGAATACAAAACTTTGCCGGAACAAACTTTTAATATCAACATCATAGGAAATGATAATGAAACTCAATTAATGCAAACAGTTGACTTCAACAACAACGAAAACGGCAGAAAACAAAAAGTTAAAGTAATAGATCCGAAATCATTATTTATGATTTCCAACGTTTTGGAAAAACATCCAATAAATCATTCAAATATATCTTTCATTTTATTAATGATTGTTATGTATTGTTTGTTTATTTTCTTCCTTGTTGCATATTTTATTTTCAAATTCTCTCTCAAAAAGGATAACAGAAAAGCGAATCCGTTAAAAAGATTGGAAAAAGAAATAAATAAAATAGATACTGGAAATTTATCAAAAGCAACGGAAAAAATTTACGGTGAAATGGAAATGTTTATAATTGACGAATTTGAAATTGATTCCGTAGATATCAGAAAAAATATCCTTAAAGAAAAATTATCCGATAAATTGTCCGAAGAGCTTTTAGAACAACTTATCGATATTATTTCGGAATTTGAAATTATAAGATTCGGCGGAATGGACGTTTCTTTATCCGGTATTAATACATTAAAATGCAAAGTCTTAGAACTTTGCAAAAACTTGGTTAAGTACAAGGATTCAAAATGAGATTAAGACTTTTTTTTATCACATTTTTATTTTTATCTTTTTCCGCTTTTTCACAAAGTACAGATATCAATGAGCTGTTTACAAAAGCTAATCAAGCATATATTGCGGAAAAATATCTTGAGGCAAAAGATAACTACATAAAACTTCTGAATGATTTTAATTTGGATAATTACGCTGTAAATTATAATTTAGGTTGCTGTTATTACAAACTTCACGAACTCGGATATGCCAGATTCTATTTCGAAAAAGCTTTTTTGTTTCAACCTCATAATGAAGATTTAAAAAACAGTATGAATATTTTGCTAGATGAAATCGGAAAAAAGAACGGTTACATAGAAGATGATGAGCTTACAATTAAAAGAATTCTACTTTTTATTCCGCCGTTTGTCATATTTATAATATTCAGTATTTTATTTGTATTACTGATATTTTTTACTTTTATTTTTGTGAAGAAATCATCGCGACTGTGTTTTACATTATCTCTTATCACATTTATCTGTACTGTTTTTCTCTTTATATTCGCAATCGTACAATACAACACCGTCAATGATAATTGTGCAATTGTAATAAAAGATACAGATGTCTATCTGTCTGCTGATAATTCTACGCCGATTTCCGGTATAACAGAAGGAAAAAAAGTTCGTGTTTTGGAAAATTCGGAAGACGATTATCTAATGATAAAACTTTCAAATAACACAAACGGCTGGCTAAATAAAAGTGATGTACTTTCAATCAAATGAAAATACATATTGAAAATAATATAGTAATGTGATATAAAACGCTATAAAATCAAATTTGAGGTGCAAGATGTCAGAAGCTACTGAAAAGAAAAATAAAAAAATTAATAAAATGTCTTTAAGTGAATTAGATAAAGCTATAGAAGCAACAAAATCTTCTATGGGTGGTCTTACTTCAGCTTATGCAAAAGAACTTTTGAAAAGAAAAGAAAATCTTTCAGCAAAAAAATAATAATTCATTATTTTGTGTAAACATAAATGCTTCTCTATAATGAGGAGCATTTTTTATTTCTCGGTACTATCATTAACTTTATCATAGATTTCTTTTATGTGATGCATATCAAGATGTGTATAAATCTCTGTTGTATTAATGCTTTTATGCCCTAAAAAATTCTGTACGTATCTTATATCAGCTCCGTTTTGTACAAGATGAGTTGCAAAGCTATGACGTAATGTATGAACCGTAACATCTCTTCTTATTCCTAAAAGTTGCATTTTTGTTTTTAAGTTTTTCCATATACCCTTTCTTGTAATACGCTCTCCGCGAAAATTCAAAAACAACGCATTTTGTTTTATCGACTTTACAAGCATTGAGCGACCGTTATTCAAATATTCATTTATATTTTGAATTGCACGCATTCCCATCGGTACGAGACGTTGTTTATCTCCCTTTCCCGTAACCTTAACTAATCTTTCATCAAAAAAAATATCTTCTATATTCAAATCACAAATTTCACTAACACGAAGCCCACAGCTGTACATCAACTCAAATAACGCTTTATCTCGAATATCGCACGGTTTTTTACTATCAAATGAATCAATAAATTTTTCTACTTCTTCAACTGTTAAATAAATAGGTAATCGCATTCCCGTTCTGGGACGAATCAAAAATCTGGATGGATTTTCCTCTATCAATTTTTCTAATTTAAGAAACTTCAAATACAAAGAGATTGAACTGATTTTACGCAAAATAGAAGTATTTTCAAAAGTATTCTGAGATAAATGAATTATAAACTCATCAATAATATCTATTGTTATAATTGAAGAAAAAGAGGTATCACCAAGACTTGCAATCAAATCTTTTGATACCTCTTTTATGAAAGAAACAAACTGCACAATATCGGAATTATAAGCTTCTATAGTATTGGCAGACAAGTTTCTTTCTGAACATAAGTAGTCTTTAAACAGAACTACACTGTCATCAATCTTTTGTAAAAATGTATCACACATTAATTTCTGTTTCTCTTTAGAGGATTAATTCGCATATAAGCCGGTGTGTGATCGTCTTTTTTCTTAGATAATTGAGAATTTAACAATTCCGCAAATTCTGCATTATCCATAAACTCATTTGTTCTTGTTTTTTCACTTGGAACTTCAAACATTGATGTAAAAGTTTCTGAAGCTTTTTTTTCTTCTTCTACTTTACCTTCTTTACAAATAAGTTCTTCCATTTTCTCAATAGTTAATTCTTCTGATTTAGTTTTTGATTCAGAAAAACCACATGCAACAATAGTAACTTCTATTTTATTTTCATAAGTTGAGTCATACATTTGCCCCGGAATGACAAGAGTTTTCTCACCGCATATATCCGAAATCTTATTCATTACATTATTGTAATTTTTCAACGTCAGAGACGAACCTCCCGTAACATTGACAATAATAGCTTTTGCTTCTGTATCTGTAAGTGACAATTCTGTTAAAGGGTTAGCAATAGCTAAATCTACTGCCTCATTTGCTGCATTTTCCCCTTGTGCCACACCGATACCAATCAATGCTTTACCGCGATTTTTCATTACAGTCTGAACATCTGCAAAATCAATGTTTATAACGCCTTCTTTTACTATTAGATTCGAGATTCCACAGACAGCCTGTCGCAAAACATCATCCGCCATATGAAATGCTTCCATAATAGAAATTCCGTCTCCGGCACCGGTAAGTAAAGCTTCATTAGAAATAACCACCATCGTATCAACAACTTTTTCAAGTTTTGCAATACCTTCATCTGCGATTTTGCCTTTTACTCTCTGTTCAAAAAGAAAAGGTTTAGTAACGACACCAACAGTCAAACATCCGGCTTCTCTTGCCAATTTTGCAATTACAGGAGCTGCCCCTGTACCGGTTCCACCGCCCATTCCGGCTGTTATGAAAACCATATTGGCACCTTTCAAACATTCACGCAAAGAAACTTCATCTTCAATAGCTGCTTTTTCTCCCATTTCAGGAATCGCACCGGCACCTCGTCCGCCTGTTAAGTTTTTTCCTATTTGAATCTTTCTGGGTGCTTTTGACTTTATAAGGGCTTGTTTATCTGTATTTACAGCAATAAACTCTACTCCGCTTACATTTGCCTCAATCATACGATTTACAGAATTACATCCTCCGCCACCAACACCGATAACTAGGATTTTTGTACAACTAGTGTTTTCTTCATCAAAATTAATTCTACTAAAATTAATCGTTCCGTTATTTCTTACATTCTGCATAACACCCCTCCCGTATTTGCATTAAAAAAAACTGTTTAAAAAGTCTGATAGTTTATCCGAAAAAGTTTTTATCCTCCCGTCTTTCGAATCCTATCATTTAATCCTCATAACTAAAAAAATTGTTTAAAAAGGTCTGATAATTTATCCAAAAAAGAATTTTTCCCCTCTCCTCTTCGGCTTCTTATCTCTGCACCTTCATAATTTGACAATTTATTCCCTAATTCCAATACACCGCTGACAACGGAATATTCCGGAGAATTAATTTTGTCACCAAGCCCACCAAGTACTTCCAATGTTCCGACTCTTGCAGCAACACCGAAAACTTTTTGAGCAACTGCTTCTACTCCCGGCAATAATGCAGTTCCGCCGGTTATAACAACTCCCGCACTTATCGCTTCAAGTAAACTTTCTTCTTCTAATTTTTTTCGAATTTCTCCGAAAATCTCAAGAAGTCTTGGTTGTATATAATCTACAATTTCACTTCTTTGATGAATCTTTGCCGGTCGTCCGCCGACTGCCGGGATTTGAATTCTTTCCATTTCATCAACAATGTCAAAATCCGCAACACCTACTTCACATTTTAATTTTTCAGCAGTTCCCAAAGGAATACCAAAACCTTTTGATAAATCATAAGTTATTTGATTTCCTCCCATTTTCTGAAAAACGGTTGTATATAAAGGTGCTTGTTTATAATAAACAGAAACATTTGTAGTTTCAGCTCCGATATCTAAAACTAAAACCCCCAATTCTTTCTCATCATCACTTAAAACAGCTTCTGCATCTGCAATGTTTTGTAATATCATCTCATTGATTTCAAGATTCAATTTATCAAAACACAATTTTATATTTCGGATAGCAGTTTCCTCTGTCGTAATAATATGAACATTCGCTTCCAATCTTGTTCCGAACATTCCAAGGGGGTCCTGAATATTATCCTGCTTATCAACTTTATACCAACGAGGTAAAACATGCAAAATACGTCTGTCATTAGAAATACTGATTCCTTTTGCCTGTTCTACAGCTCGGATTATTGCATCTCGCCCGATTTCTTTATTCGTTCCGGATGATGTCGAAATTCCAATAACATTTTGAGACTTTATATCTTTACCGCTTACAGCCACAAAAACATTTCTTACTTCTCTGCCTGCTTGCATTTCAGCCTGATTTACAGCCTCTGTAATTGCTCCCATTATTGTATTTATATTGACAATACACCCTTCTTTTACACCGGTATTAGTGCCGGAGCTGCCAAGACCAATGACGGATAGCTCACCAGTATCTTCATCCTGTGCTGCAATCGCTACAACAACTTTGCTTGAGCCTATATCAACCGCAACAATCAAGTCATCGTCTCTTTCTCTCACTTCAACATCCTCCCACTCATCACTTAAAGGTTGTTATAATTATAATAATAACCTTTCTCTATCTGATTCAATTGAACTCCCTCATTCAGAAGTTCATCACAAATTTTTGATACAACTAAAGTTTCCAATAGAGTATCGACATTTAATTTTTTTTTTAAAGCAAGAGTTTTATTGATTATGCGAAAATCAATATTATACTCTAATATCTCGTTACGTTTACGGACAGTTATTTGTGCTATTTGCTGATAAAGATTATTGTACTTTTGATTCAACAAGTACAATTGCTGTATCAGTTCCGCAAACTTTCCACCAAGCTTTTTCCCTTGATGAACTTGTTGCGGATTTTCTAAAATCAAAAGAGGAATCATCCCTTTTATTTTAGAGCTTTTAAATATAACACCGCGTCTGTCTACAAAAAAAATCTCTCCGTCCTTTCCTGTAATTCTGGCTAAAGGTTTTCTCTTAAACAATTGAATTACAAGCCGTGACGGATATTTTTTTGTCACCTTATAATCATCGACAAAATACAAATCATCTAAAACCGTCGCAATTTTTTTGCTGTTATATTGCCATATATAACAACCATCTTCTATGCCGACTTTCTGCATTAAAAACGTTCTGTTAAATTTAAAGTCTGCATTTACTTCAATATGCTCAACTATAAATCGTTCTTTATTCACAACAAATATAATTGAACAAAAAAGTACGGTTACCAAAAATAAAATTGAAATAACATAACTAACCTTCATTTAAATCACACCTTGCAGAAGAGTTTGAAATATTAATCAATACCCCGATAGAAAATAAAAATACCACAAGCGATGTTCCTCCGGCACTTACAAGCGGAAGCGGAATCCCTGTGGCCGGAAAAATCCCAGCCGTAACTCCGACATTTAAAACCGCCTGAACAAACATCAAAGATGAAATCCCTGCTGCCGTCAAATACGAAAAGCGAGATTTACAACGCTTTGCAATATTTATCCCCAACAATGCAATTACAAAATAAATTAAAATCATTAAAACACCTGTAATCACACCACTTTCTTCGACAATTACCGAAAAAATATAATCATTATATCCCTTAGGAAGTGCACTATATTTTTGAGTAGATTCTCCAAGTCCTCGTCCCCAGAAACCACCGAGAGAAAAACACTTCATAGACTGAATACTTTGCCAACCGCTTCCGAATGGATCAATCCAAGGATTAAACAACACTTCCATACGTTTTATTCTGTACGGAGCCAAGAAAATCATACCGACAGCACCGCAAGCTCCCACAACTCCGAGCATAAGCAAAGTCACAAGTCGCACTCCGGAAAGAAAAAACAATATAAAACCTACAAAAAAAATTAACATCGTTGTTGAAAAATCATTTTCCAACAATACAAAAACACCGATTAAAATAAGCAAAACTAACGGCGGCAATACTCCTTTATAAAAATCACGAATATTATCTTTTTTATTATCTAAAACCGCAGCCAAATAAAATATTACAATCAGTTTTGCAAATTCCGACGGCTGAAATGTCAGCGGTCCTACTTTTATCCAACGTCTGGCTCCGTAAACATCAACTCCCAATCCCGGAATCAATGTAAGAAGTAAAAACGCAATAGTCAGAAAAACCAATAATTTTATATGACGTTTATAAAAGTTATGATTAATCAAAGCTCCTAAAACTAATGCAACTATCCCAATTCCCAAAAACGCCAATTGTTTAATCACAATCATAAATGAACTATATTCTTGGTTTGCAGATTGTGATTGTGTGGCTGTATTCAAAAATCCAAGCCCCAAGCCGCTCAATATCACGACCAAAACCAACAAAAGAATATTTATTTTAGAATTAGACAGTTTTCTTTCTTTCATATCTTAATTACCGTATTTTTAAAGTTGCTAATGCCGCTACCGCTAAAAGTGCACCTACAATCCAAAAACGAGAAATTACCTTTGTTTCCTTCCAACCTTTCTGTTCAAAATGATGATGTAACGGAGCCATCAAGAAAAATCTTTTTCCCCCGGTTTTTCTGAAATAAGCGACCTGAATCATAACAGATACTGTTTCAGCTACAAAAACACCGCCGACTATTGCCAACAACAATTCTTGTTTAGTCATCATCGCAATAGTACCGATAATACCGCCGAATGACAATGAACCTGTATCACCCATAAAAATTTCTGCAGGATGAGTATTAAACCATAAGAATCCGCAAAGACCGCCCAAAATAGACAAACAATACACTAAGATTTCACCTGAAACGGGCAAATAATCTAAGAATAAATAATTTGCCATTTCTTTGTGACCTTGAATATAACTAATCAATCCGTAAGTAAGAAATACCGGAATAAGCAAACCGCCGGCAAGTCCATCCAAACCGTCAGTCAGATTTACCGCATTTGAAGAACCGACAATTAAAAATACTCCGAATAAAATATAAAACCATGAGATATTAATTTTTAAACCTTTAATAAAAGGAATTGAAATATAACTTGATTCACGCCCCATTATAAGAAATATTGATAATGAAATTATGAATGCTGCAAAAATTTGACTTATTAATTTAAACTTTGCATGAAGTCCGTCTGATGAATGACGTGACAATTTTAAATAGTCATCCAAAACCCCGATTATTCCGAAAGAAATCGTACAAAACAATAATAACAAGATATAAAGATTATCTAAGCGACCGCAAATCAACATTGTTATTACGGTAACAACTATTACGACAAGTCCGCCCATTGTAGGAGTTCCGACTTTTGTCAAATGAGACTTAGGACCTTCGGTTCTGATTATTTGAGCAGCCTTAATGGCTTTCATTTTCCTGATAAACGGCGGAAATAAAATAAGACACAATAAAAAAGAAAGAACAAATGCTATTGCTCCTCTGAAAGTAATATACCCAAACACATTAAAAAATGTGATTTTTTGAGCTAAAGGATAAATAATATGATAAAGCATTGCCCTCCCCCTATCTTAATCATATCACCAAAAATATTTGGCAGAAAAGACTGTAATCACAATCCCGCAATCGCAACTACAGTAATTAAATTGTTATATACATTTCAATAAAATGAATTCTAACGTTTTTTTGAAAACGTGTTCTTAAAGTCTAACAC
This sequence comes from Spirochaetota bacterium, assembly GCA_045133795.1. Taxonomy (GTDB): domain Bacteria; phylum Spirochaetota; class GWE2-31-10; order GWE2-31-10; family GWE2-31-10; genus RGIG8597. Next base: position 18,096 of record JBGUUT010000036.1, read on the forward strand.
ATTGAATTCATTTTTGCCATAAAATTTTATATTTTATATTAAAAAAAATCTATTCATCGACAAGCCGGATTCTATTAATTTATAGGCATTTCCAAAGCCTGATTTTGTCCATCTAGCTAATTAATTTTATCTTTATCTATTTCTATATTTACCAAATCCTTTACTTTAACACTCTTCATTTCATTTTCAGCAGCATAATCCAATACATCCAAAGGATTAGTCAATGCAGAAGACTCTATTTTCACTCGTTTAATTTCTATACGCATTTCATCGATTTTTTGATAAATCTCCGTTACTTCACGTTCCTGAGCTTTTACTTTTATACTCACAAAAGTCGTAAAAATAAATAACGCAGCAATTATACAGGCAGCAAAAACAATCATGAAGCCGTAACTTTTTTTCATAACTTCTCCACTATTCGTAATCTGGCAGATCTTGACGGCGGATTATCTCTTAATTCTTCTTCATCTGCCGTAAAAGATTTTCCGATAATTTCTACTTCTTTTATTTTTCCGCAAACACATTGAGGAATTCTCGGCGGACAAACACACTCTAAACTCATCTCTTTAAAAAGATTTTTGACAATTTTATCTTCCAACGAATGAAAAGTGATAACTCCGAGTCGTCCGCCTTTTTTCAAAACCGACAAAACCGCACGAATCCCCGGCTCAATACAATCAAGCTCATGATTTACCGCGATTCTAAATGCTTGAAACGCTTTTGTCGCAGGATGAATTTTACCGCCGCGGAACTTTGCCGGAATAGCACTTTCTATAATATCTGCTAATTGAGTAGATAAGGTAATCGGAGTTTTTTCTCGACTTGCTACAATCTTTTTTGCAATCATCGGAGCAAAACGCTCTTGAGCATATTTATATAATATCTCACGCAACTCTTCTTCCGGTAAATTATTTACCAAATCGGCTACCGATTCGCCGGCATTATCAAGACGCATATCAAGAGGTTCTTCTCTTGAGAAACTGAAACCACGACCGGATACTTTATAATGAAAAACAGAAATCCCCAAATCTATCAACGCACTGTCAAAAGATAAACCATGGTCTTTTAACGCTAAAGCTTCGGCAAAGTTCATTTGAAAACTTCTAAATCTGTCACCGAAAGGCTGCATTCTGTTTTTGGCAACTTCCATTATTTTGCAATCTCTGTCCAAACCGCAAACTTGTATTTGCGGATAAGTTTTTAAAACTGCTTCTGTATGACCGCCCTCACCCAAAGTACAATCAAGAAACATTTTGTCATTATCTGATACTACATTTTCTAAAACCTGTTTTAACATTACCGGCGTATGGACATACATGATTATTCCTCCGTCGCCAATATTTGATTTTTTTTATTTTCTGTCAAATATTTTCTGCTATTAGTATTTCCTTTTGACGTAACCGATTTTTTATTGTATTAGCACTCCATCGTTATGGTAATTTTTTCATGGGATAAAAAATGCAAAACATACTTACTATTTTTTTTAAACTTATCAGAATAAAGCAATGGCTTAAAAATGTTTTTATATTTGCACCGTTAATATTCTCACATCATTTACTCGACATGGGAGACTTCATAAAAACGGTAATGATTTTTTTTGCATTTTCATTAGTTTCGGTTTTGGTTTACATAATAAATGACATTCACGATTGCAAACAAGACGCCATGCATCCCAAGAAAAAATCACGACCGATAGCTGCCGGAACAATAAGCAAAACATCGGCATTGATTATAGGAATATTTTCATTTTTTATAGGAATCACGATTGCATATTTTACAAAACAAACAATGACGATTGTGACACTTTTAATCTATTTCATAATCAATTTGTTTTATACTTTTTTCTTAAAGCACGTCGTAATACTCGATGTTTTTATAATCGCAATCGGTTTTTGTATCCGAGTAATAATCGGAGCTATCGCAATCGCAGTACAACCGAGCCAATGGATAATTTCTACCACATTTGCAATCAGCCTTGTTTTGGGATTCGGGAAACGTCGTCACGAATTGCTTTCATTAAAACAAGAAGCTGTAGAACACAGAGAAATACTCGGAGAATATACATCACGTTTACTTGATACAATGATTTGTATAAGTGCCTCCATTACGGCAATCAGTTATATGTTTTATACAATGGAATCCGGACTTTCAAAATTATTTTATACATTTCCGTTAGTTTTATATGCATTGTTTCGCTATTTATACATTGTTTATGACAAAAATAAAGGCGGAAAACCGGAAGAAGATTTAATAAATGACAAAGGGATTATCTTCACGGTAATTTTGTGGGGATTAATGATAATCGGAATTTTATACTATCCTGCAGGCGGTTGCTGATGTTTAATTTTAAACGCTATTATTTTTATATTTCAGACTTTATTTTCGCAATAGTAACATTTATTGCAATATTTAAATTACGTTATTCTTCCGTATTCTTTCCGTCAATCGGTTCGCGGGAATTAACAAAAATAAACCTGTTAATGTTTTGCGGTTATGCGTGTACTATTTTAATATTCAACACGGCAATGAAACTTTACGAACTTAACAATTTATCACGAGCTAAAGAATCAATCGTAAATGCGTATCTATCCGTAATTGCCTGTGCATTTACATGGACATTTATATTTTATATTTCAAAATACGACTTTGCTCGATTTGTGTTTTTTTCAAGCCTAATAATTATACCTATTATACAGATAATTTCTCATAAAATTATTTTTAAAATTATGGTTCATCAAAATCTTCAAACTAAAATCTATTATTTAGGTTCCGAAAAAAATTGGAACCTTACAAACGAACTATTAAATAAATACAGTGATATTTTACCGTCAAAAATGGTGAAAATAGACAGCATAAAAGAAATCAGCATAAATCCGAAAAAAGAGAATCATTTAATAGTAATAGACCCGTGTACTCCGCAAAAGAAAGAAGAATTGGCTTTGATTTATGAATACGAATTAAACGGTTATAAGCTTTGCAATGCAGCCGCTTTGTTTGAATACATAGACCAAAGTTTGCCGTCAGAGCTTATTTATGAAAACGAAATGGAACTTTTTTCATCATATCGTATTCAAACCTCTTACAATAGGATTTTAAAGCGTATCGGTGATATTTTTATTTCTTTGTTTTTATTGATAATTCTGTCGCCTTTGATTTTATTGACAATGTTACTCATAAAGTTAACATCTAAAGGTCCGATTTTTTATCATCAAAAAAGAATCGGATTGTACAACAAAGAATTTGTAATGCACAAATTCAGAACTATGAAAACCGACGCAGAAAAAGGCAAAGCAATGCTTACGGTAAAAGGTGACTCCAGAATTACGGCAATCGGGAAAATCATTCGCCCTATTCGTATTGATGAATTACCGCAATTAATTAACATTTTAAAGGGCGAAATGTCGTTTGTAGGACCGCGTCCGGAACGTCGTGAACTTATGGATAAAATCACGGAACAACATCCGTTATTTTATAAAAGACTTCTTGTAAAACCCGGACTTACCGGCTGGGCTCAAGTAAAGTTTCAATATGCTAATTCTATCGAAGAAATGAATAAAAAGCTTTCGTACGATTTATATTATATAAAATCAATTTCTCTGTTGTTTGATTTAAAGATTTTGCTTTATACAATAGAAACCGTAATTTTTAAACGCGGAGCCCTCTAATTTAAGGATTTTAACATGATTGATTTACATACACATACTACAGCTTCGGACGGAGTTCTTACTCCTACACAATTAATAGAACAAGCTGCAGCAAACAACATCACAACTGTAGCGATAACAGACCACGACACGGTAAACGGCATTGCAGAAGGATTTGAAGCTGCTGCAAAATTCGGCATTACTTTGATTCCCGGAATAGAAATCAGTACAAAAGCAGAATCTTTTGCAGATGAAATACATTTAGTAGGACTTTTTATCAATCCGCAAAATCCGGAATTACAGCAAAAAATTGAGCTTTTGCATAATTACCGAGAAACCAGAAATAAGAAAATTATTGAGAAACTCAAAAGTATCGGAATTGAAATCCCGGAAGAACTTTTGTTCAATATGAGCAGCCGTCAAAAAACGATAGCAACTTTAGGTAAACCGGATTTTGCAAAAGCATTGTATAAAATCGGTGCAGTAAAACATGAAGCCGAAGCTTTCGGAAAATTCCTGAATGATAAAAACGGACTTGCAGGAGTTCCGAAAGAACGCATTAGTTTAGAAGAAGCAATTTCGTTGATTCATAAAGCTGACGGTTTGGCAATTTTAGCTCATCCTTTTCACATAACTAAAAATTACACCGAACTTTACGCCCTTGTCGAAAAATACGCACAACTCGGACTTGACGGCATGGAAGTTTATTACAATAACTACAACCGCAAACAGATAAAAAATCTGAAGAAATTAGCGGAACATTTCGGATTACTAAAATCCGGCGGTTCAGATTTCCATTTTGCCGGAGGATATCGTCAAGCCCGTCTCGGTTTTTTCGGTGAAAAGAAAAACATTCCGGATGACCTTGTTAAGGATATGATAAGACGTAAAAAATAAAATCATAAATATTCTTGTCCGTAAAAACAGCTAAATCCGGAAGTTCGGTACATTATCAATTTGTTTTATGATTACTTTTGTTATACGTAGCAATAATTGAATTGAAACATCGAAGAAGATAAACATAAGCAAAATAAGCATCATTAAGGTGTTTTACAAGTTTCCCGAAATTTGGGTTTATAAATTCATTTGCTTTGCTCATTATTGTATCGTAGGATTTTGAAGCTTATTTTCAATAGCTACTGAAAGTCCCAAATCATTAATGTACAGATTTTCCTTCTTTCCCTCGCACACTCAACAATAAAACCGAACCTAAAATCGCCGCAATTCCAATTAACTTGATTATAGATAAATCTTCTTTCCAAACGATAAAACCGATTATTGTTGCAACTAAAGGCTCAACGGTTACTAAAATTGCGGCTTTCCCGGTTTCTAAACCACTAAGTCCTATAGTATAAAAAATGTATGGTAAAACCGTACACAAAAGAGCAATACCGCAAGAAAGAAAAATTGATTTTGTATCAATTAAGTTTGGGATTTCTAAAATCGAACAAAATGGAATTATGCTGATTGCTGAAAATAAAAATGTATAAAAAGTTACCGTAAAAGAATCATATTTTTTTAATGCCGGTCGGCTAAAAATTGAATACAACGCATAACCGAAACCGGCACACAACCCGATTGAAAATCCTTTTACACTTAATCCGGAAGTTGTACCTACAGTGCTGACTAAAATACAACCTAAAAAAGTTAAACATAAAGCAATAATTTTTATTAAAGTAATTTTTTCTTTGAAAAATAAAACTGACATTATCAAAACAAAAATAGGCGATGTGTACAATAAAACTACGGCAACCGAAGCACCACTTTCTAAAATCGTATAAAAATAACACAAGGAAAAAAACGTTAAACTTATTACGCCCGTTCCCATAAAAAACCAAATATCTTTTAACTTAATTTTCAGCAAGGATTTATCTTTGATAAATAAAAAAACAGCCATAAATACAGAAGAAATAAATCCGCGAAGAAACATAACTTGTAAAGCTGAAAATCCGGCAGAATAAAGCCCTTTTAAGAAAATGCTGATAATTCCCCAAAAAACGCCGGCCAAAATTGCAAATGCAAAATAAACTGAAGTTTTCATAAATCAGAATATAATATTCTTTTTTAAGAAAAGCAAAAAAAGGGAAGTTTTCGAAACTAAACTATGAGGGACAGACCTTTATACCAAAACAGCATAGAGGTCTGTCCCTATAAACAAATTGCTGAATATTTATTCCCAATAGTTTTCATTAAAAGCTCTCATTTTATTTCTTAAACTTGAATTACAGGATTTCACATCAAAAGAATCTAAATCCAACTCTTCAACACCGAGCCATTTTGAAAACTCTTCGTATTCATCTCCGGATTTTGTTTCGAAAGCCTCTCTTATTGTTTCTAACATAGAAACTCCGCCACAGTTTTCAATAATCCCCATTCCCTCGCCTTGCAAAACATTAGGAAGTTTAGTTGTCGGTAAATCTGTTTCAAAAGCTGTTTCTTCCAATATTAAATCAATTTTCCAGTCATCCCCAAAGTCATAAACAAAAGACACTTCTGATAACTTCTCGTTTAGAAGTTTTTTAATTCTTGTGTCATAAGCTGTAAAACGAATCGGCAAACATTGCTTGAACTTTTGATAAAAAAACACATCATCTAGCAGTTTTTCTTCATCTACATAATGCTCAATAATAATATCTTGAACATTCGAAAGAACTTCTTCGATTTCTTGCTCCGACATCTTTTGTTCTTCAAGTTTCTTTCTTTCCTTTTGCTTTTGCGAAATATCAAAACGATACAAATGACTTCCTTCCATATTAAACATTGCCATAAGTGCATAAGCAAGTCTTTCAAATGTTGAATCTGCAGATATTATAAATCGTCGCCATACTTTTTTATCATAATCTGCCAATACAGCATAAAATTGATACGCCGTCCTTGTAGTCTTTGGCTTTGAAATTACCTGCTCCAAAGTAATAGGCAACTTCATTAAATCTGAAGAAATCAATTCGTTTGCAAAAGAAAAACCTCCGACTCCGGTATTTGCACAATTACAAGGGACTTTATTTATTCTATCGTTTATTTCAAATATTTTCTCCTGCTCGTCATCATTCTTAACATGCGAAATTATATTAATCAGTATATATTTCATATTTGTCATAGAACTTAAAACGTTGCGACTATTTGTTTTTGTAAAAATCATCTCATTTTCAAAAGGTTCGATAAATTGCGAATATAAATCTGAATGTCCTGTTTTTTCGAAATACAATTTAATTTGATTTATAACTATCTTTGCAAAGCTTTCTCCGGATTTTATCCCCTTAACCGGAATGCACACAGAAAAAAGTGAAAATGCGTTTGTTATAAACAGATATTTTTTTCTGTCTTTGCCGATAACCAAATCTACAAACCAATCACAATATTTATTTGGAGCTACAACATCTGATGATAAAGAAATTTTTGTTTGTTCTGAAGCTATTTTTGTTAATCTAAATATCATGCGTTTATTATAGCATAAAAAAAAATCATTTTTCACCGTTTTTATCCCTAAGGTTAGATGATTTAATAAAAATTAAATCTAATCTCAGAGGTACACAATGACATACGGATATATCAGAGTTTCAAGCGACAAACAAACAGTAGAAAATCAATGAGCATGTTTTTGTGTTGTAACCAAGCTATAGGTGTCGGCAAAGAATCTTCCTGCATATTGTGAGTTTCTGAGTTTAAAAATAATCGCATAGCTTTCATTTCCGGGATGTTGTATTTTTCTGTAAGCTTTTTACAACGGCTTTGTTGTAGTAGAATTGAAAAGCTAACAAAAATACTTAGTTAAAATTGTCGACAGTCTTTTTAAGTCACTTTCTTTCAGTTGGGAAGAATTAATTTCTTTTGCAATACACTCTCGCGTTTTGTTTTTGACGATTTTATTTTCTGAAAGAATTTGGAGCATCATATCTTGCCAATTTAATAACCATGTGACATCAAATTTCTCAAAATCAAACTTTTCGAATTTATAAAACAAATCAAACATTGGACTAAGATTTAAAAAGGTAGAGAAATCTTTCCTCTTTAATGAACCGACTCTAAAAAAATAGCCTACAAGATTTAATGCTTCAAAATGATCATGCTTAGGATGTGTTTTAATTGGTGATTCTTTTTTCGAGAGTTCAATTTCATTTTTCAAATACTTTTTCAATGCTCTCAATGTTTTTTTATCAATTTTTATATCGTAATTTATTAAGAATAAAAAGTCATTAAAAGAAAACTCATTATCCATTCCGTCATATATCCACTTTACAATACTTTTTTGTTGAGAAGTCGGAAGATAGGAATAATAATACCACTTAATCTGCTCCTTAAATTGAGTGTAGGAATTCTTAATAATTTTAGTAATGCGATATGCTAGTTTTCGAGACTTGAAAGAATCATCGATATTGATATAATGTATCAAATTTGGGTAATTCAGGTTTGAATGTTTAGATAGCAAATCGAAGTTTTTGTTATTGGCTATTGCATCTATATGACTATCAATATAGTAGATCAGCTTATTTTCAATAACAGAGGCAGTTATTTCACTGTATCTTTTTCTTTTCCACACTTGTGAATTTAAAAAGAGTATCTTATCGCCAATACAAATTTCACGAAATTCATATTTGAAAATAAACGAGCAAACAAAATCTACGAGTTTCTGTGAAATGTTCATATAGGACAATAGATTCAAGCATTTTTTGATTTTATTTTGGATAGACATAATTTCTATTCTTTTATTGGTTTTTAGTACTGTATTATAGTAGGAACAAAGGTTGCATACAGAGGTCTCTATTATTTCAATATTTTTGAAATCTAATGTTTTTATTGAATGCTTGTGAAGCAACCTATCTAATTGTTTCGTATCGAAATACTCAATAAAACAATAAAAATCAATATTGTCAAAATAAATCTCGTTTGATGCATTATCGAAGAAATCATCATCAATTGCTTTCTTGGTTTGTACAGAGTATTTATATACCAATGTTGACATCAAATTTTGTATGGCTGTTCTAAACTCTGTAAACTCTTCCATGTACAATCCATTCCTTAAGAAAAAATGTAAATTTTGATTTATTCTTGAAATAACCTTATCGGCACTTGTAACACCCCACTCTTGTGTGTTGGAATCAATAGCATCTTGTAATTTCATTCCATCTAGGAAGGAATAGTATGAGTTTTCATATAATATATTAAAAGAGGTAATTTTCTTGAAGCACTGGTACTTATTTTGAAATTCAATAGGCAACCTTTCGAACATATGTTTAACTTGCTCAGAACTAATAACACCGCCTTTTAGTCCATCAAAGTCAAATGTGTTGTGATACATCAAGTTATTGTTTACGCTTTTCATTGCTTGATAAACTACATAGCGATTTGTCTGTGCCAAAAAATGCCAAAGATAATCATTTGCAATATACGCCTCTGTAGCAACACTTACAAACAATTCATAAGATTCCGTGTAACGAGATAATTTTGCTAAATAATATGCTTTTTGATAATTATCATAGTAATTGTCGTATTCTTTAAAAACATACTCTTGCATTTTAATATAGTCAAATTGCATACAACACGGATTACCAAAAACAAAATTGTCATCAGAAATAGTCTGCAGCTTATGATCAATACAGAGAATCCCTTTGATTTGTGCCTTTGAAAGCACTGAGATAATAGTTTGGTATTTTTGTAATGTATCAATATTTAGTTTATTCCTTTCATTTTCATCCATATCGTTTATAGCAACAAAATATTTAAACAACATGTTTTCACCAACAGATATATTGATTAAACCACGACTGTCGATAATAACATTATTATGAAGTTTTTCTTGAATATCTTGTATTCGTAGAGCTTCCATTTTATCTAATGGTACCAATAAATCATATAGTACTTGAAAAGTTTCTTTTTCATCTTTCCCTTTAACTGAAAACTTTGAAAAATTATTTATAGCGTTCAGCACACTCTTGTATCTATTGATGAAAGAGGTAGATTCGTTATCAGTACAGTGTCGATAGTCTACAACACGTAATCCTTTAGACTCATGATATTGTAGTTCATCTTTTGAAAGTTCCGCATCATCTGTATATATGAATATGGGTTTGTTAAATTTTTCCTTTAGAAGCGTTTTTGTCCAATTCAAAATCAGTTTGATATTGTAGTCATTGAGTCCATATCCAATAAATACCACTGTATTTGTTGCAAAAATCGACTTCAAGAGAGTTTCGACTAACTTGAATTTTTCGCTATAGTTAAGATAGTCCTCTTCTTTCAAAACAATATTTTTGTGTTTCAAGTCTCCATGAAGCTTTAAAATAAACCTATTTCCGTTAATTTCGGAAACTTCATTATCACAAGCAACTACTTTAAAACTTTGGCAGTTTTCTGCAGCTGCTGTTTCAAGTAAAACGTCAAAGTTTGTCGTAATAAATGCACGCGGATTCAAGTCAAGTAACATTTTATGAATTGCGTTGGGAACAAGCTTTTTACTCCCAAAACAGTTACTTATAAAATCGTAATACTGACCGTCGTCTTGATTTATTGAGTAATAATACATCTGAGGTATGCTCAAATACTCTTCATTACTGTAAGAAGTTTTTTTAGTTCGCCCAAGGCTTTCAGAAAATGCATCTATCAATTCTGACCATTTTGGTGCATCGGAAAGCTTTGATATACCTGCACCAACAAAAAACGTTAAAGATTCTGTTTGTGAGGCATCGATAATTCTCTTAAATATATCTTGATACATAATAGCCTCTCTTATTTTGTTAATTTCTGATACATCTTCATAAGTCTGACAACATAGGCAAATTTGGTGTTAATTTTGTGATATTTGATAGCCTTTTTTAATCAACATAGCAAAACCTTTTACTTTTAAGAAATTCTCCGCATTTAGATATGCTTCTTGATATGAGTTTGGTAGAGTTGTATTTACTGCGTTCCACAAGGTAGTTTCAAATGAATATTTTGTTGTTAAATTACTTATATGTTGGTGCATTAAATCAAATTGTTGTGTTGAATAGTAATAACGAAGTTTTTGAATGTCGTGAATTAAATCTACGATGTCTTTATGTTCTTTATAGTGATGAAAAATCTCTAAATAATCATCCATACTTTTTACTCCATAGATTTAATCATTTGCTAAAATTACGTTTTCTATAATAAAATCTATTTTAGCACGTAAAGTTGCAATTAGATTTTTAATTTCGTTTTGTATCAAATTATTAAATTTTTGGCTATTGTGTTTTTTGAGAAAAAGTTTCTATCAAGATAAGCGGTGCCTCCATATTTATGAGTGTGAAAATAAGCAAGTTGAGTACGTAAGAAAATTTCTATATCCAAGTTCGAATTTATCAGCAGAGGATTTATTTACCTTTTTAGTTAATTCATTATTTACCATCTTTATATTTCTCCTCTGCAATCTTTTTACTGTAACAGTTTTAAACAACTATTTGTAACGGTCTATCCATTTAGTAGAAAAATATTAAACAGTTAATTTCAAAAAAATCGAAGCCGTGTGACAATTTTGCTCATTTTGAGACAAAAAAAGAAAAGTTTCTAACCCCTTACACGTTTTGAACCCAAAACGACCAGAACTCGCCGGGCTTTGCCGGCAAAAGGAACTCTAAACCTAAATAGGTTTGAGAAAAAAAGAGCGAAGGAAAAAATCTACGCTCTCATAGTTAAGTACTAAATTCTACTCACCGCTGTAATTATAATTTATAGTAGCACTTGTTAAATAAGAATTACTGTTAGTTCCTATATTTATCTTTTCCCACTGCTCTTCCGTTCCCTTATAATTTACCGTTGTTAAACTTGTGCAACCATCAAATACCTCATAACCGATAGAAGTCACGCTATCAGGAATTATCACACTTGTTAAGTTACTACAACTATCGAACGCAGAATTACCGATAAAAGTCACATTATCCGGGATTACTATATTTACCAAACTTGTACAGCTAGCAAATGCACACTCACCGATAGAAATCACACTGTCGGGGATTGTCACGCTGGTTAAACTTTTACAATAGAAGAATGCATAACGACCGATAGAAGTCAAATCTTTTCCAATTGTTACATTTGTTAAACTATCACAACTATCGAATGCAAAATTGCCAATGGAAGTTACGCTGTCGGGGATTGTTACACTTACTAAGTTACCACAATTAAAGAAGGCATATTCAGCAATAGAAGTTACGCCATCAGGAATTGTTGCTTTAACTACTCCTTTTGCGTAAAAAAGATATAAAATTGTTCCGTCTTTACTGTAAATACAGTTTTTATCACTTTTATATGTTACATTACTTTCGCTAATATTCAAATTTCTTAAATTCGAACAATCATCGAATGCTCCACTATCGATAGAAGTTACGCCATCGCCGATTATCACTGTTGTTAAGCCTGTACAGCTAGCAAATGCTTTCTCTCCGATAGAAGTCACGCTGTTGGGGATTGTTACGTTTGTTAAACTTTTACAATTATTGAATGCCCAGTTACCGATAGAAGTCACACTATTGCCAATTGTCACGCTTATTAATTTATCACAATAGCCAAATGCATTCTCACCGATAGAAGTCACACTATTGGGGATTGTTATGCTTGTTAAACGGCTGCAATTATAGAACTCCCAGTCACCGCAAATTGTCAAACCAGTAGTTTCGCTTAAATCAAGATTTACAAAAGTGTATGGAGATAATTTTTTCAATGCTTCTTCGATTTCTGAGATAGTAATATCTGATATTTCACCTGTCATTTTTATAGTATGTGTTCCTACTGGAAGTCCTAGTATAGTAGCAACAATGTTATTTTTTGTTACTTTGTCTTTTTCATCATTGTCTTTCGTTTCATCTTCTTTTGTCTCTTCTTTTACGATTTCGTCTGTTGTTGAAGTCTCATTTTCATCAACTACTTCAGAACAGTTTATTAACATCATTATAATTGTAAATACTGCTACAGCTTTCAGCAACAAATTTTTAATCTTAATCATTGTTTTCCTCTCTTTAAAATAATTTTATTTAAACTCTCCGTACGGAAAGTTGATTTTTTTTATTCTTTGCGGTCAGTGAGCAACTAAATATTTACTTCAGTAAATATCGAGCATAGCGTAGTCGAAATACCGCTAATGCGTAAAAAAAAGAGCCTCCGGAAAAAATCCGAGACTGCTCTGATTTACAAGAGAAATATCATTATATAAGTACACATTTTTTACAATAATCATGACGTTTCTCCTTTTCTCTGTTTATATTATTTACTGTTATTCCGCACCGCAAAATTGGCAAATATTATAACTGCAAACTTTTTTTAAGTCAAGATTACAAGTTTTAGTTCAGATTTAGAATCGGGGACAGTCGTCTATTCTAATGTGAACATATAATGAGATGCTGAAATAAATTCAGCATGACGGAAATTTGTCTTAAACAACTGTTTGTAAGAGTCTTAAACACATCATTCAAGCTGGCTTAAACACATCATTCGAGCTGGCTTGAACATAAAATATGTAAAAAACCAATCTTACCAAGTGTAAGGAATAAACCTTTGCAGGTTTAAGTTTTTTTTTGCAGTGCAGTGGAGAGTTCATTCTCTCTTTTTTATTTTTCATCTTTCCGTTTTCAGTTTTTATTTGCTAGAAACGAATCTATTGAGGTTTTCAATCCAGGGAAAATAAAAAAAGTGTAAAGCCATCCCGAACAGTGCAATAAAAATACCTATCAAGTACATTAAAGATAAGTAGAGATTTTTTCTCTAATTTATTTTTTAAGAGGTTCTAATTAATGCAAAAAACAAACCGTAATTACAAAGATTCAGTCTTTGTCGACCTATTCGCTTATGATGTGACAGCAAAGGAAAATTTCATCTCGCTCTACAACGCTTTACATGGTACAAATCTCGATGTGAAAACTACGGACATTCAGCCGGTTATGCTGGAGCAAGTACTCTACATGAAATACTATAATGATATAGCTATGCTTATCGATGGGAAAATCGTGATTTTGATTGAACATCAATCGACAATTAATCAGAATATGCCGTTTCGTTTTCTGGAATACATCGCCAGGATTTACGAGAAGATAACAACAAAAGACGAGAAATTCGGGCGTAAACTCGTAAAGCTTCCCGTGCCGGAATTCTATGTTTTTTACAATGGCAAAGACGATTATCCGACAGAAAGTGTGATGAAATTATCCGATGCATTCATGCAACTTGGCGGCAAGTTAAAAAATCAGCTTGAAAATGCGAATTATCCGCTTGAAATATCCGTGAAAGTGATTAATATTAACGTGGATAAAGAAAATCC
>JBGUUT010000037.1:0-10954 GCA_045133795.1 Spirochaetota bacterium
GGGCAGGACGTTTTACAGAGTCTAACGCACCGTTATTTGAAAAAATGAACCAATCTCTTGGTTTTGATATTAAAATGTTTAAAGAAGATATTGCATTAAATACCGCATATTCAAAAGAATTAAATCGTATCGGTATTCTTTCTTCAAAAGACTATCAGGCAATTGCCAACGGACTTAAAGAACTTGAAAAAGAAATTGAAGAAAAGGGAATTACTATCTTCCCGGAAGATACTGAAGATATTCATATGGGAGTAGAAAGCTTATTAGCCGAAAAAATTGGCGATATTGCAAAAAAAATCCATGCAGGTAAAAGCAGAAACGACCAAGTTGCTACAGATGTAAGAATGTATGTTTACAATCAAGTCAAAACAGTAATTGCCGAATTATGCGAATTACTTGCTTCATTGTTAAAACTTGCAGAAGACAATCAAGATGCCGTTATGCCGGGATTTACTCATTTACGACAGGCACAACCGGTTTTATTTTCTCATTATATAATGTCATTTTTCTTTTCAATGTCTCGTGATGTTGAGCGTTTTTCCGGTTCATTGGACAGAATTTCTACATTGCCCCTCGGAAGTGCAGCATTAGCAGGTTCTGCATACCCGATAAATCGTGAAAATCTTCGCAAAGATTTAGATTTTACAAGAATATCATGCAATTCAATGGACGGTGTTTTATCAAGAGATTTTCTATTGGAAACACTTTCTAATATCTCTATTTTATCTATTACATTATCACGACTTGCAGAAGATTTTATTTTATTCTCATCAGAACAATACGGATTCTTTGACTTGAGCGATAAAGTTACTACAGGTTCTTCAATTATGCCGAATAAGAAGAATCCTGACTCTTTGGAACTTACACGCGGAAAAACAGGTCGTTTAATAGGTAACATGACAGGTTTATTTGTAACATTAAAAGGTTTGCCGTCTACATACAACAAAGATTTACAAGAGGATAAAGAAGCAGTATTTGATTCACTTGAAACAATCATTGATTTATTGCAAGTAACTACAATTTTAATCGACAGTATGAAAATTAATAAGGAAAGAATGAGTGCTTCTATCGATTCACTTTCTTTTGCTACAGAATTGGCTGATTATCTGGCAAAAAGCGGTTTACCGTTCAGAGAAGCACACCACATTGTAGGACGCATTGTTTTGGAAATGGTTAATCAGAAAAAAGATTTAACTTCACTTTCAGAAAATGATTTACTTCAATATTCCGAACATTTCAAAGATATCGGAGACGACTGGGGAGACATCGAAAAGTTCTTGGCAAAAAGAGAACTTCCCGGCGGAACTGGACGAAATGCATTAAAGCAAGAACTTAAAGAAGCTACATTATTTCTGGAACATTGGAGCTAGAAAATGCAAAATGACGACTTTATCATTACTGCGATTTCACAAAAGGGAAATTTAGTAGGGTATTTTACATCTATAAAAAATTGTGCGACACAAGTTCAAACTGCACACCAGATGAATAATGTTTCGACAGCCGTTTTTGCCAGAGCATTAACGGCAAGCATATTATTATCAGGCAATTTAAAAAATCCGGATGACAGACTTGCAATGACATGGGATTGTACCGGTCCGGTAAAAAAGCTAAGTATAGAAACTGACGGTGCAGGTAATATTCGCGGTTTTATTGATAATTCACAACTTGATTTTATCGAAAGAAGCGTACAAGACGGAGAGTTCAGCACCGAGCCATATATCGGATTCGGGGAATTGACAGTATCACGTGAGACTGGTAACAGTGCTCCGTATCAATCTATTGTCGTTATAGAAACTGGCGAAATAGCACAGGACCTTTCATTATTTTTGGAACAGTCTCTACAGATTCAATCTGCGGTAAATATTGCCTTATCGGTAGACAAGAATAATAAAATCTTGTGTGCCGGCGGTTTGATGTTAATGGGATTACCCGGTGTGACTGAAGAAGAAATAAAAAACATGTATGATGAATTTCAAAAGATAACTAATCTTACAGATATTCTTTGTAAAGACGAACAGGCTATTTTTGAAATGTTTAATTCATTAGACATGGATATTATAGGAACAAGAAGCGTTCAGTTTAATTGTAAGTGCAGTTCCGATAAGGTTAAAAATGTACTCAAATCATTAAAGCCGGAAGACTTGCAGGAATTTCTTTCTGAAAACAACTGCTATGAGACAAGTTGCAGATATTGCGGAGCACAATACAAAATTACAAAAGAGGAACTGAATGGATAATTCTTTAAGAGAAATCTGTAATTCCGTTAATCAACTTCCCGACGTAGAACAAATCGAGGCTTTTTTCAAAGAGATTCTTTCGGAAAAAGAACTTGAAGATATTCAACTACGCTGGGAATTGATGAAAAAACTTAAAGAAGGTGAGTCTCAGCGAAATATCGCCAAAGAACTTCACGTAAGTTTGTGTAAAATCACACGAGGTGCTAAAATTCTCAAACAACCAAACGGAATCATCAATCAAATTTTATCAAACGAGAAAACATGATTACAGAAATAGATTTTGCAATATTAAATTTTATACAAACGTTACGCACTCCGTTCGGCGATTTTTTTATGACATTAGTTACAATGCTGGGAAACGGGGGAGCTGTGTGGATTGCAATTACAGCTATCATGATTTGCATTCCTAAGTACAGAAAAATCGGCATTGTAATGGGAGTAACTTTTGTTTTAAATGCGGTTGTTTACGGACTGATATTAAAACCATTAGTTGCCAGACCGCGTCCGTTTATTCAAAACCCGGCTTTTGAATTATTGATAAATACTCCCGGCGGATTTTCTTTTCCGTCAGGGCACACCGCAAGTTCATTTACAGTAGTCACGACTTTATTTTGCTTCAAACACAAACTTTGGATACCGACAGGAATCCTGGCTGTGTTAATTGCATTTTCAAGGTTATATCTGTATGTACATTTTCCGTCAGATGTTTTAGCCGGAATTGTCATTGGAATCACATTCAGTGCTGTTTGCTATTTTCTTTTTAAAAAATTAGAAACTCGTCATTTGTAGCATTTTCTCAGCCCTGCATACCAAAGCGGAATACAGGTCTGACACTGTGAAAATATTTTTTAGAAAGTAATAACTATTTTTGTACCTTTCCCCGGAAAGCTGCTAAGTTGTATTGTGGCATTATGCAAAGCTACTATGTGCTTTACTATTGCCAAACCAAGTCCGGTTCCGCCGCTTTGTCTGGAACGACTTTTATCTACCCTATAAAAACGCTCAAAAATACGTTCTTGATGTTCCTGCGAAATCCCGATTCCGGTATCGGTAACAATCAATCTTTTTTTATCATTAATACATTCTACATATACATCAACTCGTCCTTTTTTATTATTATAACGAATTGCATTATCACAAAGATTATAAATCAGTTCCGTTATCATTTCACGATTAGCATTTAATTCCACCTTATTTCCGGTGTTTTCAAAATTTATAGATACATCACTTCTTTGAGCATTCACTTTCATTACATCAACACACTTTGATACAACATCGCACAAATCAAAAATCTCAAATGCTATTTCATCATTCATGCTGTCAAGTTCCGAAAGTTTTATTATGTCATTTATTAAAGACAACAATCTCTGTGAATTATGTCTGATTTCATGAGAAAAACGAACAATTTCATTTGCATTACACAAACCGTTTTCTATTAATTCAGCATAACCGGAAATTGCGGTAAGCGGAGTCTTTAACTCATGAGAAACATTCGCCGTAAAATCTTGACGCATTTTTGCACTTTTTAAAATATTCTCATGTTGCTCTCTTATTGTATTAACAAACGGTAATAATTCATTATAAACCGGCTCAACACAACTGACATCATCGATATATTTTGTCATATTAACTATCGGACGAATCAAACCGGCCGTCACGAAACGCGTACATATCACAATAATCATCAACATTACGCCGACAATCACAATTATTACCGGAATAGCATTAGTTATTATTCCAAACGCATTTGCTGCACTGTGTGCCACACGCAAAACAGCTCCGTCATCAAGCCTTAGTGCATAATAAAATGTATTATGATTAAGAGTTCGTGAACGCCTTGCACTTCGACCGAAACCATTCTTTTGAGCTTCCTCAACTTCCGGACGATATGCATGATTATCCATGTCTCCCACATTTGCGTTATTATCAAACAAAACAACGCCGCTTGAACTTATCTTGGTAATTCGTAAATCTTTAAAATCATTAAATCTCGTTTCATCAACATTTTTAATAACATTCGCATTTATACGCAAATCCTCAAAAACCTGTTTTTTTAATATGTCATAAAATAAAAATGACATCACGAAAACGCTTGTCAAAATTACAAACAGAGTAAAAAATGCCAATTGAATATTAATTCGCTTCCTCATATATACAGCCATAATTTACTCCATTACATAGCCGACATTTCTTATTGTTTTAATTCGTTCAGCTCCGGTCTTAAGTTTTTGACGCAATGTTTTTATATGCATATCTACGGTTCGCGATTCCAACTCAAAATCTACTCCCCATACAGAATGCATAATGCTCTCACGTGTCATTACGATTCCGGTGTTTATCATAAGAAACTTTAAAAGTTCAAATTCCTTATAAGTCAATTCAATCTGTTCTCCGTCGACACTCACAAAATGTCTTTTGTCATTAAGTACGATATTCCCCAATTCCATTACTTTTTCCTGTTCCGTGTCCATTGCGGAACGACGTAATAAAGCCTTTACACGTGTCATCAATTCTATTACCGAAAAAGGCTTCTTGATATAATCATCAGCTCCGAGTTCAAGCCCGCGTATCATATCAAGTTCCGTTGTTTTAGCCGTAACCATTATAATAGGAAGTTTTTTTGTTTTAGGATTAGCCCGCAGACCTTCGACTATTTCATAACCGTCTCTGTCCGGCAACATTACGTCAATTATGGCAAGCTCTGGGATTTTATCACTTATCTTTTTTAAAAAAGATTGAGTATCTGCAAAATCATAAATAATATGACCGTTATTTTTTAATGCAAACTTTTCTATTTCACGAATATTATCATCATCTTCAACAATATAAATCAATGCCATGTCGTTTTTCCTTCAGTCTCATAAAAAATACACGCTAACTTACTATATTTATGTAAAACTAAAAAACAATCTTTGTTAAATCTATGTAAAATTAACGCATGTAACAACACGTTGATTTTATACCCGAAATCCCTTTTTATCGCATCAGAACTTATAAAACATCTTTAAAAGACAGCTTAAAGCAAAAAAACACTCTCACAACTTTAACCTACATTTTACAAACCCGACGTTGCTCTCTTTACATTGTAAATGTACCTTTTGTCTCGAAAATTATGCCGGTCGGGATAATTTTTCAAAATTATTATTTTACGGAGCGAAAAAATGAAAGCAAAAAAACATCTAATCACTTTACTGACTGCCACACTGGTATCAACGAATACAATGCCTGTATTTGCAGCAAAAAAAGATGTCTGGAAATCTAAATCCGAAATCAATGTTATTTCCCGTGAAGACGGTTCCGGAACAAGAGGAGCATTCATCGAACTTATCGGAATAGAGCAAAAAAATGCAAAAGGTCAAAAAGTCGATATGACAACAGAAGAGGCAAGTATCACAAATAATACTTCCGTAATGATTACAAATGTAAATACTGATAAATATGCAATCGGTTACATATCTTTAGGAGCATTAAATAATTCGGTAAAAGCTGTTCATATCGAAAAAATCCCGCCTACAGTACAAAATGTAAAAAACGGAACATATAAACTTTCACGTCCTTTTAATATCGCAATAGGAAAAAACAACAACATAGTTACTCTAGATTTTATTAATTTCATAATGAGCGAAGAGGGACAAAAAATTATTGAAAATAATAATTACATTCCCGTAACCGCAAATCAGTCTTTTATTTCACAAATGCCTGCAGGAAAAATCGTAATTGCCGGTTCATCTTCCGTATCTCCGTTAATGGAAAAATTAAAAGAAGCATATCAACAAATCAATGTAAATGTACAAATTGACATTCAAACAAACGACAGTTCTACAGGAATAGCGTCGGCAGCACAAGGAATCTGTGATATCGCAATGGCCTCCAGAAATCTGAAAGATTCGGAAACTGCAAAAGGGCTGTCCTCATTAACCATTGCTTTAGACGGAATTACCGTAATTATAAACAATGCCAATCCAATAACCAATCTCAACATCGAAGACGTGCGAAAAATCTATACAGGTGAAATTTTACACTGGAAGGATTTAGAAAATGAAACAAAATAACATCTTTGCTGCAAATAAAAGTAATATGATTGGTTATCTGACGCAATCAATTACGAAAAACAAAAAAGACTTTATCTGCCGACGTAATTTTTTTAACGACATACAGATAAAGGAAAAAACAGCTGAAATATTTTTTCTCTTATCAGCTTGTATTTCTATACTTGCTTTAGCGTTGATTTGCATATTTTTGTTTGCCAACGGTCTCCCGGCGATAAATAAAATCGGTTTTATCTCTTTTTTATTCGGTAAAAAATGGAAACCGGGAATCGATGTTTACGGTATTTATCCTATGATACTCGGAAGTTTATATGTGACTTTCATCGCAATAATCACCGCTGTTCCGGTCGGAGTTCTGACATCCACATTCTTAGTAAAGTTTTGTCCTAAAAAATTATACAAAATCCTCAAACCGATAATAAATTTAATGGCGGGAATTCCGTCAGTAGTTTACGGTTTCTGGGGAATGGTCGTACTTGTTCCGTTTATCAGGGATACTTTCGCCGGTACCGGAAACAGCATTCTCACGGCCTCACTTTTACTGGGAATAATGATTTTACCTACAATTATCAGTGTATGTGAAGCTTCACTTCGTACCGTTCCCGACAGTTATTACGAAGGAGCTCTTGCACTGGGAGCCACAAAAGAACAAAGCACATTTTTCGTTATATTACCGGCTGCAAAATCCGGCATAATTGCAGGAATAATATTAGGAATAGGGCGTGCAATCGGTGAAACCATGGCGGTAATAATGGTAGCCGGAAATCAAGCCAGAATGCCTAACGGAATATTAAGAGGTATCAGAACTTTAACCGCAAATATTGTAATTGAAATGGGATACGCCGCAGATTTACACAGAGATGCTCTTATCGCTACGGGAGTTGTCTTATTCATCTTCATCATGATTATCAATCTTTTGTTCTCTTTAATAAAATTAAAAAGGAATACATAATGAAAAAAAGCAACTTTATTTCGATAGCCTTACGTTCTCTTTTATACATTGCTGCATTTTTCACCGTAGCTGTAATCATTTTCATAATTGCTCACATTTTAATCAACGGTTTTCCGCACATAAACAGAAGCTTATTCGCCCGAAAATATACTTCCGAAAATGTGTCGCTTATCCCGGCATTGCTTAATACTTTATGCATAACATTATTGACATTACTGATTGCTGTACCTTTCGGAATATTCGCAGCAATTTATCTTACAGAATATACCAAAGCCACTAATAAATTAGTGAAAATAATCAGAATTACAACTGAAACGCTCACCGGAATTCCATCTATCATTTACGGATTATTCGGACTGTTATTTTTCGGAACAGCACTGAAATGGGGATACTCCGTTATTTCCGGAATATTCACATTGTACATTATGATTTTACCTATAATCATCAGAACTACGGAAGAAGCGTTATTGGCTATACCGCAAACGTATCGAGAAGCATCTTTCGGACTGGGAGCAGGAAAACTTCGTACAATATTTAAAGTTGTCTTGCCATGTGCCGTCCCCGGAATACTATCAGGCGTAATACTTTCGACGGGGAGAATCGTCGGTGAAACTGCCGCATTGATTTACACCGCCGGAACGGTTGCAAACATTGCGTCTGATTTATTTTCATCCGGACGAACACTTTCGGTTCACATGTATATTTTATCTTCAGAAGGACTGCATACAAATCAAGCGTATGCCACAGCAGTAATTTTACTCGTAATAGTCTTGCTGATAAATGCGACCTCATCGTTGTTAGCCAAGAAAATAACTTTTGCAAAATAAGGAAATAATAATGGATAAAATCAATATTACAGACTTAAACTTATACTACGGAAACTTTCATGCCCTCAAAAATATAACACTCGATATTCCGGACAAAAAAATTACTGCATTTATAGGACCGTCCGGATGCGGAAAATCGACTCTGCTGAAATCATTAAACAGAATGAATGATTTGATAGATGATTGTAAGATTACCGGAGAAATAAAATTAAACAATGAAAATATTTATGACATCAACGTAAATGTACTTCGAAAACAGGTCGGCATGGTTTTTCAAAAACCAAATCCTTTTCCAATGAGTATTTACGACAACATTGCATACGGTCCGAGAACTCACGGTATTACTTCCAAATCACGCCTTGATGAAATTGTAGAAAAATCACTGCGAGCAGCTGCAATTTGGGATGAATTAAAAGACAGACTTAAAAAGAACGCTTTGGGACTATCAGGCGGTCAGCAACAACGACTTTGTATCGCCAGAGCATTAGCGATTCAACCGGATGTAATTCTAATGGATGAGCCGACCTCCGCACTCGATCCAATTTCAACTCAAAAGATTGAAGAATTGGTACAAGAATTAAAACAAAAATACACGATTGTCATGGTTACACACAACATGCAACAAGCAGTACGTATTTCAGAAAAAACAGTATTTTTTTTACTGGGTGAAATTGTTGAAAACGGAAATACCAAAGATATTTTCTCTTTTCCGAAAGACAAACGTACGGAAGACTATATTACAGGGAGATTTGGTTAAAATGCGAAAAAGATTTGATGAACAATTAAATGAATTGAATCAAGAAATGATTCACATGGGAAATATTATAGAACAAGCTATTGAAAATACTCTGGATGCATTAATTCATAAGGATATTAAGAAAGCAAATGAGATTATAAAATCTGATAACGAAATTGATAGACAAGAAAGAAAAATTGAAAATCTTTGCTTACAACTCTTATTACAACAACAACCGGTCGCTAAAGATTTAAGATTTATTTCGGCAACATTAAAAATGATTACCGACATGGAAAGAATCGGGGATCATGCTACAAGTATTGCAGAATTAACAATCGAAACGGTCAATCAAGCACATATAAAAAAATTAGAACATATAGAGCAAATGGCAAAAGAAACAATCATAATGCTTATAAACTGCCTAAAATCATATATCGCACAAAACCTTGAAATCGCAAAAAACGTTATCAGACACGATGAAAAAGTAGACAAACTCTTTTTCCGAGTAAAAAAAGATTTAATACAAATGATTCATGAAGACTGTGAATGTGGGGAAGATGCTACTAATTTGCTATTGATTGCAAAATATTTTGAACGTATCGGAGATCATGCGGTAAATATCGCAGAATGGATAATATTTTCTATTAACGGAAAACATGAAAAATTATCCATTCAATAATTAACATCAAAAAAAGGGCTGCCCCAAAAAAGTACGGACAGCCCAATTATTTATCCCATATTTTCTTGTGCAACAAGATTTTCAACACCGTATTTCTTACGCAATGCCGGTTTTTCAATTTTTCCGGTAGCATTTCTCGGAACATCTGCAAATATAATCTTCTTAGGACGCTTATAACGCGGTAAATCCAAACAAAATTCTTCAATCTCAGCTTCAGTACATTCCATACCGTCTTTTATTGATATAATCGCTCCTGTAATCTCTCCGAGACGTTTATCAGCCAAACCGATTACCGCAACATCTTTTACTTTTGGATGATTAGAAAGAAAGTTTTCAATCTGAACTGGGTAAATATTTTCACCGCCGCTTATAATTACATCTTTCTTACGATCTACCAGAAAATAAAAACCGTCTTCATCCATCATTGCCATGTCCCCGGTAAAAAGCCAGCCGTCTTTCAATACCTCTGCTGTAGATTTTGGATCATTATAATAACAAGTCATAACACCGGGACCTTTTACGCAAAGTTCACCGACACCGCCTTGGCTTACTTCATTTCCGTTTTCATCAACAATCTTACATTGCCATCTATATCCCGGGATTCCGATTGCTCCGACTTTATGAATGTTTTCCATTCCCAAATGTACACAGCCCGGTCCGGTAGATTCCGACAATCCGTAATTCGTATCATATTTGTGAGACGGGAAGTAACTTTTCCAATGTTTTATCAATGACGGCGGAACAGGCTGAGCTCCGATGTGCATCAATCTCCACTGTGACAAATTGTAGTCTTCAAGTTTTAATTCGCCTCTGTCAAGAGCCTCTAATATTTCCTGAGCCCAAGGAACAAGCAACCAAACTATAGAACAATTTTCCTGTGAAATCGTTTTTAAAATAACATCAGGTTGCGTACCTTTTAAAAGCACGGCTTTACTTCCTGCTACAAGACTTCCCATCCAATGAAATTTTGCTCCTGTATGGTACAAAGGCGGAATACACAAGAAAACATCATCACGACCTGTTTCGTGGTGTTTTTGTTCCATTTGTGCAGCCTGCATAAGACTTTCGTGATTATGCAATATAGCTTTCGGAAAACCTGTAGTTCCCGATGAAAAATAAATCGCAGCTGCATCTTCATCTTCAATTCGCACTAAAGGAGCACGGCTTGAACAATCCGCAACTAAAGCATGATAACTTTCTGCAAATGTAGGGCAGTTATCTCCTACGAAAATCAAAAGTCTACCTTTACTCAATTTCTCACATATAGACTCGATTCGTCCTATAAACTCCGTTCCGAATATAAGAACATCAACTTCTGCCAACTCTGCACAATATTTAATTTCTTCTGTATCAAAACGGAAATTGAACGGTACCGCAATAGCTCCGGATTTTAAAATACCAAAATAAATCGGTAACCATTCCAAACAGTTAAACATTAAAATTGCGACCTTATCGCCTTTTTTAATTCCGCGTT
>JBGUUT010000038.1:0-5472 GCA_045133795.1 Spirochaetota bacterium
CATAGAAGTATTTATCAGCGGTGTGTTGATTTGAAATCCCTCTTCCAGTAAAGAGCAGATTGTTTCCGTGTAGATTTGCATTGTAGCAGTGATGTCGGCTTTTGTAAGAGTAGAGCCTCTTTCAATCATCTTGTCGATAATTTTTTCGAGGTTGTATGACTGGCTGTCTGTTACTTGTGCCATGTAATCGTTTGGTTCCGGTGTGAGTAAGTTCTCACGCAGAGCGTACTTTAACATTTTTCTTAATAACTCCTTTCTGATTTTTTACATTTTTGTGCAATCTAAAAAAGCGTTGATTTCAATGCTGAATTACCGGCACGTCTGCCTTTATTTTCATTACTTTTTTGGATTGCAACTCTATTTGGTGCCACCATTTTTTTATTAAAAAAACTCCCCCTGTTAAAGAGGGAGCGGTTACTTAGAGTTTTACAATGACATAGTCTTTGCTACTGTAATTGTAGTTTGCTTCTGTGTCATAGTAGCTTCTTGAATGTTTTACCTGGAAACGTCGTCCGTTGGCGTAGAATGTAGTGTCACAACCTTTTTCCCTGTTTGTCTTGATGTTGACAATCTGAAGATTTGACAATCTGTCAGTGCCTCCGTTAGACTCAGGCATGATGTGGTCTACATCCCAGCCGTATGATGACCAAGAATCCCCATGGCAATCACGGTGGATTTCTCTCCCGGCAAAATCGTAAGCTACCTCTTTGTAACCAAATTCTTTAATCCAAAATTCATCATGAGTCATAGTGACCCTCCTTTAAAAATAAAATTAGTAGGCGTAACGCCCTTAAAGTCCCTCTTTTATCTTTAAGGATTTGTCCGAGTTTTGAATCAAAGAACATTTTTTTGTTTTAAGAAAAACTCTCTCCTGTTACAGAGAGAGAAAACGTGAAGTTTTTTTTCAGTACAACCGCCTAAGCTTATCGGCTCGGAGGATTGTTTCCTCTGTTACCGCCACTAGGATTACCGGTCTTTGACGGAAAGTTTCCGCCTGTAGAGTGGTATGGATTTCCCGGTTGAGATACTGATGTTTTTGCCATGATTGGCCTCCTTAAAATAAAAATAGTTTGGCATTCAAAGAATGCCTTTAAAGCCCCATCTTTACTAAGGATTCCGATTTGTTGCAAAAACAGTTGCACTTGTAAAAAAAAAAAGTAATTTGTCAACGCTTTTGTTTAAAAGTAAATTTTTAAAATTTTGGGTGGAGATAGGGTAGATGGAAGATTGGTTGATTTGGGGGATTGTTGCTGTTGTCGGGGTAGTTTTTTTTCTGCTAAAAGGGGCTTCCTCTCAGAATGAAGTTAATTCTGAAGCTGAAACATTGGAAAAGGAAGTAAAAAAGCAAAACAAAGAGATTAGCAAGATAAAAAAGCAAATTGAGTTTTTTCTCGAAGCTATGCATAAACCTTTTTTAGATTCTTTCAAAGAGTTTGATAAGGTGATTACGAATTTGTTGAAAAATGAAATAGAAAGATTGCAAGGTAATAAAATAGATATAATCTCAGAGAATTTAACTGTCGTATTTGATGAAAATGACAATCTTACTGATAAATTGAAGAAAATTAAGGTGATTACTGACCAAAGATTAAATGAATGTAAAGAAATCGAGTCGGTCATTAACGATTTGAAAATCGATAAGATGCAGGATTTGTATAATAAATTATTGGCGAATTCTACTGCTTATGACATTGATTTAATGATAGAAACTTATAAATTGATTAGTAATTTTTTGAATGGTCAAAAGCAAAATCTTAGCGAGGTAAAATAATGGATGATGTTTTAAAATCCATTTTTGACGGTATCAATAACAGTGTCAATTCATTAAACGATAAGATAAAAAACACTGAAGGGACATCAAATGCGGGACTGGATGATTTTGCAAAGAAAATGATACCTAATGAAAAAGATTTACCTGAAACTCTTTTGGTCGGAGCTGTCGGTTGTATTTTACCGGCAGCAAAAATAATAGATAAAGCCGTGAAAATGCAGAATAATCCTAATGAAAAGATAACAACTAAAGATGTTCTTTCTACCATCGGATTGACCGCAGTGGGATTGACACCGATGGCAATGAAAATATATTCCGATAATGAAAAGAGAGAGAATAGTGAAAAACTAGAAGAAAAATTAAAAAAATGCGTAGAGTATTATGAAAATGAGGATATTCCTTTTGATGAGCGTTTGAAAACTGCACGCAAAGAAATAGAAAAGAGTCTTAAAAATGATGAAAAAAAGGTTACTGCTAAAATTTTACTTTTATTCTATTTCTCAAAGTTTGAGAACCTATTGGATAAAATCTTAAAAGGTTTGATAGGTAATCATCCGGAAAGGGATGTAAAACCGACAGGTTCAATGGAAGGAAAGATAAAAAAAATTAAGAAGTTTCCGGCATTTCAAGATTCAACTCTAAATGCATTAAGTGATGAGACGTTAAAACAAATAAGTGATTTGCGTAACCACTTGGCTCACGGCGAACCTTTGACAAATGAAAATCTTGAAACAGTTCTTCCGGCATTCGATTTGATGGCTGATATTTTGCGTAAGTATTAAAGTATTTAACGGTGCGTTTAAGGGCGGAAAAAACTTCCGCTCTTTTTTTATGCAGTCTGCTTTTTTTATTACAGGGACAGACCTTGCTTTCAAAATAGAATAAAGGTCTGTCCCCGATATTTACTCAATGTCTTTCAAAAAATCTTTTGCGGAACTTTCGCAGCTCATACGCCATGAACCTCTCGGCGACAAATCAACAGAACCGACTTTAGGGCCTGCAGGAACACAATCACGTTTCCATTGGCTGGTAAAAAAGCGTTTTACAAAAGTGACAAGCCATTTTTTAATTTCATCAGATGTGTATTTTCCGTCAAATGCGACATTTGCCATATATAAAATCTTTTCTGCACTGAAACCGAAACGAGTAAAGTAGTAAAGGAAAAAGTCGTGAAGTTCGTAAGGTCCGATTTTTTCTTCGGTTTTTTGCAAAATTTCCTTTCCGTCGGCTCCCGGAGGCAAGAGTTCCGGTGAAATCGGGAAATCAACGATTTTTTGCAATGTATCTTTTATATTTTCATTTTCTGTTTTTAGTGCTTCGTAATGAATTAAATAAGGAATCAGGCTTTTGGGAACTCCGCAATTAACATTGTACATACTCATGTGGTCTCCGTTGTAAGTTGACCATCCCAGTGCAATTTCAGATAAATCACCTGTTCCTACTACGATTCCGTTTTCTTTATTTGCAGTGCTCATTAATAGGTAAGTTCTGGCTCTTGCTTGTACATTTTCGTATGTTACATCGTAATCTTGCGGATTATGATTAATCATGTCAAACATTTTTGTACTGATGTCTTTTATGTCAATCTCACGCAAATTTGAAAATCCTAAAATTTCACAAAGTTCTTTTACCGCACCGAGAGTCATTTGTGTAGTTCCGAATCCGGGCATTGTTAAAGGTAAAATCTTTTCTTTTGCAGGTAGTCCCAGTAGTTTTACGGCACGCAGAGCGACAAGTAATGCCAAAGTAGAATCAAGTCCGCCGGAAAGTCCGATAACAACTTTTGGATAACGCAAAGTTTCTAATCTGCGTGCTAAAGCGACACTTTGGATTGAAAGAATTTCTTCACATCTCTGTGAAAGTTCATTTTTATCTGTTGGTATAAAAGGATGGCGAGGAAAACTTCTTTTTGCTGAAAAGTTGTTACTTTCTAATCTGAAAGAGATTTTAAAATCATCAGCATCTTCTGCGGTTTGTATGTTGTTGTTTTGTAATCTTTCAGCTTGGAGTTTTTCCAAATCAATTTCGGCATAAACAGCAACGGGCTGTCCCATTGTAAGAAGTTTGCTTTCAGCAAGACATTCTCCGTTTTCAAAAATAAAACATCCGCCGTCAAAAACCGTATCAGTCGTAGATTCTGCGGCAGAAGCATTACTGTAAATATAACCACAGTTCAATTTTGCAGATTGCATTTGAATTAAGTTGTATCGATAAGCAGGTTTTGTGGCTGTAATGTTGCTTGCCGATAAGTTAAAAATCATTAAGGCTCCGTTAGCTGTCATTTTGCATGACGGAGAAATTGGAACTAACAAATCTTCACATATTTCAACACCGAATGAAAAGAGTGGAGAATCTTCATTTTGAAATACAAGTTCTGTTGAGAACGGAATTTCTTCTTTTTCTATTGTGATGGTTTGAGGATAATCAAAAGTCGGTTGAGTAAA
The DNA here is from genome assembly GCA_045133795.1 of Spirochaetota bacterium. Classification (GTDB taxonomy): domain Bacteria; phylum Spirochaetota; class GWE2-31-10; order GWE2-31-10; family GWE2-31-10; genus RGIG8597. Next base: position 4,216 of record JBGUUT010000038.1, read on the forward strand.
CCAACGTTGTTCATAAAATTCGTGATGATTGGGAATGTGACTTTTAGGGACGATTCCCAAAATCTTTCCTTTGCACAATACTGCGGCACAATTATAAAGGTTATTATCTTTTGCCAAGGGAAGTCCGACTATTGTTACAATCGGAATGTCTCTGGTTTCTCGTTTGATTTCCAGCAATCCTTGAATTGCAGCTTTTTTTAGATTTTGAATGTGAAATAAATCTTGGCATGAATACGAAGTAATGCTTAATTCCGGAAAAACAATTACACTGCAACCTTTTTCAGCAGCTTCTTTAACAGTATTGATAATTTGTGTACAATTATAAACTGTGTCGGCTGTTTTTCCGTAAACAGACGCAGCACAGACTTTGATAAAACCATATTTATTCATAATTTATCCTTGCAAAATGGAATGAGACCGATTATCTAATTTCGGAAATAAATAATCAACAAAAATATTGACGGTTAAGATAAATATTTACTTATTAACTTTCGATTCTATTTAGATTATTTGAAACAGTAAAAGAAATTTGGGGTAAGTATTTGAATGAAAAAATATTACTTTTTATTAATATCAGCATTGTTTTTATTTTCTTGTAAGAGTTCGTTACCGGAAATTATCGAACCGCAAGAAAATCAAGTTCAGACAAAACAGACTGAAAAAGAGACGGACAAGAAGTTTACTAAATTATGCCGTGAAGTTGCCGGTTATTCTTTGGAAAAACAGCAAGGGATTTTGTCAATGGTAAGCATTCCCGATTCAAAATTAACAAATGCGACAGTGAAATTTTTGAAAAAACATTACGTCAGCGGTATAATTCTGTTTAAGAAAAATATTGAAAATGAAAAACAGCTTAAACAATTGATAAAAGATTTGCGACAGAAAGTGAATCCGAATTTATTGATTGGCGTGGATCAAGAGGGAGGAGACGTTGTCCGAATAAAATGGGATAAAACAGCAAAAGTGTCGGCCTGTGACATCGGTAAACGTGGCGATAAAAAATATGCATATAAAATAGCATACGAACGAGCAAAAATGTTAAAAGAGCTTGGTTTTGATATTACATTTGGACCGGTTTGCGATATTGCAGAATCAGAAAATTCGTATATTTACAATCGTGCATTCGGAACAGACCCGGAAAAAGTTGCGGAATTTGTGGCGATTACCGTGAAAGCTCAGCGTGATGCAGGGATAATTTCCGTATTAAAACATTTTCCGGGACACGGCGAGACGGACGTGAATTCTCATATCGACTTT
>JBGUUT010000039.1:0-34914 GCA_045133795.1 Spirochaetota bacterium
GTATTCCGTTTTTTCTCCGGGAATCGCCGTAATAAATCCACGCTTTTCAAGACTTGAAAGTGCCGTATAAACAGACGGTCGTTGCAAATTTAATTTCTTCGCTATTTGATATCCTCCCATTTTCTCTTCCGGTACCAACGTACAATAAACTTGTGCTTCTATTCGTGAAAAACCAATATTACAAAGTGAATTTAATAATTCCTCTTGCATGATTTGTTACCTCTTTTATTTAGTAGTATAATTTTTACTACTAAATAAAATTAATCATATTTTTTGTCAATAGACAAATAAATATTGTTATGCTAAAAGCGATTTTAGGAGGAAAAGAATTATGAAAATGAAAATCAGAGATACATTGATTATTACTAATACCATACTGATAATTACAACAGCAGCAGTCATAATTACCATTTTCTTTACCGGAACACGTTCGGCCGTATATTCTATTGCCAATCAATTAATGGGAGAAATTCTTAATTCCGTAAAAAGTGAAGCAAAAATTACCTTTCAAAAAGCCGAAAATGCAAATAATGAAATTGCAACTAGATATTGGGATAACGACTGGGACAATATTTGGAACGACAGTGAGCGTGAATTTGATTACTTTTTGCAAATGATAAAAAATAACGACACCTTTACTTCCGTTTATGTTGCCGATACAGATGGAAAAATGATTATGCAACAGCGAATGCCGGACAACTCATTTTCCAGACGTTACGTAAGTCAAGATTCCGAAAATATTCACATTCAATACGTGCATGAAAATCGAGCTTACAATATATCTTATCCGACACATACCGAGGATTTACAAACCGGTTACGACCCACGCCGACGCAGTTGGTATACTCTTGCTACAAAAAACAAACAGCTTTCATGGACAGACGTGTATGTTTTTTCCGCATCAAAAATGCCCGGACTTACATGTTCAATGCCTATTTACAAAGATGACGGAGAACTTCACGCTATTTCATGTATTGATATTGATATTTTGGATTTGTCGCTTTTTTTAGGAAAAATAAACATTACTCCGAATTCTAAATTGTTTATCCTCGATAAAAACGGGCAGATTTTGGCTCAACCGATAGATCACAAAAACAATGCTAAAATTTTATTTTCCGAAGACAATAAATTAAAAACTGCCGAAAAATGTAATGATACGGTTATTGCCGCATCTTTCAAGCAGCAATCCGAAAACAACGAACCTTTTACTTTTAAAGTTGCTAATAAAATGTATTTTTCACAATTCTCAAGTCTTATTACCAATACCGGTTTAAACTTAGATATAGGAATTATCATCCCTGACAGCGATATAATGCACACATTTTACAAAAACTGTAATATCGTTTTTGCAATCTCACTGCTCGTTATAATCCTGGTAATTATATTGTCGTTTTTTATATCTGCATTTATTTCCAAACCATTAAAACTTTTGTCGTTGGAAATGAATGAAATAAAAAAATTAAGCCTTTCGGATAACATCAATATTCGCACTTCAATACGTGAAATTGATGAAATGTTGACTTCTTTTGACGGAATGAAAAAAGGAATTACCAATTTCAAAAAATATATTCCGTCCGAAGTCGTAAGTATTCTCATGGAAAAACAACAAGAAGCAAATATCGGAGGTGAAGAAAAAGAATTGACTATGTTTTTTTCCGACATAGAAAACTTCACAAATATTTCGGAATCTATTCCACCGCAAGCATTATTAAGTCAATTGTGTGATTATTTTTCTGCTATGTCTCGTACAATCCTTGATAATGAAGGAACTCTCGATAAATACATCGGCGATTCTATCATGGCATTTTGGGGTGCACCGAACACTTTAGAAAACCACGCCTATTTAGCTTGTAAAAGTGCTTTAATATGTCAAGATTTGATTTTTAATTTATCACACGTATGGAAACGTGAAGGCAAATATCCTTTCAGAACAAGAATGGGAATTCATACAGGAAAAGTAATTGTCGGTAATATGGGGTATGAAAAGCGAATTAATTACACTGTTTTAGGTGACAATGTTAATCTAGCCAGTCGCCTTGAAAGTATAAACAAATATTACAACACTGCAATTATCGTCAGTGAAAATACCTATGAATTAGTAAAGGATAAATTTGAATTTCGTACACTCGACCGAATTACGGTAAAAGGAAAATCTCAGCCGGTAACAATTTATGAACTATTGGCAAATAAAGGCGGAATGGGAAAAAATAAATTAAAATTATACAAACTCTATGAAGAGGGAGTTAAATGTTATTTTAACGGAGAATGGTTAAAGTCAATCAAATACATGGATACAATTTTAAAATATATGCAAGACCAACCGGCAATGATTATGCGCGAACGTTCAAGCGAATATCTAAAAAATCCTCCGAAAAATTGGAACGGAGTACATGTTTTTCATGATAAATAAAAACTTTAAATAAGCTGAAAAACGTATGATTTGCAAAACAAAGTTTCAAATCATACGTTTTATTTTTTTATCTCGGTGTCAGACCTTTATTCCATATCGGAATTGAGGTCTGACACTTTAAAAAATTAAATAGAACCGTCAAAGTTATAAAGTAATTCTTCTGTCATATTTGAAAAATCTATTTTTTCATTTTCCAAATTAAAAGTTGCCAATCTGTTTTTTTGTATTAATTTTTTTTCTTCCAAAATAGTTCCATAACCATCATCATTCATCAATACTTCCACTACAAAACCGTCATCCATTATCAACAATTCATTTTTGCGTACTGCAAGAAATCTTAACGGACTGTAAAAAGATGTTTCTGTTCCAAAGTCTGATGATGACAAAGCAAACTTTTCCTGTTGCGAACTTCCTACTTTCACTAATGCCCCTCGCCAATATTCCGGATAACATAAATTAGGAAAATCCGTAGGACATTCTAACTGTAATAAATATAAATTTCCGTTAATCACAGTCATATCTGAAATAAATGAATTATCTTTATCGCAATCAATAGAACAGTAAAGAACTTTATTACCATCCGCAACCGTAATTTTATAGATTTCATTAGTGTTTTCATTAAAGTTTTGAACTGCAAAATAAATATATTCACCATCTATCGCAAATGCATTTATTGTTTCCGTAGCTTCATATATTTCTTTCAATTCAACATTCTCAACAACATTAATTATGTTATCAATCAAAACATACAATTTAGAATCATAATATGACAATCGAACATTATATATATAACCGTCTTTTCGTATAATTTCTGATACATTTGCGTTGGCGTATTTTGCAATAATTACTTCATCTTCATTTTTATAAGAGAAATAAAGATTTCCATCTTCATCCGCAACTTGATCAAAACATTCTTCCAAAGTTACCGATTCATCAAGCAAATCTTCTTTTATTACCATGTTCGAATCATCGTACAAATTTAACTTCTCAAGATTAGGTACTAAAAAATAAGATGCAACTTCTGTTTTCTGCCATTGAGCGTACAAAGTCAACGGAACCGCTTCAGTCAATGTTAAACTTTGCTTATCTGCATAATTTATTCCGCTTCCGTCGGCACGAGTATTCCAACCGACAAAAGTATAGCCGCTTCGGGTAAAAGTATTTACGGACAATTTTTGAGATACGCCGGCTGTAAATATTTGATTCGACATACTTCCAGAACCGCCGTTGGAGTCAAAAATTACTTCCACATTCGTCACTATTTGTTCCCACTGAGCATACAAAGTCAACGGAACCGCTTCAGTCAATGTTAAACTTTGCTTATCTGCATAACTTGTTCCGCTTCCGTCGGCACGAGTATTCCAACCGATGAAATTGTAGCCACTTCGAGCAAAAGTATTTGCGGACAATTTTTGAGACACTCCGGCTGTAAATACTTGATTCGACATACTTCCAGAACCGCCGTTGGAATTAAAAATAATTACCACATTCGTAACTATTTGTTCCCACTGAGCGTACAAAGTTAACGAATCTTCTTTGCTCAATGTTAAACTTTGCTTATCTGCATAACTTGTCCCGCTTCCGTCGGCACGAGTATTCCAACCGATGAAAGTATAGTCTGCACGAGTAAAAATATTCGCCTGCAAGTTCTGAGACACGCCGGCTGTAAATATTTGATTCGACATGTTTCCGCTTCCGCCGTTGGAATTGAAAGTGACAACAATGCTTTGAAATTGATATAAATCAAATAAATCTGAACAAGAAAACAATATTAATAATAAAAAAAATGAAATAATTTTATTTTTCATCTCCGGCTCCTTCGGGAATTGTTTTGACAAGAAATTCTACTCTGCGATTTTTCCAAACCTCAAAATCATTTATAGAAACAGGAAAACGTCCTCCTTTTGCTTCCGTTGTAAGCTTATCAGCAATTATTCCGCGTTCAATCAAAGCGTTACGAACCTCTTCCGTTCTGGCTTTAGACAACGGAATCCACAAGGTTTCTTCGTCTTCTTCCATACGACGGACATTATTTGCATGACCGACAATGCAAATATGACTGTAAGGATATTTTTTTAGAAAATTTGCTACATCATCTAAAATTTTATCATTCTTAATTTTTTGGTTAGGGGAAACTTCCTCCAAAGATGAACGATTTGCCGAAAAAATAATTGGAGCTGTCTGAATTTTTATCAAGTTCTCTTCCAAGTCTTTTATTGAGAAAGTTGCAAATATTTTTTCCATATCTTCCGCAATATTCCCCTTATCATCCGTTACCGTGAACTTACAAAAATAATTACTGCCTAAAGTAATAAAATCTGAATTATTACCAAAACCGTTCCACTCAATTACCGGTGGGATTTCCAAATCCCCTCCTGTGCTAAAGAAAAGTTTATTATCAGAATCAAATATTTCAAGCTTCCAATTTTTACACTTTGTATTTTCCGGAATATTTGCAGATAAATAAAATGACATAAAAATATCTTTCTCTTTAAAATACTCATTTGGAACAGCTAAATCGGCTTCTAACTTTTCCTGATTTTCATTCTTTTTATTCCTTCTGAAAATACGCTTTTTTTCTTCCAAATATTTTTTTCTGTCAGGATGAACTTTTATCCCTGCAGTAATCGATGGAGTGAAAACTATTGCATCTTCATCTTTCCAGCCGGTAACATCACCACCGATAAAAAGTGTTGCATAATTTCCAGGATGAAAATCCAAAAACAAACCGGCATTAAGAAAAAGTACCTGATCCCATTCATTATTATAATTACCGGAAATCTTAGCCTGAGAAGTTCTGTAATGTTCCGTATGAAAAACTCCGTAACGAACAGAAAAAGCTGAATGAAAACCAAACCAATCCGGAAAAATCGGAATCAAAGAATTATCAAATTCCTTATTAATTGCCAAACCTAATTGAATTGCCATGAAGTTTTTCATTAAACCGTCTTTTCCGTCTCCGCTTCCCCACAAAGCCGCATTGAATAACCCGCCGAACTGCCACCCGAGTATATCGACTCCGACCTCCGAAGTTCCGGAAAAACCAAATGACGTTAATGCCGAATGTAAATCCCCTCTTATGATAGGAAAAGAAAAGCTGTTTGATGTTCCCAAATAAAGAGAAACAGGAATTGCATTCACAAAAAATATTAAACCAAATAAACCTGAAAATACTAATAAGCATTTTTTCATTTTTACCACCTTTGATTTTAGAAAAAATGCTATCTATTAATATTTGTTTCAATTTTTTTACATAAAATTAAATCTAGTATGCTTTGTGTATGCAAAAAAGGTATCACCGATTTGATGATACCTTATATAAATTATATTTCTCTTTATTTATTTACAGAATGAAGAGCTTTTTCAAAACGCACTCCGTATTTATGCGTACTTTCTGTTGCTTTTATAGAATCTACAACAAAATCTGCAGCCAAAGCCGCAGCTTCTTGAATTGTCTTTCCACTAGCCATTGCTCCGGTAAAAGCTGAAGCAAAAACATCTCCGGTTCCGTGCATTGCTACCGGTAAATAATCATTAAAATCATAGTAAATATCTTTACCGTCATAAATTGCAACCCCAAGTTTTGACTTATCAAAAGAAACTCCGGTAAGAACAACATTTTTAGCCCCCAGTCCGGCTAAACGCTTAAGCAAACCTTCAACATAAGCCTCGTCATACTCTCCGATTTGAACAAACGGTTCTTTTAATAAAAATGCAGCTTCTGTAAAGTTAGGCAAAATAACATCGGCAAGGCTACAAAATTTTGCCATTTCCGCAGCAAAATCTTCATTAAATCCGGCATAAAGTTTCCCGTTATCCCCCATTACCGGGTCGATAATAGTAACTGCATCGTCGGTACCGAGAGTTTTTATAATGTCAGAAATATATTCCAATTGTTTTTTACTGCCGACATATCCGGTATAAAAAGCATCAAATTTTAGATTTTCTTTTTTCCAATGTGCTGCAATCGCCGGAATATCTTCAGTTAAATCTCTGAATGTATAGCCGGTAAAACCTCCGGTATGTGTAGATAAAACTGCACTCGGTAAAATCGCAGTTTCAAGCCCGAATGCTGAAAGAATCGGCAACGCTACAGTCAACGAACATTGTCCGACACAGGAAATATCCTGAATAGTAAGAATTCTTTTTTCACTCATAATACAACTCCATTTTTTTAATAAAATATCAGAAAAAAAGTTTTAATAATTTCAAAATTCCTTGTTTCCACGGTACTCGATGTGAAACTCCGCTTTTTCCCTTAAAAGTTTCAAGATTATCAAGATACCAATGATAATTTCGCAAAAGAGCATCTTTGTTAGAATATTTAGGAGCATATCCCAAAATCTTTTCGGCTTTTTCTATAGAAACAAAAGATTCCTTTGACGCGGTTTCATAAACCCATTTATAAAGTGGCGACAAATGGAAAAATTCTAAAAATCGCAACAATGCAATCGCCGGTGCTGCCGGAAAGCCTACAATTTTCTTTCCGTATCCGGCTTCGTCAAGTACAGCCTGATAATCTTCACGCATTGTTCCGTAAACTTTTGCCCCGATATTAAAAACATCATTTACTTTGCTCTTATCTATTGTCATACACAAAAGTATTGCTTCACACAAATCTTCAACATCTAGAAATTGATAAAGATTATTACCGTTTCCAAGAACCGGAAAACCTTTACCGGATTTTGCCCAGTCATAAAAAAGTGCAAAAACTCCCAAGCGTTCCGGACCGATAAAAGATTTAGGTCGTAAAATCGTAATGCTCATATCATCACTTCGAGCTTCTTCGCAAAGTTTTTCCGCCTGAATTTTTGCAATTCCGTAATGCCCTACACCTTGCAATTTATCATCTTCCACTAAAGGATGGTGGTCGGGAATTCCGTAAACCGATGTTGATGAAATTTGAATATAACGCTTTACACCGGCAGCTTTAGCTTCTTCTAATACGTTTCTGCAACCGTCAACGTCAGTAGAATAAATATCTTCTTTTTTGTACAAAGGGAGTGCTGCCGCTGCATGAACTACATAATCAATTCCCTGCATTGCTTTTTTTACACCGTCACGATTTCGTACGTCATCTTTTATTTCCGTAATCCGACTACGTTCCGGATAATCAAAATCTGCAATGTCATAACTTATAACTTCATATCCACGTTCCAATAAGTAACGAACTAAGTTTATACCTAAAAAACCGGCACCTCCGGTAATCAATACTTTTTCAGCCATTTTCACCTTCTCCTTCCGACATTTTTTTAGTCATCACAACTTTTCTGCAATTCAGGCGATTAGTTGTTTTTTTCTTTTTTCTGTAACTTCCTCTTTTCTCATTAGCTATATTTTTTTTACGTATATTTAATGACTTTACATAATCAACCAAACGTGAATCATTACAAAAGAAATCAAAATAATAAATAGCAATCATAAATGCCGATTGAAACTTAAATTGTTTCAATTTCTCCGACATTTCCCAATTACCGAATTTTTTATAAATATAAAAAGCCTTACCTATATCATCACATATTTTCTTAGGTATATTCAATGATAAAAGACGTTCCGCCACATACGCACGACACGCATCAAGATAAGGACGTTGTAAAGGTTGATTTATCACAGTTTGTTTTATTCTGGAATCATTTTTTAATTCATTAGCAAAACTTCTGTCTAATTTAGATGAATTTTCCATTCCAGCAAGCAAAGCCATCGCCCAATATGTTTCATATTCGAATTTTTCTTTATCCTTAGGTAATTCATCAACCATTCTTATTTCATCAAGAATTCTTTTACGATATTTTCCGTCTAATTCTTTATATAAAAACGGAATCAAATATTTTAACAATTTGCATTCATAGAGCAATTCAAAAATAACAGAAGCTTTTCCACATTTTAGTATCTTATTAATTTCTTCATAAAGACGATTTTTGGAACATTTTGAAATTTCTTTCGCATACTTTTTAATATTGCGAATCATATCTTCCGGAAGAGTAAAACCCAAAAGTGTCGAATACTTTACTGCTCGCAACATTCTCACCGGATCTTCTAAAAAGCTGATGTTTTCTTTTTTTAAAGTTTTTATTATTCCGTTATGAATATCTTCGTAACCGCCTACATAATCAAGAATTACTTCATTTACAGGGTCATAATACAATGCGTTAAAACCAAAATCTCGATGTGTTACATCGTCTTCAATCGTTCCGTATTCATTATCACGACGAATCATTATTTCATCACGTTCTTCAGTTGGATCTGCACGGAATGTTGAGGTTTCAATAATCATATCACTGAAATAAATATGTACCAATCTAAAACGTCGCCCGATAACACGTGAATTTCTGAAAATTCTGCGTACTTGACTTGGTGTTGCATCTGTGACTACATCAAAATCTTTAGGCTCACGTCCGCTAAGTAAATCTCTGACAGCTCCGCCAACAATATAAGCATCATAACCTACACTTTTAAGGCGGTCTACAACCCAAACTGCATTCTTACTGATAAGCTCCGGATCAATTTTATGCTCCTCTTTTTCTATAATCCGAAGATTGTGCTTTTTTTTCTCTATTGATTTCAAAATTTGTTCTCCAAATTTCAATGATAGTTTTCATTTTTAGTTAAAGTAAATCTCTTGCTTCCGGAAGATGCAACATAAACAACTCCCGATAACAATTATTATGATAAAAATACGAGATTTCCAAAAGAAGCCCACCGTTATAACGCATTAATTTTGACGGTACACACAACATATCCGGATTATCTCCGACTCCGACAAGCACTTCTAATTTAAATTGTCGCTTTTTATCAATATTTTTATACCAAAACCAACGATTCATTCTCGATTTCGGTGCAATTTTAAGTTCTAACATTTCTGATGTAAAAACATCACTTACTTCACCGCTTGCGTTCACTTTTTCCAAAGTAAACGGAAACTTTTTGTACAACTTAGCAATTTCAAAATTATAATCTTTTTCTTCCTTGTAAAAAAAAGCATTTGAATTATCTTTCTTCCACTTTTTCTTCATTATTTCATTTAATAACCCGGATAAAAGTTCCGGTTTCAAAGCCGCTCTGTAATAATCTCCATTCTCGTCTGCTTCACTGATTATTTGAGTTTCTCGCAAATAACCGCCAGAAAAATCTCGAAGTTGATTCAACGGTAAAAAATTATACTGAAAATCATAATCTTCTTTTGATATTCCGATTCCGTTTATAAAAAAAGAACTGTCATTATTCATACGACATCTGATTGCAATTTGTTTTTCTTCCGGAGTCAATAATGCTATTTCTCCGGTTTTAATGTCAATTGCCTTTATATCATCATTTTGCCCAAATACTTTTTTTGTTTCTATATTGCTCAGCTGCTTAACAAAATAAGCTGCACTGTTTTTCCCATTTTTCAGAGACCCGGTTTTATAAAAGAAAGCTTTTTTAAAGCCATCTTCCAATTGTAAATCTTCAAGCGAAAAATCAAAAGGAGAAAATCCTTTTTGTGGTGAAATAAATAAAACCGGCGGCATTCCCAAAGATGTCGCATTTTTCAAATCTTGGGTAATAAAAAAAACTCCGCTGTTCACAACATTCTGTTTATTACCGGAAAAAGTCTCATAGCTCATGTTATAAAGCTCTGAAATTTTATCATCGTTTTTTATGTAAGAAGCATAAAGTCCGTCATCACAAAAAATCGCATCTACAAATTGAAACTTTCTCAAGTTTTCATCGTTAAGCTTAAATGATGAAAACTTCCATTTTTTTCCCCAATTATCACTATACGCAACTTTATTGTCCGTAAATAGATAAAGTCGACCGTTTTTATCACACAAAATCTTACGAATAAACGATGTGTCCAAGTTATAAAAAGGATTTTTCTTTTCCCAAGTTACTCCGTTGTCGTTTGATAAAAACAAAAACGGTCCGGCACTTAATGCTATTTTCCCATCATCGCTGAATATCGAATGTACCGAAATATCACGCCGAACAGCTTTTCGAGAACGACTGCTGTCTTCATTTTCATAATCTTGAAAAATAAAATAATCACTGTAAAACAATGAATGCGAAAATGTTTTTCCGCCGTCATCACTTACCAAAACTCCTAAGTGCGGAAAGTTTATTACAAGAAAAAGTCGCCCGTCGGGAGCAACCGCACTTCCCAATATATGCAAAACATTTCCCTTCACCGGAAACACATTTATAAACGCTTTATAAGGAACTTCTATTTTTTCTATTACGTCGTGTTCTTCTGCCGCATAAAAATCTAAAGTCTCGGTTACATTTCCGAAATGCACACTTTTACAACCGATAATCAACATAAAACAAACAATAATGTAACTTGATTTTTTCATCTTTTTCATATATGAATCCATACCACAAAAAGTTTAAACTTACAATTAGACCAAAACAAATCTGCAAAGGAAAAGAGAAAAATTATGTTAAAAAAAATTGTATTATCATCAGTTTTATTTCTTATTTTCATCTCCTGCCAAAACGAAACTAAAGCAAAAATTATGATAAATGAGAAAACTTACACCGTAGAGGTTGCAAATACACAAGAAAAACGTTCTAAAGGATTGATGTTCAGAAAACACTTACCGGAAAATACCGGAATGTTATTTGTTTTCAGTTATGAAGATTACAGATACTTTTACATGAAAAATACATTAATTCCGTTAGACATAGCATTCTTTGACTCTCAAATGAAAATTGTCTCCATAAAACAAATGGAACCACTGGATGAAACTACGGTTCCTTCTGATAAAAAAGCGATGTACGCACTTGAAATGAATAAAGGTTTTTTTGAAAAAGAAAAAATTAATGTCGGAGACAGTGCAAAGCTTTTAACTTCAATAAAATACTTTCCTTAATTTTTAATATTTATTAATATCGTAATTATATAATAAGGATAAGTAATGCAACAACCAAAAGTGTCAATAATGATTCCAACATACAATCAAAAAGATTATCTTCGTAACACAATTATTTCTGTCATTAATCAAGACTACGATAATATTGAAATTGTTATAAGTGATGACGCTTCTACCGACGGCACGGAATCTTTAGTCAATGAAATTATCAAGGATAATCCCGACAGAGATATAAAATATATCAGAAGAACTTCGAATCTGGGACATATCGCAAACTACCACGATACCTTACAAAATATCGTAACCGGAGAATACGTTTTAAATCTTGACGGAGACGATTTTTTTATTGATATGACATACATTCGTTCATGCGTTGAGCTTATAGAAAAACATCCGGATATAAAGTTGGTATTTGCACGTCAAGGAACTTTCTTTGAGCAAAATAACAAAGTTGTTTACGATAAAGTAAATGGAAAATTACCTCAAATAATCGATGGAAATAACTTTTTTATTAATTTTACTAAAGGTCATACTATTCCGCATTTAACTTGTCTTTACAGAAGAAAGGATGCGATAGAATTAGATTTTTACTCTGTTAATATTATTTCCAGTGACTGGGAATCAATTTTACGACTTTGTATAAACAGCAAAATCGGTTTTATCAATCGTCATGTAGGAATATGGAGACGACATATCAGTAATGAAAGCCGTTCAATAAATATTGACAAATTGTTGGATAATTTAAAATACATAACTTCCGTATCGGCTTTTGCTAAAAACAATACTCGCTTTTCCAATCGTCAGCTTGTAAAGTGGAAAAATAAAATGTTATTGCGTAATCTCATCAGAGAAATAATAACATTACATTTTTTGGACAAGAAAAAGCTAAAGAAATTTCTTGCCAGATTAAAAAATGAGTTTCCGTATCCATATAAAATATTAATACATCATCCGTATTATTGGGGAGCACGAATTCTTTGCAATCACCGTTCTATATGCAGATTTACATTCACTTATGTAATAAAACAGCAGTCAATCCTTGATGATTTGGAATTATTTACCAAACGAAAAGCTTAAACAACTTGGCAAAGATAAATCTTATTTAACTGTTCGAGAATTACATCTTTTTCAAAACGCTTGATATTAACATAACCATTTCTTACCAGACGCTTGCGTAAGTTTTCGCTGTGCTCCAACGCAGAAATCTGACATGCCAACAAGGTTGAATCTTTTACCGGAAAAAGCAAAGCATTCCCCCAATTTACAACTTCTGTAAGTCCGGGAATATCCGAAGCAACAACCGGCACTCCGGCAGCTTGTGCTTCCAACGCTGTCAATCCAAAAGGCTCCCACCATGACGGAATAACAAAACAATCCACTCCGGCATAAAACTTTTCCATTTCTGCGACATAACCAATATATTTAACTTCAACCGGCAACTTATTTTTCTTCAACAACTTTTCTAGTTTTATTTTATCCTTTCCCGTTCCGGCAAATAAAATCAAAACCTTCTTTTGAGTTATATTACTTAAAGAATCAAAAAAAGTTTTCCACCCTTTTCTAGGAATTATTCTGGCTGCATAACCTACAACAAAAATATCAGAAGATATATTATGATTCTCCCTAAAAATCTTACGATTTCCCTCTCTATTTTCTTTAAAAGAATCAGTAAATATAAAATTAGGAAGTATTTCTATTTTTTCCTGAGATATTTTTCCTTTATTAATTAGTAATTCCTTCATCATTTCTGAAATTGCAATACTTTTATCTAATATTTTTGAACAATAACGTAAAAGTATCTTTGTAATAAATCCATCAAATCGTTCTGACAACGGACCGTGTTCATGAAAAATTAATTTTATATTAGGAAAATATTTACGTTTTAATATGTATCCGAAAAATTGAGAACGTAACAAATGACAATGAAGAATTTCAATATTATTCTTTTTTATAAATTCACAAATAGCTTTTAACGGTTTCAAAGTAAGTCTTGATTTTTCCGGAAACACTGTAACGTTACCGTTTATTGGAAGACAAATCTCCGTACTGCGTAATGCAAAAACATATTGATTATGCGGAATCTCACTTTCTACAAAGTTTTTAACAATAACTTGTGCTCCGCCTAAATCAAGTGTATCTATTAAATGCAGAATATTCAATTTTTCGTCTCCTTGCTTTACTCTAAACTTTTAACAAATTTGCGATGTTTCTATCAATCATTACTTATTTTTTTTCATAAATACGATTTTTTACAAAGAAAATATTATAACAACCTTCACTGTTTAAACCGAACTATTTCAGTTTATCCCAAAAAAATAAACAAATAAGTTTTATTACTATTTTTTAATCTAAAATGATATCATTGTAATTTTCTTTTATCCTTATAATCCGGGTTATATATGAAATATACAAAACGCCTTATTATTCTTATCATCACATTTTTATGTGTTTTCTCTCAGATTTACGCAACAAAATCACCGGCTCAAATGCAAGAAACTTTTGAATTACAAGAAAAACTGTTAGAATATCCTAAATACGTATTATCTGCATTGAAAAAAGCGTATCCGGAAACTATAAACTATTATTCATATCATGCAAAAGAAAAAGATTGGGTAATCGTAACTTTCGATAACAAAAAATACTATTGGGCAAAAGGACGTTTATTGCCGCAAACAAAACGTCACGATTGGCAAAAATACAAAGCATACGTTTTTTATTATTATCCGGAAACTTTTATTCATCCGGAATTTTATCCAAAAAAATATATTGAAAAATTATCATCTTCAAACTTTAAAAAAGAGCGGCTTGTTCCAATCGATTATGAATATAGTTTTTTTAACAGTTTATACGGAGGTTCGACCAGAAAACAAATTGAGCAAAATATTGTATCCATGAATTTTCTAGGTTACAAAATTAACGTACATAAAATCGTCGTTCAACCATTAAAACGTGTAGAAAAAGAGATTTTAAAACTTAACAAAACAGACCAAGAAACAATATTTTTTTTAAAAACCTTACGCAGTATTTTCGGTTATAACTGGCGCCTGATTGGTGATACACAGCGTAAAAGCAATCACTGCTGGGGAACTGCAATCGATATTTTACCCAGAAATTGGAAAAAAAAGAAAATCTATTGGATGTGGGAACGTTCTTTTAATAAAAACTGGTTTATGGTTCCAAAAAAATCTCGTTGGTGTCCGCCGGATTCAATAGTTCAAATCTTTGAAAATGAAGGTTTTATTTGGGGCGGGAAATGGGACTTATGGGATAATATGCATTTTGAATTTCGTCCCGAACTTTTAACGTTGCAAGACGAATATCAAAATTTCATCAATTCAAATAAATAATTTCTTAATACAATAGTAAGTATCCGAATAAAAAAAATAATCCTACGAGAATTAAAAGCAACGGAAAAAAGCAGCGATTTAACCATTCCGAAATCCTACTGTTTTTTTTAGTTACGGAAGATTTTTCGCAATCTCCCCCTCTGATTTGTATTTCATCCTTATCTAATTTTTTAGAATTGGGGGGCGTATAATCAACCGAAATATTTTTACTTCTGCCACATCGGGGACAATGGTCATTTTTAAACTTCTCCGGAGCTCCAACATATCCGCAATACGGACAACGAATATTATTTAAATTTGCATGACAATACGGACACACTTTTGCGTCACGCTCCACCTCATGAGCACACTTCCCACAGATATACATCATGTTTTCTTTTTTATCACTCATAATTTCTTATCCAAATACACTAAACTTTATCTATTACAATCTTCGGTCTTTTTGCCATCTCGCTTATATTTTCTCAATAAAAAAGCTGAGTTCCGTTACAGAAACTCAGCTTTATTTAAGCTTTTAACTTTTATTTCTCCAAGTAGAATTCTACTCTTCGATTTTTAGCTAATTGTTCTTTAGTTGCTTCCGGTCCAAACGGTACTAACGGCATATCTACACCACGTCCGACAGTCGTCATTCGACCTCCGTTTATTCCGAGCTTTTTCAATTTTGCTGCAATCGCTTGAGAACGTTGGTCTGACAAAGCTCTTGCTCTGTTTTCATCAATTTTTTCTCTAAACTTATTAGCATGTCCTTCAATTGTAATTTTATATGAACCATACTTCTTCAAAGCTTTAGCCAACATATTAAGAACTTTTACATTCTTAGCCGAATCAACCATTTGGCTTGAATCCGGTTTAAACTCAATGTTACTAATCTTAATTTTTAATCTGCCGTCAGCTTCTTTTATAACGAGAATATCCACCATTATAGGAGAAGCATTCATTTCCAAAACATTACCAACAAGATCTTCCGCATAAACTTTTACCGGATAATCTTCCGCACTTTCTACAATCTCTCCGTTTTCATTCTGACCGTTCCATTTAATAGTAGAAGCCGGCTTACCTTTTCCGGAGAATGAAGTAAATTCTTTTCCGGATTGAGGATCAATTATCACAATCTTCCATTCTTTTATACCTGTAAGGTCATCAGAATCAATCTGAATATTTAATTCATCATCAACATTATCGTTGTCCGGAGAGAAATATTCCGGTTCATAAGTTAATTTTATTTCCGGTGCAGTAGAATCCACTTTAAATACCGGAGTTTCAACTGTCGGCATATTACCGAATCTATACACCACGGTCATCTTAGCAGTATACAACCCGTCAACAGCCTGTGTTCCGTCAGTTTTCATTCCATCCCAAGTAAATTTCTCAGGTAAAACTTTTTCACCTTGGAAAACTCTGACAATTTCTTTTGATTCATTTAGAATTTCTACTTTATAAGCTGAAATATCTTCTTTTACTCCAACCATAGGAATTATTTCTATAACATCGTAAGGAGATTTTCCTTTAGGTGCCATCATTTCCTCAGACAATGTCAAGAATGCCGAAGTATAAATATTTTTCAACTCAAAACGTTCAATACTTGCCGTACTTTCATTTTCTGCAATATCACGACCGGTAATAACATATTTATAGAAACCGTTTTTAGCAAGATTTCCGTTCATATCTTTTCCGTTCCAACTTTCTTTAGGTGTCGGTTTACTGTTTTCGTAGAATTTATGGAACATAACATTTCCGGCATCATCATAAATATACTCATCCCAAGACAATTCTTCCGAACCGGCCTGCAATACTTCAAACGTATCAATACGACTGTCAGCATTAGGGCTAAATACATCTGAAACGGCTTGAATCTTTATTTGAGGTGCCACCGTATCTATAATAAATAGACCGGTTTTTGCACTTGACGGCGTTCCGTTTTCAAACACTACATCAAGTTTTGCACTATAACTTCCGTCCGGAACTTTTTTACCGTCATTATTATTTCCATCCCACAAAAGATTTTTCGGTAATGCACCTGAACCTTTTGATGTATAAATCAAAGTTCCCACTTCATTATAAACACCAAACTTCCATTCTGAAGTGTTCTTTTCGGAATCAGCTTTCGCAATAACTGTAAAATCTTGCGATTTTTTATGACTGTTGAAAGCTTTCAAGCCGTAAGTCAACATTAAAGGAACATTTTCCGTATCGATTTTTATACGATACAACGATGATTCAAAAGTATTACCGGCCAAATCAATTGCTTTCAACTGATAATCATAATTTCCGTCCGGAAGAAGCTTATTTGAATTATCTTTCCCGTCCCAAGTCAATTTCTTAGGAGCTTGAGATTTCCAAATATAACTTTTTACGGTATTTCCGGATTCATCGTAAATATAACCACGCCATTCTTCCTCTACTGTTGTAATTTGTTCGATAACAGTCTCATCTTTATTTCCGTCACCGTTAGGACTGAATACTTTAATATAATTTGTAACACGACCATCCGGCGGAGTTACATCAATAATAAAATCCGGAGTTACACCGGTAGGAATATTTCCGTTAACATAAGAAACACTTAATCTTCCGATATATTTACCTTCTTCCAAATAAACTCCGTCATTATCCTTTCCGTCCCATGTAACAGTTTGAGGTGGTAATTTTTCTCCGGAAAATTCTCTTACAACACTTGAATCTTTGTTTAAAACTTCAATTTTCCAAGATTCAATTCCGTCTTTCACCGGAATATCCAAACCAAAATCTATAGTTTTAATTACACTGTTACCATTTGGCGAAAATGCACTTCTATTAATAGAAATTTCAATAGGTTTTGGCTGTGTATCAATCACAATATTATTAATTACTTCTTCGTAACTGTTACCGGCAAGACTTCGTGACGTAAGAATAATTTTATATACACCGTCCGGTACTTGATTTCCGTTCTCATCACGACCGTCCCATTCCAAACGTTTTTGACCTTTCTCATTAAAATTAAAACATTTTACTGCTTTATTTGCGGCATTGCGGATTTCAACTTTCCAAGTTTGTTCCGACACACGGCCGTCATCTACACGTTCAGCTTTCTTTTTCTCTGTTACAGTTGCTTTTTTCTTTTTCGATTTCTTCTCTTTTACAGATTTAGCTTGTGCCTGAATTGATTCTCTGGACAATATTTCCAAAGATTCTGATTTTATTGCAGGTAATGACACATCTTCCAAAATTTCATTTTGATATTCAAAAACCGGAATAAACTCTTCCTCAACTTGACTTCTGATAATATCAAGATCAATTATCAATTTATCTTTAGTTCCGCCCGTTCCCGGAGAAAAAATACGATTTTCAAGTTTTACTTTCATATCCGGTTTTTTAGTATCAATATAAACTGTAGCTGCCGGAGTTCCCATTTCATCCTGATTTTTATTATCATCCATTGCAAAGAATTTGAATGTATAAACTCCGTCCGGCAACATTTTTCCGTTATTATCACGACAATCCCATTCTATTATATCCGGAACCGGAACTCCTGTTTTCGGAGCAAATAAACGTTTAGCAATCGCTTTCGGACTCAATGATTCTTTTCGTTCCTGTTTATTTGCAATCACACGAACAAGTTCGCCAGCTTCATTAGAAATTTCCATTCGCCATTCACGAACATAACGCTCATCTTTAATATCCAAATCAATTTCAACAACATCCTGTACGCCGTCAAAATTCGGACTTACATAAAAATCTCGCTGATTATAAGTTATTTTAGGCGGCAAAGTATCTTTTGTTCCGAATTGCATTGTAAAACCGACTTCAAAAATTGCCCCGTCATAATAAGGACGAGCTGCAATATCAATAGAAAACTCATTAGTCTTATATTTTTTCTCTTGAAGTTCTGTTTTTGAAACACGTTTAAAAGAATCAGAACTAAACTTAAATGAAATACCACCGGCAAAATTGAAAATATTATAAATATCTCCGCAAGCCGGAATATCTGCATCCGTATGTTCTCCGATATATTCCAAAGTTCCTTCAAGGTCAAAAGTATATGAACCTTTCAAGGTAATAAATTTCATTATCTGAATTTCTGTACCTAGAGCAAAAGTCATATTTTGAAAGAAAGGGAATGATAAATCAGTAAGAACCTTCCAATAAGTAGTTCCGTTATTGTAAAGATTGAAATTAATCGAACCTGCCGGTGTAAACGGAGCTGGACACCAACTCCACTCTTCCCAATCATAACCATCCAATTTTGTTTGTTCCAAATTTACAAGAGGTTTTCCGATTTCTTTCATTACAAAACCAAATTGCAAATCTTGTAATCCCCATGCTTTATTTGTAATTCGCCCCCACTCCGGCTTGTAAGTAATACCTACATCGACAGCCGCTCCGATATCAAAACGCTTGTCTTCACTTACTAACGGATTATATGAAAACTTCAAGCTCCCACTGAAACCGACAGCTACTGTATCAGAATAATCTTTTGCATATCCGACATATAAAGAACCGTTTTTCCCCATTCGTAAATCATTAGTATTCTGACCGGCACCTAAATCATAAAGTCCCTCTGTAGCCCAACTTTCATTACTCATATTGAAATAATTTGCATACACGGTAAAGTTCCCGTATCTTGACGGAACAACAAATCCCAAATTAGCTATGAAAGGAGCAAAAAAATCTAATCCGTCTTTAAAATTCGGATTAATAAGTGCCGGAGCCACACCGGCAGAAACCTGAAATTTAAAATTTTGCACCGAAGCCTGACTTGCCGGGTTTATAACCACACCGGACGGATTTTCCGTTCCTAAATATCCCATACTCAACGACAACAAATCCGGTGCCATCATCCAATAAAAAAGCCGTCCGGCTTCCGGAGCCCTGTAAGCTCCAAACAATTGTGTCGATACAACACTGAAAATTATCAAAAAAATTGATATTTTACTTTTTTTCCCTTTCAATTTCCCCTCCTGTTTTTCCTTTTAAAAAATAAAATATAAAAAGCTAGAATATTATCTATAAAAAAATTCTATCGACAATCTAATAATAAAATTAACCTATTAAAACGTAAAAAATAAATCGAAAAAAACTTTATCTTAGATTTGAATCAGTAAATAAAGAGATTTTTAGAATAAAACGGATTAAAGCATTTATTCAAAATCATTGTTGGGTAAAAAAAATTGACTGATACGTTCTTTTAATATGTCTATTCCTTGCTTTGTATATGTAGAAATCAAAATATCATCCGGTAAGATATGCGTACCGCTTTCAATCATATTATCCAGTAAGTCAGCTTTGTTATAAACTTTTATAACAGGAATATGGTCTGCTCCTATTTCACGTAATATTTGTTCTACCGAATTGATGTGTTCTTGTGCAAACTCCGATGAAATATCAATGACATGAAGTATCAGGTCTGCTCCGAGTATTTCGTCAAGCGTTGATTTAAAAGAAGCGACAAGGGAACACGGCAGTTTGTTTATAAAACCTACAGTATCGTTGAGTAATACAGACAAATCATCATTGATGTAGACTTTTCGGACAGTAGAATCAATGGTGGAAAACATCATATTTTCTGCGAAAAGTGTCTTTTTTGAAAGAAGATTCATCAATGATGTTTTACCGGCGTTTGTGTATCCGGCAAGACTGACATTTCTGGAACTGCTTCTTTTTTTTCTGCGAGTTTTCATTTGTGTATCTATTTTTGCCAGTCGCTTGGTAATTGCGGTGATTCGATTTTTTATCATTCTTTTATCCAGCTCAAGCTGTTTTTCACCTTCTCCTCCACGAATCCCCACGACACCTTCGCTTCGTGAAAAGTGAGTCCACATATTACGAAGACGCGGCATTTGATATTCTAAAGCAGCAAGCTCGACTTGAAGTTTTGCTTCATTAGACTTTGCACGTTTTTTGAAAATATTCAAAATAATTGCAGTTCTGTCTAAGATAGGTTTACCGACAAACTTCTCGATATTTCTTTCTTGTATACCGGACAATTCATTGTCAAAAATGAGAATATCAATATTATTTTCAATCATATAAAGACGAATCTGCTCCAGCTTGCCTTGACCGATGTAATATGCCGAATCTATAAATTTTCGAGATTGAATGAATTTATTTTTTATCGTGACACCCAAAGTCTTGGCAAGCTGAATTATTTCTGATACCGAATAATCAATTTCTTCATGAGTTGTTTCACCGGTTTTTAAACTTACGACAACAGCTGTGAGATTTTGAAAATCAAAATTTAATTTATCAGAAGACGATTCACTAAACATTGTTAAATCCGTATTTCAGACCACAATTCAATGGTACAATAAGTGTTTTGATTACCTATTACATTATCAGGATTTGATAATAAGAAAGCCGGAGTACTGATTGCAAGTCCTACAGACATATATGGTGAGAAATTAAGATTCAAACCAAATTTTGAATTAAATAAAACTCCGCCTTCCCAGCGTTCTTCCGACGGCAAACGATAATATCTACCGGTAGTATTTTTTTCATCATCATAGATTTGTCCGATTTCAGCCATACGAACATTGTGTGCCACTCCGATTCCGAAATCATGAAATAACTCAACAGATTCCATCACGACATAACTTCCGGCAAAAGGCACTTTATTCCAATCAAATTGGAAGCGTAAAATGTCGTAAAAGAAGAACTCTTCTTCATCACTAAAAGTTAAAGTAGACTGGATTGTATTTTTAATTTTTAACTCAAATGTATTTCCGAACAAATAATTTGAACGAAATGAAGATGCAAATGCCAGATTGAAAATATGTTGCTCATAAAATTGAGTATAAACTCGATGTTCTATGTTTTCTACACGATAAAAACCGCCGCCGAATATTTTGTTGTCTGTATCCTGAAACCAATATTGAATAGGCAGCGAGAAGTTAAGGCAGTTGTACAAAACATTTATTTCCGGGATAAGACTGTAAACAAGTGCAACATTAGTATGAGCAAAGTGAGTGTTACAAGTGAAAGAGTTGCGAATATTTACATAATCTGTTTTATTAATTTTATATTGTATAGGCAAATCAAATGAAAAACTAAAAGTTCCCCAAGTATTATCTTTATCTTCTTTTGTATCAGTTTGAAATGCTAAACCAAAGTTAACTTTCGGAGCAACAAACACCTTGCTTGTTCTGATATCGGCTTCAGATTTTAAGAAAAAGCCGTAATCTAATGTATCATCTTTGTTTTCTACAGCATCATAACCGTCTTTTGAGGCAATCCCACCTTCGAATAAGAAATGAAAGTTATCACTTATATCGCCTTCGTATCCCAAAGATATTCCGTGTGGTTCTTGTTGGTCTGTAAGCATATCATCTGACCATAGATTCATTGATTCTGCAATTACAGATTCCGGAGCATAATCTTCATAATCAAATGAGAAGAAAACTTCTTTACCATTAAAAAACTTGTGATTTAAGAAATCATGATTCAATTTTAAAGTTTCTACAGATGAATCTATTCCGTAATAAGTATTTACCTGAGTAACATCACTGTAATTGATAAAGAAGCCTACACCCAAAAGGTTTGAAAGACGAGCCTGTTCTAGAATAAACTCATAGTTTCCGACTTGCAAGTGAGCCTTATTTTTATCCTCATCGTTTCGCGGGAAATAAATTTTTACAGACTCTCCGTCTTGATTCACCGCATCAACTTCGTAGTAGTCTCCGGATGTAGGACGATAATCGTAAGGTACCGGTTTTATATTTTTCATTTTGAATTTGAAATCTATTTCTGCAAAGTCATCAGAGCTTCCGGCTCTTTTATTGAAATATTTGTTGTTTAATGACAATTTCAAATTAAGGTTATTTTCAAAATCAAATCCGTGAATCGGATTTTTTATATCTGTTTGACCGGCAAGAAAACCAAAAGGGTTGTCCGGAAAATTAATTCCCCATGTCACTTTTAATGAACCGCTTATGTCAAAGTTTAAAAAACTGCTTTGTAATTTCAGTCTTTCAATATCACCGGATAATCCGTCAATTCTTTTCTGTAATTCTTCAATTCTATCTTCACCTGTAACATCAGATGTACTTTTCTGATTCTGAACTGCTGCCTGTTCATTTGTATACTTTGTTCGATCTTCTTTTTCTTCCGTTATAAAAAAATTCGGCGTCTTATCATTAGCTGTCAAATTACTGAATACAAACAACATCAATAAAATAAGAAATAAACTTTTTTTTTGCATAAAAAACTCCCACTAATTTATATAAATAACTCTCATTAAAAAAGATGCTCCAACCATAAAGCTTTCTACACTTTAAAACGTTGGGCATCTTTTATTTAATTTTAGAAACTTCTAATAACTTAAAAAAACATTATTTAGAAATAGATTCCTGTCATTGATAAAACGAAATCTAAATTCGGTGAATTAGCTACGTTTCCGCACCATTCAAATCCACCTTGATAATTTATTTGGAAACGTTTTACTATATAAAAACTCAACGGCAATTGAGGAATTGCAAGTTGTACACCTAATCCGATAGAACCATACCAATTTTCCATTCCATACCAATTACTCATATCTTTATTATACCATTTATTATTTTCAGTCTGATCCCACCAACGCCATGCATCATCTGAACTTGTACTGTAAATAACAGAATCACCGGAAGTTATGGCATTACCGTTACTGTCTGTATAAACAAATCTACGTTTAGGTCCTTCTACCAAATTTACAATATCAATAAATGCTGCAAGCCATATAAACTGTTCTTGAATAGGAACTCTATATTCTAATGAACCGTCAAATCGTGCGAATCCGTATTTATTACTTAATTTACCTTCATATCCGGAAGTTGTTCCGATAGAAGACCCCCATCCACGTCCGACAAAGAAACCATCAACATATAACATATCATCATCGTCGATAATAGGACCTCGATTTTTTGTATCCTTTCCGTACAATTGTCCACCAAGGTTTCTAAATCCAGGGAATATAAATGAAGCTCCCATATTAATTGAGAGAACATGATTAAATACCCAGTTATTAAAATCCATTTGCAATAGTTTCAAATAATATGTGAAACGTGAAGACAATGAAACGTAATCATAATGTCCCCAAGTATATCCGGCAGAAGCACTGAATTTATAACCGTCATAAGGATTAATCTTTCTTCTTGTCGTATTAATTGAAAATGAAACTCCAAATGTCGATTTTACAGAAAATTCATTAACCAATAAGTCTCTGTATGTTGAACTGTTAATTTCATTTATTTTTGCCAAATACTCTGGGTCTCTTACTGATTCATAACCGAAACGAGACGGTAAGAATGTATAAATCGGCTCAATCGAATAAGTCGCCCCAACAGAATAAATATTTGCAAAACGATAAGCCGCAGAAGTACTGAATAAGAAATCCAAATCATGAATACCCATTCCGCCCCAGTTATCACCTTTAGAATTTGCACCGATATAATTCATATTTTTCGCAGTAGTACTGCTTGCTTTATCATCATACCAATCACGAATATCATCATCACTAGGATTAGATTTTGAACCGGAATAATTAAGATAATCATCTGTTGTAAGCTTACGCAAAATAGTTTGATCCCAATTATGATAAAATTGAAGCGTACTGCTTAAACTTACCGGAGCACCTAAAAACCATGGGTCCTGAATTTTAAACTGCCCACCTTGTTTAGACAAAGCGATTTCAACTTTTCCGCTCATTATAATCTCACGCCCCAAAAAGTTGTTTTCCGCAACCTCAGCAAACAAAGAAACGTCAGGTGGCCATTCACTCATTGCTACTTGCAAACCGAACTTAAAGTCAGCAGTAAGACGTTCTTCCAGGATATAAATAACTTTCAACAATCCCGGTTTGGAACCTTGTTGAATATCGTAAGTTACATTATTAAAATAGCCGAGATTCATCAAATAAGTTCGTGACAATTCCAGATTTGATTGATCCAAAATATCTCCGACTTTTGTATATACATAACGCTCTAATACATAAGTCTTAGTTTTTTCATTTCCTCTGAAATAAACAGACTCAATATAACTTCGTTTTGATTCAGTAATGTTTATTTTAAAGCTTACTACTTTATTTTCTTCATCTATATCCGGAATATCTTCAATTCGAGTTTCGATATATCCGGCATTTCTGTATTTGAGATTTAACATATACAAATCAATTTGATATTTTGTATAATTAAAAACTTGTCCTTCACGCAATTTGGTAATAAAAATTAAATCATCTGTAGTAAAAATCTTATTTCCGTTTAAATCCAATCCTCCGAATGTATATCGAGAACCTTCATTAACTTTTATTACGATTTTAATAGCTTCTCGTTCTACGCCTTTATCATCTTTTACTGTAAAATAACTTACTTCCGGACGCAAAATATCAACTTTAAAATACCCCTGCTCTCTATAAAAATTCATCAATTGCTCAATATCTTCATAGAAAACATTTTCTTGGAAAATACCTTTTTGAATTCCTAAATATCTACGCTCTTTAGTCTTCATTTTGCTTTTTAATGTAGATTCGGTAAAGCTGTTATTACCTTGAAATTCTATTTCAGAAATATAAGTTTCTGTTCCTTCTTCTATCTGAAAAATAAGCTGAACAAGATTTTTTTCTTTCAATTCATCATTTTGAAAAATTTCATAATCCACTTTTACATGATTAAAACCTTTTTCCTTATACTTATTTTCCAATGCAATCATATCTGTAACTATTGCACCTTTATCAACTTGGTCGCCGTTTTTTGTACTTATATCACCAAGTAAAAAACCGATTCCGATATTTTTATTTCCTTTAAATAAAATTCTGCTAATCATTGGTTTTTCTTGAAATTCATACACAAGATTAATCGCATTTTGATTTGTTTCTCCGGTAAGAGGATTTATTGCCGGCTCAGTTGTTACAGAAATATCTTCAAAAAGGTTTAATTCCATAAGTTTCAAATAATCTTGTTCGATTATACTTAAATCTAATATGGTCCCTTCTCTGGACATTATTTGTGCTTCTATGTCTCTTTTTTTAGCTTTTCTGTTACCACGAAAGATAACCTTATTAATCATTTTTCCTTCATCCGATTCTTCGGAAACTTCATCCTCTGTAAATTCCTCTTCGGAAACAAAAGCCTCAACACTTTCTTCTTCAGAAAAATCCTCTGCTGCTTCCTGAGCTGTTAACGGCAGCAATATTAAAAACATTAATAAACACAAATACTTTTTTTGCATAAAAGAAAATCCATCCTTGATTAAAATTTAAAACCGGATTCAATAGAAATTGTTTGTTCCATGTCGGTCATATTTGTTAAATCACGCGGTTTTACGGAATATCCTAAAGAAACAAACGGTAATTCCAATAAAACTTGCAATTGTAAATTAAATCCATAATTAGCATTTGGTAATGTCAGAAAAATACTGTCACTTGTATCACTTTTTTTATTGAATGTCATCATTGATTCAACATAAAAACCTTCAAATAT
Source organism: Spirochaetota bacterium (assembly GCA_045133795.1). Classification (GTDB taxonomy): domain Bacteria; phylum Spirochaetota; class GWE2-31-10; order GWE2-31-10; family GWE2-31-10; genus RGIG8597. The sequence goes on from JBGUUT010000039.1 coordinate 26,033, forward strand.
ATATTTCCCTATCGAAAGACTCGAATTATCCAGCATATCTATAAGTCCGGTGTTTGACGACAAAATATTTCCAAAAATCTCTGTATTCAATGAAAATGTATCCAGATTCAATCCTCTGCGGGCAATATTTTCTAACGGACTGAATAAAAAAGTATTTCCTAAATAATTAGTTGTATTTTGTATAGATTCCAAATCATTTGCCGTTCTGGAAAAATCATTTTCGTCATCAAGTGTCTGCGTTGCCGGAAGTCCGAGTAATTGGTTTAAATCATTTTCCGGAAGTTGAGGAAAAGAATAAAATCTTGTTTTAAAAGAAAGAAGTCTATCGTTCATCGATAAATAAACTTTAACATTATTCTTATCTTTATCTTTTGTACTGAAATATGACGTCAAATTTATTAACGGATTAAAACCGCTTCCGTCAAATTGTACACTTGCATCTTCAATCTTAAAAATACGGTTAAGATAATTAATCTTGCCACTTTTCAGTTTTATATCACCTTCTAATCCGAGAGTTTTATCAATATCACTGTATCTGAGTAAAAAATTATTATTTTCAGCTAACGTTGCATTTATAAGCGGATAATTTACATTAACTTTTTTACCGCTTGTAAATTTCAAATTAACATCAATCGGCAAACCAATCTTTGATTTTTTATTTTTAGTATTAGGTTTATCCGTTTGATTTGTAATAATATCGATGTTCGCTTGGTCTACCGCAATATCTGCATCAAAAATAAAGTTTTTCGGAGCTCCTTCAAAAACAAAAGAATTAAGTGCACCTTTTCCCTCGACCTTAATAATAGACATTGCAAAATGTGCCGGAACATAATCGGAACTTACAACAAATCTGTATCTATCAAATTTATTTTTTGAAAATAAAATATCTCCGTATCCTGTAACAAGTCCGTCACCGCACATTCCGCAAACATTAACAACAGATAATTTTTTACCGTTACCTCGTACAATCCCTGAAGCACCGACAATAGGACGTGATAGATAATCAGGAATTTTCACATTTGCATGATACAAAGCAATCTCTCCGGAAAATTGCGGATCATTCAATGTTCCTGATAAAGAAAGACGACCGTTTAGTTTTCCGGTACTGAGTTGAACGACCGGCAAAGTTACCATGCTGATAGAATCTATCGGAAAATGAAATAAATCAATATTACCGCGAATTTCTTTATTTTCATTTTTACTCAAATTAACATACGCAATTCTTTGTTGATTATTAAACAGATTAGCTATTATACTATTTTTCATAATAATCATTTTAAGACCGTCTTTTCCGACAGTATCAACTGTAACACGATTATTTCGTTGTACAATTCTTAATTTTGTATCTGCCAGTTTATCTTGTTGTACAATATTTGAACTGCGTAAATATGCAATCGAATTATCATGTAAATCAATATGACAAAGTACTTCTTCCGCAGAATTGATATATCCGGTAATCCCGAATGAACTTTTTACACGTCTGGCCATAAATTCCGTACTGAATTTACCGCCGATATTAATATTTTTTATTTTCTTCCCGTCTAAATAAAAAGATGATTTCTCCAAATTACATTTTAGACGACCACGTTGAAAATCCAATGCACTTATTTCAACTTTATTTCCCTGCTTTCTTCCGATTACAAAGGCTTTTATAGGCATTGTATTTTTATAAACCCCGTTGACAACTTCTCCCTCAAGAAAAATATCCGGAGAAAATAAATTATTTTTTATACCAAATCGTAAATTCAAAACACCTTTATAATCATCCCCCAAAAGCTTTTTTAATTCCATATTGGTAATAAAAGCTTTACCGTAAATATTTTTATCTGCAAGAGAACAATTCACGGTATAAGATTCTTTTTTTACATCATCAGTTAAAAGTAAATCAAATTGCATTGTTTGATTGAAATCTCCCGATGCAATTCCGGATATTTTATTCGAAGAATCTTTATAAAGTAATTTATCCACCGTTAAATGTTTGTTTTTTAATGAAAACACAGCAGAAGCATTGCCGATTTTATCTTTAAACAAATTGAAATCCGAAATATTGAAATTCCCGCTTATCTGCGAATCCTTTGCAATTTTTCCATCCATTTTCAAGGACAGTTTAGGTTTTGATTCACGAACTTTAAAAGGTAACGTAAGCGAGTCTATCGAAACATTTAATAATTTATTCTCTTTTTTAAATGAAGCTATTTTATTTGAACCGTATAAAAGAGAAAATTCTTTATCTTGATTAATTACTTTAACCGGAAAAGAAAAGTCATTTCCTGATTGATAAAAAGTAAGAGTACAAGTATCCGCCGGAGCATTAAACATTGCCGGAAGTCGACCGCGTAAATTCCAAAGAATGCTTTTCTCTTTAAATTTAATTTGATTTAAATCAAAAATACCGTTTGTAAAATCGAATCCACAATCTAAAAACGGCTTTAATTTATTGTAAGTTTGTAATTTTCCCTCATGGATTACAATATTTCCGTTATACATTTGAAACTTAAAGTCAGAATTAACAGTCACACTGTCCGTAAAATTACTATTATAAAATGCACCGAGTTGCATATTATTTATACTGAAATAATAAAATGAAGTATTAAATTGAGGATTATATTCCGTAGCAATTGAAATTCCGTTAAAAGCCGAAGCCGTTTCAATTTCTAATCTCTTTTTCCCATATTTCTCTGTTATCGAAAAAAGATATTTAAAAGAAGGAATGTATTTTTTATTCATCAAAACATCATTTGATGATATCGCAAGCTTACCATTTTCTTTTTTTACTTCCAAAGACGTTGAAATTTCCGTTGTTAATAGTTTGACTTTATTTATATCCATTCTAAAGTCAGGTTCCATTCTTGCAAAATCAAAACTGCCGCTTGCCACAACTTTTTGCTCACTGTCAGGATTGGTTGAAGTAAACTTAAAATCATTTATTGCTAATTTTGAATTATTCATTGAAACATCAAAATCAAAATTTGCATCTCCGAGCAAAGGTATCGACTTATATTCCATATTACCGAATACATTTGCTGTTATACTTTTATTTTTAATATCAAAATCTGCTTTTGCCAATAATTCCATATTTTTTATCGGCTTCAACAATCGCAATATATTTTCCGAAGAATCCGAATTATTCCCTGTTGTTATATCCAACGGAGAAACTTTATTTACCGAAACTCCCAATTTAATATTCTCTGCATTTCCGTTTATATTCAACTCTATAGGATATTGATCCTTTAAACGCTCAAATGAAAATGTCATTGGTAATTCATACTTAAATCTGAATGATTGATTTCTCAACATTACATCGATAAATTGTGTTTCCGAAAATGTTATTTCTGGAAATATCGCCTGAAAATTAGGAGAAAACAACATTTCTCCGGTACACGAAAGTTGTGTACTTGCTAAAGTTTCTGTATTTTTTGCAATTTTCAAAAATATATTCCCTTTAACATTAGCTTTGTTATGGAAAAAATTAACTCTTAATGAATCTATGCTTAATTCCGCTTCTCTATTATCTTCTAGTTGCAAGCGTAAACTGGACTTTGAAAATGAAAATAAAATATTACTGATATCCGGCAATTTTTTAGATGAATCGGCTGAATTAATTTGAAAAAACTTTACCTCTTTTAATTTCTCAATACTCGAATCTAAATGCAAATTTTTAATATTTATACCGGTCAACAAATTTAACGGAGAATTTCTGTTTTTTAACCATGAAAAAATTGAATAATCAATTTTTACCGTACCTAGCTGTATTACATTATGATTTTCCTTATTAATCAAACTTACTTGCTGAATAATAATCGAATTTATATACGGCCGAATCGAAGTATATTTTATTTTGCAATCCGTAACATCTTCTGCCATAGATATAAGCTCATTTTTTACCGTCAAGAGTTTTTTATATATAAAAACATTTGTGCTATATATAAATATTCCGGTTAAAAATGAGAGAAAAAATAAAATAATAATATTTAATAAAACAACTCTTCGATTTCTCATATTTTCTATTTAATAAAATATTTTAACTTTAACATTGCTTTTTGCAAACTTGTTCCGGCTTCAAACTTCCAATTTCCTACAATTGAAACTATCTTATCATCCAACAACAGATCTTCTGTTGATTTTACAATTTCGATATTCGTAATATACCCGCTTTCGTTTACCGTTAAAAGTAATGTACATTCCTGGTCTGAAATTATATTCAAAGATTTTATAGCTTCGGTATCATATTCTACAAGTTGTCGTGATTCCCCGTCACTAAACGTTAATCCGTTATCCTCAGCAAATTCCATTACCGGTTCATTCAAATCACTCTCACTTTCATAAAACTCTGATACACTCGCCGAATTCCAACGAAACTCCTGCGTAGAATGACCGCCTGCAGACGGCTTATACAACTCTATTCTTTTTAAGACTTCTGTTCCTTCTGTTGATATTTGCTGTATTTTAGGATAATTTTGTATTGTATTTTTAAATCCTGAAATAGTTTTGGGTTTTGAAATTTGCCCATCATTAGACACAACCTTAGCTGTTTTAGGTGCAGTTTTAACAAGCTTAACATTTACAATTTTATTTTCTTCCGACCTAAAAGAAACTTTTTTTTGAAAAAAGAAATAATAAAACGCAATGAATATTGCGACATGAATAAAAATCGAAAACATGAAATAATAACGTAAATGCCCGTTGTATTGCATTTATAATTCCTTTTTCATATCCGTAACGAGTGAAATCTGCTCTAATCCCAAAATTTTTACTATATCCATAATTTGAACTATTGTTTTATACGGAATATTTTCATCCCCCATAATGTAAACTTCCGTCATTTCATTAGGAGATAAATTAAGAATCGTTTCAGAAAGTGAAGATAAATCTACACGTTGACCGTTTACTGCAATATTTCCCTCTGCGTCGGCTTCCAACAAAATCTTATTTTCTGACAAATTACCTTCTGCAGCAAGAGTTTCCGGCAAATTCATTTTTAGAGAACGATTCATTTCAAAAGTCGTCCCTACCATAAAAAAAATCAAAACTAAAAAAATTATATCCATCAAAGGAGTCATGTCAATTGAACTTTTCGGACGATTAAAAAATGTATATTTCATTTCGGTAAGCTCCGAGTTCTGCTTTTATCAATTAATGTAGACAATAAATCTGAAGTTATAATTTCCATCTTTCTGATTTCACCGTCAATCTTATCATTAAAATATTCATAAAAAAATGTTACCGGAATAGCGATTATTAATCCTGCAGCAGTAGTTATCAAAGCAGAAGAAATTCCGCTTGCTACAATAGAAGCCGTACTTACTCCTTTATCAACAATATTATTAAAAGATTCAATCATACCTGTAACAGTTCCGAACAACCCTAATAAAGTAGAAAGTTTGGCAAAAATCCCCAAAATATTTACTTTACTGTGATAAATCATATAAACTTCAGTAAATTTTGCATCCAAACGTTCACGCATTTCTGTTCTGTTAATAATAGGCAAAGTCAAAATACTTAATAAAATTGTATCAAAAGGCGTTATTTTGTTATTTGAAGAACCGGAACTTTTTGTCAAAAGAGACTGCTTTAATGTCGAAATCTCATTCGGAATAAAAGTTCTATATGTATTCAAATTTATTTTATAACGAGAAAAAAAAACGAATCTTTCTATTATAATAGAAAGCGAAATTATAGAAAATATTCCAAGAACTGATAAAACACCATTTGTAATAATAGAGTTCAAACTTATCTCACTCATATAAAACTCCCGATTTACTGATAATTAAAATTGAAAAAGTGCACCGCCGCAAACCTTTCCTTCCAGTAAATACTTTTCTGATATAAAGTCGTATTTGTTAGAAAAATACACACTATGATACAAATACCAACGTTTAAGCAAACAATAACCTAATTTTATTTCATTATCAATCTGAATATTTTCTGGTACTCCCGAAATTTTTATACCACTGTTTGCTTGTATTCTGATGTTATGCTTCGTTGTAAAATCTACATTACCGCTAAGTCCGTAATCCAAAACATTCTCTCCGATACAAACAAAAGGTATAAAACGCAACATCATTAAATCATTATAAAAACCGACTGTAATCAATTGAATAAAAAACGGTTTTGTCGGATTCCATTTTGATTCTGTTATATCTGTTACCGCACTGTTTGCCACAACATAAGACGAAGCTTCTAATAATAATTTTTTGTATTTCCAACGAATTTGACCGCCGGAATACCAATGAATATTTAAATACTCCATTGCATAATCAGACATTTCCATATTTAAATTACGCTTCCACGGAGTTATCTCATTCATACTTTTTTGAATATCATTTTCACCGTCATTCGTATAATAACGAGCAAAAACTGCTACATCTCCAAAATTAAACGCCGTCGTAAAACTGTGTCTCATAGAAAAAGACGGAACTTCATTTAAATAATACTTAAACAAAAAATCACAGTTTGCACTTACGGAAAAAAAACTCTTTATAAATGAAAAAGTATCTGTCAAGGAAAGCTCTTTATTTGTTACAGAAAACTCTGCATAATTTATAACATCTTTCCATTTTAATTGATTAACAGCTTTCACACCTCCGGAAACAACAAAATCATTAATATAAAAATCAAGTACCGGCAACACAGTCGTTGTTATGCAAAAGTTATTATATTCATATTCATATCCGATTCCCAAATTCCAACATATTTCATTAAATGTCTTATAATTATAATTAAATGTGAACGGAAAAAATATTTTGCTTTTGGATGACAGTCTTAAAGTCGGTTTAATAACCGTATAAAATTGTTCTTTTGTTTCTGTTAAAAGTCCGGCATACATTTGGAAATTATCAGTATTTATAAAACCGAAATGAGAAGAATGCGAATCTGTCATAAATTGCATTTTTCCGGAAAAAATCGCAGAAAACTTTTGTGGTTGTCCCAAAGTATCAATATCTTTTCCCAATGCATTACCAAGCGTTTGAGCTTTATTTATTTGTAACTCATCTGCACTTTGATGTAAGAAATGACGCTTCCCCTTATTTATTTTCAGACTGTTCTTTCGTGTTTCCAAAAAATATAAAGAATCAATAGGATTGGCAATATTATCCTCAATTTTTTCAATAACAACAACTTCTTCTACTTGCTGACAATAAAGGAAATTAGAATAAAAAATCAGAAAGCCTATACATAAAAGTATTTTCATGACCATTTATCCTCAGAATCACCTACGCAATAAATATCTTATATTATTTTTTCCATTGAAAAGACATGAATGAAGTACTCACTGATAATTCAATATAAAAACCGCTATACCAATTTTCAGGAGAGGATTCTTTTAAATAACTATAATTTGACATATTTGCCATAAAATAATCCGGAACAATCGGATAACATGTAAGACCGACTTTTAACATCGGAGTAAGTTTATAAATAACAGTAGCAGTTTTCTTCAGAAAAATATCATATCCAAGCAAAACTGACGGCGTGAAAAAAGGAGAAAAGATTTCATCATCATAAGGCTTTACAACGGATGCATAAGATTGAAACATGAAATTTGCATCAAATCCAAATCCCCATTTTAAATCCGTACGCGGAAATGTTCCCGTAAAATACAAATCTAATTTAAATCCGGAATAAAACGCACCGCCAGACTTTAACTTAATATCATGCATTTCACTCCAAGTCATACCGTCATCGGTATGTCCCATATAATTCAAACCTAAAAATACAACATCTAACCCGCCAAAAAGACTGATTCTTGAACCGCGAGTTTTTCCCATATCCCAAATAACCCATTCAGCACTTGCACCAAAAGAACCACCCGTAGTATTTGTCATTATTTTTTGATTTTTAAAAGTATCCGTATCGGAACTTGTTCTACGCTCCCAAAACTGTGCATTAAAAACAGATGAACGCCCTTGTATAAAAATATCCTCTGCAAAAACAGACGTGATAGATGTAAATATCATAAAAAGAAAAATCAGATTTTTTTTCATTCTAAAGCTCCATTAAGGAATATATTTTTTTCACTTACAATTTCTGCAATCACCAAAATTGATAACTCCAAAAACTTCATTGTTAAACGCAATATAAAAAATATAATTGCAAAACATTTCATGAAATTTAATAGGAAATAAAGACTGCATTTAAACATTTTTCTTTATAAAAACGTGTTGGAATATAAATGTTTTGAAAAGTATTGTCAATGTTTGGAATATCATACGAACTAACTGTATAATTTATGGCAAAGGGACAGACCCTGATTTTGTTTTGGAATAGAGGTCTGTCCCTAAACACAAACACAAAGACACATAAAACAAACCGCCTCCGCAATGTTTTTCTGATTCTAAAAGTAATTAATGTGAAATATGTTGTAAAAAAAGATTTACCTTGTAGTTAAAAACAACACAAGAACGCATTAAAACATTGTGGAGGCAGCCAATGCGAAAACCACGACAATTAAAAAAGAATGCGTATTATCATGTAAGCAACAAATTTCATAAACTTATTCAAATTATTATGAGTCCACAAATTAAAAAACGCCTGCTGGAGTTAATTCACGCCGCCACAAAAAAGTTTAAAATGAAAATCAAAAATATCTGCATTTTAGATACTCATTTTCACATGGAAATTCAGCCCGGCGAGGACGAAAATCTATCTGAAATCATGAAATATATCAAACAGCGTTTCACGCAATGGGTAAACAGAACTTTTAATCTTGAGGGCAGTGCATGGAAAGATAGATTTTTCAGCAGAATTATTGAAGACTTAACTGATTTGGTGCGAGTTTTTGTATACATCGAAGAAAATGCAGTACGAGCCGGGCTTGCTAAACGGGCGGCGGATTATCCTTTTTACGAGGTGTGGGAAGATATTACCGAGAGCGATTATTT
>JBGUUT010000040.1:0-2617 GCA_045133795.1 Spirochaetota bacterium
TACTGACGATATTGAAAATAACTTACCCGGGGAAAACTTTCTGGCTATAACGGTTGTCGTCAGTAGTTTATAAACGACTCGAAATTATTCGTAAAACTGATGTTTTCGTTTTTTTTTGAAACTTCATTTTATTGTCTTTGTAAGAAAACAAAAATTAGAAAGAAAAATTTTTTACTCACTTTAAATAAAGAGCGTGCAGATTTTAACTACAGAATAGCAGTTTTTTTATTGATATTTTTCTGTGGATTGATAAAAAAGGTTCTTTACGGATAAATCGGGAGAGAAAATTCTCTCCCATGTTGTCATAAATTAAATTCTCCCAGTTCACGTCCTATCTTATTCATTCCGTTTGCATTTTCAGATGTTTTTTCAGATATAGAATTCATGATTTCGGAAATATCACCAATACTTTGGAACATTAAATTCATGTGATTATTTATGTTTTTCGTTACATCTTGAAGCATATCGATTTCTTGGACAATTTGCTGACTTTCACTGTACATTTCAGATGTTCCGTCTTTTACCACATTTGCAGAATTTGTAATATCTTGTATCGCTTCGATTACTTGTTTATTTCCTTCGTTTTGCTCTAAAACAGCTGCATATACGGCTTGTTCTTGAATTTTAACTTTTTGAGCCAGTTCATAAATCTTTTCAAATTCGTTATGAACCTGCTTTGTTGTAGATGTTACGTTTTCAATTTCTGCAGAAAGTTTTTTAAGATTATCGTTTATGACTTTGCCTTGAGTATTACTTTGTTCTGCTAATTTTCTGATTTCATCCGCTACAACTGCAAATCCTTTGCCTACATCGCCGGCGTGGGCTGATTCGATTGCTGCATTCATTGCCAGAAGATTGGTCTGACTTGCTATATTTTGGATAATTCTCGAAGCATCCAACAGAGATTCTGATTCTTTATTAATGATTTCTGCAATATCTACCGCAGATTGAACGCTCATTCGACCTGATTCTGATGCTTCGGTTAAAAGAGTCACAACTTCTTCATTTTTCTTTAGGGTATTCGTTATACTTTCAACATTCGCAACCATTTCGCTCACAGCGGCACTTGATTGTTCTACAGCATTAGATTGTGTCAAAACACTGTCTTGCAATTCAGAAATTTTGCTTGTAATTTGATTTATCGAATTTTCTACGTCATTAACCGTTTTTGTTTGTTGTTCCATTTTCTGATTTACAATTCCGATTCCGTCCGTAATCGAAAGGACATTTTCAGAGGCTCTCGTCATGCCTTCCGAAAGAACATTTGCTGTTTTATTTGTAGATGTTACGGTGGAATTGATTTTTGTCAAAATCTGTTTGGTATTTTCAAAGAATACATTCATGTTTCTGGTCATTTCCCCGAGTTCACAACGGCAAGTTATCGGAAGTTGTTCCATCGTGTAGTCACGTTCGGAAAGTTTTCTGCTGAAATCTTGTATTTTATTAATACTGTTTTTTATATCTAAGACGTTTATATAGCAGACTCCTGCCAATACTCCCAAAGAAACAATTGAAAGTGGTATAACAGCCTTTAATAAAAGTGTGTAAATCGGAATGTCCATATTTGCAGGAACAGTGAATACACTTAATACGATTAGAATAAGTCCGACTGTACTCATAAGTGATGAATATAAAATTCTGAAAAGAAGTGAAAAAGTTTTGTCGTTAGTTGTATACGGCAAAAAGCTCAAGTGTTTTTCCGCAATATGAACTGTCGAAAGTACAAAAATCTGTGAGCAAAGCATGTAAATCCCGATTAAACCGCAATACCACAATGGAAACAAGGTTTGTCCTCGAAAGGCAACAAAAACCAAACCGCGTGCATTATTGCTTGCTTGGTAAATAAGCGGCTCAAGTAAATACAATGTCAAAGGTACAAGTATTGAGGTTTTATACAAAAGTCTGAGTGCAGATGATAAATCCGCTGCTTTTTGTTCTGAGCCGTCATAGTCATAATATTTGTTACTGAAGTTTTTATAGAAAATAAATCCTATTATCGCCATTGCTGCCATAAAAGGCACGGCAACAGGTCCTATGACAACAGACATAAATTCTTTGAAAGTAATCGCTCCCACAAAAATAAAGAGTTCTCCGACTAACATACTCGGAAGTGCATAAGAGAGTAAAACACATAATAACAAGCTTTTGGGTAAAGCCGGTAAATTGAAATCCTTTCGAATATTCATTTCTATACTCCTGATATTTAAAATTAAGATTTTATAATAAAATTATTTCTCTGTTTTCACAGAGATATTAGATGAAAAATCCGGCATATAGATTTTTTGTAAAAAAGAGGTAGTTTTTATGTTTTATTAGTTAGAGAATTTGAAGAAAATGTTTTCGGTCAAATATATGGATGTTTCCGAGATAAGCAAATGATTGAAAGATTAGACTATTAAGCGAATCCGCTTGTTTTTTTATGAAAATGTAAGAATCCGTGCGTATCGGCGGTAGATTTTGAATTTGTTGCGAAATATTTTAAAATATACTAAACAATTGGCGGAGGAAAATTCGGAGCTTTTGAATCTGTCAATGCTACACATTATAAGATAAGATTTTATAATGATGCAATTTGGTATGTAAAAGATTATATCTGGGCTGAAGACCAAAAGATTGT
>JBGUUT010000041.1:0-28221 GCA_045133795.1 Spirochaetota bacterium
ATAGGAATTGTTACTGGAGATTATGAATATAGACCTGAAGGAGGTGATTATCCTAGATATCGAACTGTAAAATGGATTGTAAAAGGAATAAAAGAAAACATAGTAGAAAAAAATCATGGAAAAACTTTAACATTAGCAAGTGTATATAAACTTTCGGTTTCTATTAAAGATGTATTTGATATTGTAGAAAAATATTCTACGAATCAAACGCTTTCTTCCGACTCACAAGAAAAAACAAGCAATAGCCCATACGTTTTCATCATCGATGAAATCAACCGTGGGGAAGTGGCAAAAATCTTTGGAGAACTTTTTTATTGTGTGGATCTAGGATATCGAGGGAAAGAGGGAAAAATAAATACACAGTATCAAAATTTAATAAAAGAAAATAACATTTTTTATTCAGGCTTTTTCATCCCGGAAAATGTGTACATCATCGGAACAATGAACGACATTGACCGAAGCGTTGAATCAATGGATTTTGCCTTCCGTCGTCGTTTTACTTGGGCAGAAGTAAAAGCAGAAGATACTCAATATATGTTAGATGCAGAGCTAGACGCAGTTCTTGCAGATGAAGCAAAACGTCGAATGGACAATTTAAACGCTACAATTTCAAAACTTCCAGACTTAAACGCAGCTTATCACATCGGTGCAAGTTATTTCTTGAAATTAAAAAACTACGACGGCGATTTTGGCAAACTTTGGGAATATCACATCAAAGGAATTTTAGAAGAATATTTACGGGGCAATCCGGATAAAGATAAATATTTAAAACAGTTGGAAAATGCTTATAATGGAGAAAGCGATAAAACGTCAAATCAACAATAGTTTTTATAACAAGGGACTTGCGTTTGGTATTTACTCTAATAGCTTATAAACAGAAACATTTGTAGCTGGAAAGGTTTCCGTCAGTAACGTAGTAGAGACATCTATATTAGCTTATACAGAGAAATGTTTGTAGCTAGAAAGGTTTTCGTCAGTAACTTATTATCGATATGTGAAATAACTTATTTTCGATATGCTAAATAACTTATTTTCGATATGTGAAATAACTTATTTTCAATATGCTAAATAACTTATTTTCAATATGCTAAATAGCTTATTTTCAATATGTGAAATAGCTTATTTTCAATATGTGAAATAGCTTATTTTCAATATGTGAAATAGCTTATTTTCAATATGTGAAATAGCTTATTATCGGTATGCGAAATAGCTTATTTTCAATATGAGAAATAACTTATTTTCAATATGCGAAATAGCTTATTTTCAATATGCGAAATAATAAACAAAAAAATTATTGCAAAAGAATATATATTATAAAAGGTTGTATAATATGATTATAGAAGTTAAAAGGAAAAATTTTTAAAATGAAGACAACAAAATGTTACTAATTTATTGATTGAAAATTTATGATTGTAAAGATAAATAATTAGAAAATCGTATGATAAAATACAAAGATACATAGGAGAGTGGTATTTCCCACGTCATGCAACATATCACCTTAACAGACAATAAAATATCTTCTTTCTCGGATGACGAACTGCACAATAAAATCCACGCATATTACGATATACAATCCGTTGCTGGAAAAACACTTTCTGAATTGTGCAAAGAAAACTCGAGTCTTCTTGTTTTTCCTCATAGCTTAGATGAACACAGAAACGGAATTGAAGAACTTTCTATTTGTGAGCTTTCGGGGAGACTGACTTATAATGATGAAAATCAAATTATAAATGTGGATGATGTAAAAATAAAAACCGGCAATCTTATGGGATTTATCGGTTTTTCGGGGAAGCAAAATCACGGTACAAAGCTCGAAATCCGTTCTAGATTTACAAATAACGACAAACAGGATTATTTCTTTCACTATATGCTTGAAAAGGTTTTTAAAATTAATCTTTTTGATATGAATTATTCTCACAGCAAAAACAATGGGTTTGATTTACTTTATTTGATTTTTCCGGCTCTTTTGAAAAGGGCTTTTAGACAGGGGATTTTCAGAACTTACAGAACTTTTCACAAAAATGACGCAGCGGTAAAAGGTGTTATCGAAATCAGTCGGCATATCAAATACAATGAGCCTTTTAACGGAAAAATTGCTTATCGTTCACGAGAATATTCAGCAGATAATGATATGACACAATTGATTCGCCATACAATCGAGTTTATTAAGCAGAAATCCATAGGGAAGAATGTTTTAAATGCAGATGCTGCTACAAAAGAGGCAGTAAATCAAATTATTGTAGCGACAGATTCCTCTTATTGTTTTCAAAATCGAAGCAAGATTATTCACAGGAACATAAAGCCCGTTATACATCCGTATTTTTCGGAATACAAATATTTGCAGAAGCTTTGTCTTTTGATTTTGAGCCATCAGTCAATGCAATATGCTAAAAGTGACTCTCCGGTTTACGGAATTCTCTTTGACGGTGCATGGCTTTGGGAGGAATATCTTAATACAATTTTGCAAGATTTAAACTTTGAACATCCTACAAATAAAGACCGAAAGGGCGGAATAAAACTTTTTGATAATACGGCAGGCTCCGGTGAAGAAACTTTTAACAAATGTTATCGCCGTATTTACCCTGATTTTTACAAAGAAAACTCTTCGGATGATAAAAAGGACGGAGTGATTTTAGATGCAAAATATAAGCATTTAGAAAACGGATTTGTCCGAGATGATTTGTATCAGGTTATTTCTTACATGCACACAATGAAAATTGACAAAGGCGGATTTATTTATCCGTTTGCTTTGACTTCGCCCGGTAATCTAACAGTAGAAGTAAAAACATTTCATCTTGCGGGACTTGGCGGAACGATTCGCACAATCGCTTTTCCTATTACACAAAATGCAGAAAACTACGAGTTATTTAAAACACAAATGCAGAAGGCAGAAAGCGAGTTGACAAGCAAGCTTGTATCTTCGGTGTCAGACCTGTATTCAATTTTAGTATAGAGATCTGACACCTATTTTTTTACGAGGCGAAATAAAAAAATCAGAAAGAGAACTATAGAAGGTAAGTTGTGGTATAGTAAAATGTAAGTAGAAGCTATCAGGAATTTTATATGGAGTTTAGGAAATGAAAATAAAAGAGCTGATTCCTTTTTTGGAACAAAATGAAAATGATATAAAAGTTCACTGTGCTACAGGTAGTAATGATTTATTTGCTCCAAAGAAAGCCTTTTTAAATGGTAATTTTAAGGAATGGCAAGAATATCAAACTCAAAAGAATTTTGAAAGAAAATATATTCTTTCACTTATTTTTTTGAATAAAGACGAATGGCTATTTGCAGGCATCTATAAAAGTGGTTTTGCCAAAGAAGTTAATGAAAGGTGTAAGTATAAATACAATACAGAACTTACAGATATTGGCTCTGAGTTTATTGGGAAACTAATTGTGGATTTTAAAAAAGAGTTTCGAGCTTCTTATCTTTGTATGGAAAATCAAATAGATAAAATTGATTTACTTGAAATAACAAGAGAAGTTGCAAAAGTTGAATTTCCGGGGTATGACAGAGTGAATATTAGCTGGCAAGAATTGTCTGAAGTAATAGATACCGTAGCTTGGAAAACGGCATTGGAAAATCAAAAAGCAGTTTATCTGATAGTAGATTCTTCAAATGGGAAAAAATATGTAGGTTCTGCTTATGGCGAAAAAATGTTACATGGTAGATGGACTGATTATATACAAAGTGGTCACGGCGGAAATGTAGATTTGAAAACACTTTCTTTTGAGCATATAAAAGATAATTTTAGGTACTCAATTCTTGAAATATTCAAATCTACAACGAATGATGAGACTATTCTGGAAAGAGAAACATGGTGGAAAGAAGTTCTTTTGACCAGAGGTGAGTTTGGATATAATAAGAATTGAAATAAGAGGAAAGCTTATGAGTGAAAAACAAATTGAATATTCTGTTTTTTGTATAGAGAATGTGGCAGAACAGCTTGGCAAAACAGGAGCTGAAGTTTTTAATTTGTTAAATGAAAGCGGACTTTTGCGAGATTATATTTTTCCATCCTACGAAGCATTACATACGCAAAGTAAGCAATATATTGTCGAAGAAATTATTTCAGTTCTAAAAGAAAGGAATCTTGTTGCATGAGATTATATCACGGTTCAACACAAATTATAGAAAAGCCACTTGTTTCTTATGGACGTGAAAATCTTGATTTTGGAAAAGGATTTTATACAACGAATATTCAAGAACAAGCAGAAAATTGGGTAAGTCGTTTTATTGCTTTAGGAAAAAAATCTTTTGTAAGCATTTATGAATTTGATAATCAAGATATAGAAAAAAAATACAGATACAAAAAGTTTTTTGAATACAACGAAGAATGGCTTGATTTTGTTATTGCTTGTCGCTCCGGAAGTAATGATTATTTGAATTATGACATAATTGAAGGCGGAATTGCTAATGACAGAGTTTTTAATACTATAGAATTATATTTCTCAAACCTTATTGATAAAAATACAACATTGAATCGATTGAAATATGAAAAGCCGAATAATCAAATTTGTTTTATAAATCAATCTGTTATAGAAAAAGTTTTGATATTTCAGAATGCTTATGAAGTGAGAGTTTCAAAATGACAGCAGATAAAACTTTATTACAAATGAAATATGCCCGTATAATTTCTTTACTTGCTCAAAAAATGAAAACTTCAGAAATAAAAGCTATGGAGCTTTTTTATAACTCACACACCTATTATTTTATGAGTAACGGAATAAGCGATTTTCATTGTTTAAGTGATGCCTACCTTACAGAAGAAATTATTTTAGAACAGAAACAATAATTTTTTTACTATCTTCCAAATGCAGAAGGCAGAAAGCGGGTTGACAAGCAAGCTTGTATCTTCGGTGTCAGACCTGTATTCAATTTTAGTATAGAGGTCTGACACCTATTTTTTTACGAGGCGAAATAAAAAAAATCAGAAAGAGAACTATAGAAAGCAAGTTGTGGTATAATATTTCTATGATTTCAAAAAAAGAACTTTCAGAAAGAGATATTGTAACAAAATACATAATTCCAGCAATTGAAAAAGCAGGATTCAATAAACAGACACATATACTTGAAGAAGTTAGTTTTACAGCTGGCAGAATTTTTGTAAAAGGAAAGAAAACCAAACGTGGCGAACGAAAACGAGCCGACATCATTTTGTACTACAAACAAAATATCCCGATTGCAGTCGTAGAAGCAAAAGATAATAATCACACTGTCGGTGCCGGAATGCAACAAGCCTTGGAATATGCTGAAATTTTAGATATTCCTGTTGCTATTAGTTCGAATGGTGACGGATTTGTTATTCAGTATAGAAAAAATTGTGGACCGGCTGACGAAAATGGAAAAATAATTGTTACAGAAAATCGAGATTTAGAAAGTTTTCCAAATATAGAATCTTTATGGAATAACTACAAAAAATATAACGGAATTGAAAATCCAGACGCAGAAAAAACAGTTCTTTCAAATTATCATATTGATGCAGGCGGACGTTCTCCACGATATTATCAGCGAATTGCAATCAACAGAACTGTAGAAGCAGTTGCTCGTGGGCAGAAACGAATTCTTTTAGTTATGGCAACAGGAACGGGAAAAACATATACATCATTTCAGATAATTTATAGATTGTGGAAATCCGGTTGCAAAAAACGCATTTTATATTTAGCAGACAGAACTAATTTAATTACTCAAACAAAAAAAGGTGATTTTAAGCACTTTAAAGACAAATGTCATATTATCAAAAATAAAGTGATAGATAAATCTTATGAAATTTTCCTTGCTCTTTATCAAGGGCTTACAAATTATGATGGAGAAACTGATGCATATCTTGAATTTTCTCCGGACTTTTTTGATTTGATAATTGTTGATGAGTGCCATCGTGGTTCTGTTGATGAAGATAAGGCTTGGCACAAAATTTTAAACTATTTTTCATCAGCAACACAAATCGGTATGACCGCAACTCCAAAAGAAACAAAAAATCTTTCAAATATTGAGTATTTTGGCGAGCCGCTTTATACATATTCTCTAAAACAAGGAATTGATGACGGCTTCCTTGCTCCTTACAAAGTTTTGCGGGTTGGAATGAATATTGACCTTGAAGGATATCGTCCGGAAAAAAACAAGACTGATATAAACGGCGAACTTGTAGAAGACCGACTTTACAACACAAAAGATTTTGATAGAAATATTGTAATTGATGAAAGAACAATGTTAGTTGCAAAAAAAGTAATGGAGTTTCTAAAATCTTCAGACCCATATGCAAAAACAATTGTTTTCTGTGTTGATATTGAACATGCGGAAAGAATGCGACAGGCTCTTTTGAATTATGCTTCGCCGGAAATCACGGCACAGACAGACAAATATGTTGTTCGTATAACAGGAGATGATCCGATTGCAAAAGGATATTTGGAAGATTTTATTAATCCTGAAACAAGATATCCGGTTGTTGCTACAACTTCAAAACTGATGACTACGGGAACAGACGCTCAAACCTGTAAAGTTATTGTTTTAGATTCAAATATTGGTTCTATGACAGAGTTTAAACAAATTATTGGACGTGGAACAAGAATTAACGAAGAACATGGAAAGCAATATTTTACGATTATTGATTTTAGAAATGTCACAGATAAATTTGCTGATAAAGATTTTGACGGTGCACCTGTAAAAATCAAGGAAGCAAATCAAAATGAAGAATTGTCTGAAGAATCTATTGATGAAGGAATTGGTGAAGAACAGATTGACCCTGTAACAGAAAAGCCGGTTGAATTTGAAGAAATAACATATCCGCTTTCAAATGATAGTTTTGGGACTTTAAATCTTGGCGAAAGCGAGAATGAATATGGTAAACGAGAAAAAATCTATGTTGCCGGAGTTGATGTCAGTATTTTAAGTGAAAGAAAGCAGTTTCTTGATGCAAACGGAAAACTTATCACTTGTAGTTTAAAAGAATACACAAAAAATGGGATTTTAACTTCTTATCGTTCTTTGGATAATTTCTTACAGGCTTGGAATGATGCAGAAAAGAAAAAACTTATAATAGAAGAACTTGAAAATCAGGGTATTATTTTTGAAGACCTTAAAGAAGAAATAAAATCAGATTTGGATATATTTGATTTAATTTGTCATATCGCTTGGGATGCTCCCGCACTTACACGAAAAGAACGAGCCGAAAATGTTCGTAAACGAAATTATTGGACAAAATACGGTGAACAAGCTCGAAAAGTTTTAGATTCTCTCCTTGAAAAATATACTGAAACAGGAATCCAGAATATTGAAGACATGAAAGTTCTTACAGTTGAGCCTTTTAAACAACTTGGAACTCCTGCGGAAATAGTAAAAGTCTTTGGCGGAAAACCTCAATATCTTGCAGCTCTACGAGAGTTGGAAAACGAGATTTATAAGGTAGCGTAGATTTGTAAGGGGAAAGTGAAAATGACTGAAAATACCTGCTGCTTATTGGCGAAAACTCAAATAACGTCTAAAAGCAGAAAGCAATGAAACCGTGACAAATTGTCATGGTTTGAAAACACAAGCATGTAAATTGGGGACAAACTTCTTTAAAATGGGAAGAATAACCAAGTTTTCAAAAAGAAATGTCGTAGACATTTCGAATCCGTGAGGCAACAAAAACGAGGAAGATAAATGAATGAATGGAAGAAAGTTTTTAATAATAATGTTTCATTATATGTACAAATAATAAAAAAATATCTTTTAAATAATGGTTGGGCTTCAATTTGTCTTAATGATTACATCAAGATTATGCCAACATTTCAAGTCAAAGATGCAGTTTTTTCAAAAGATTACAAAAAAGAAGGTGCGTATCCTATTGTTTCTCAGAGTAAAGATTTAATTTCTGGCTATTATGATGATAAGCTTTTGCTGAATCAAATTTCTAACCCAATAATCATTTTTGGTGATCATACACAAGTTGTAAAATACATAGATTTCGATTTTATATTAGGTGCTGATGGAACTAAAATATTAACAGTTTCTGAAGATTATAATCCTAAGTTTTTTTATTATTTAATAAAATCTATAAATCTGCATTCAAACAAATATGCAAGACATTATTCTAAACTTAGAAAGGAATTTATTTTATTTCATAAAGAATCTTTACAAATTCAATTAAGTATTGTTTCATTTTTAGATTCATTAGAAAACAATTGTATTTCAGAAAAATATTTTTTTGATGAAAAAACAGAAAGTGAAATAATTTCATTGCAAAAGGATTTTTATAGCATCAGTTCTATTGAAATAGAAATCGAAAAACAAAAATCTCTGGTAAAACAACTCCGTCAAAATATTTTGCAAGATGCAATAGAGGGAAAACTCACAGAAGAATGGAGAAAGAATAATCCTGTTGTAAAAGGAAATCCGGATTTTGATGCAGAAGCGTTGTTTGAAAAGATACAGGAAGGAAAACGCCACACAGATTCAAAGAAGAAAGAAAAGTCTTTGCCGGAGATAACAGAGGATGAAAAGCCATTTGAAATTCCGAAAGGTTGGAAATGGGTAAGATTGGGAGAGATTTGTTCTAAAATAGGGTCAGGAAGTACTCCTAAAGGAAGTGATTATTGTTCTTTAGGAATTCCTTTTTTTCGTTCACAAAATGTCTATAATGAAGGGCTTGAATATAAAGACATTGTTTTTATTTCAGAATCTACTCATAAAAAAATGAAAGGGACAGCCGTGTGCCCAAATGATTTATTACTAAACATTACAGGGGGATCTTTAGGACGGTGTGCTGTTGTTTCAGAAAAGTTTGATAGAGGAAATGTCAGTCAACATGTTTGTATTGTTCGCCCTATAATAATAAAATCGTTGTATCTTCACATTTTTATTTTATCAGAGTTATTTCAAAATAATATAAAAACATCAGGAGCCGGAAGACAAGGGCTGCCTAAATATAATTTGGAAAAAATGTTATTACCCCTTCCACCACTCGCCGAACAAACAGAAATTGTTCGTGTGGTAGAATCACAACTTGCAAAAGTTGACCAACTGGAAAAACAAATTGCAGAAAGAGAAACTCTGACAAAACAACTAATACAAAGTATAATGAAAGATGCGTTTGGGGAGGAATAGAAAATATGATAAAGATTTTTGTAAGTTATTCTCACAATGATGAACAATTTTTGGTGGATAAATTTATTCCTATGCTGGAAGAATTAAAGACAGAAGGTATAACTGACTATTTTTATGATAGACAATTACGTGCTGATGGTGATTTGTTCAATACAATTGATTTTCATTTGAAGGAATGTGATATTGCAATTGCACTACTTTCAGAAAATTATTATAAATCAACTACTTGTCTTGACGAGAAAAACAATCTTCTGGGTAGAAAATTGCTAGAAGGAATTTATTTTTTGCCAGTTGTTGTTTCTTCTTGTAATTGGATAAAAGATGATACAATAAATAATAATTTGTTTCTCAATACTGATGCAAAAGAATTATCGATACTAAGTGAAGATGAGCTAAAAATAGAAATCGAAGTAATTAAAAAAAGACTAATTGAGATTTCCAAAGATATTGAAACAATACGAAAACTCTCTTTTAACACTGAATTTGAAGATTTATTGCAAGATATGGATGTTTTAAAAACATCTCATTGTTCACGAAATACATTGTTACTTTCAGATGTTTTTATTTATCCAACTTTACGAAAATTTGTTTTTGATGATGAAAAAGATGATGAGATATGTTCAGAAAATTTGTTTAAAGATTCAAAGAATGAGAGATTTGTCTTTATTTCAGGCGATGATGTATCAGGAAAAACTTCCCTCATAAAGAGATATATATTACTTCTTAAAAAAGAGAATTTTATTCCCTTATACTTTACTAAAGACGATGTTTTTGATGGGCATCTTTTTAATATTTTAGAAAAGAAATTTATTGAACAATTTAATACTGAAAATACATTAAACATTAAAAAATTATTAGAAGATAATAAAGAGCGAATAATTCTCCTTTTTGATGATTTTCACAAGATTTCGAATACAAAAAAAATCATAGAAAAAATATCTCTAATCCAAAAAATAATTTGTACTGTGGATTTAATTTACAATCTTGATTGTGAAATAAAAGAGATACAAGATGTTGCAGTAAAATATTCAATAAAGGAATTATCGCCAAAACAACGATATGACTTGATAAAAAAGTGGATGTATTTAGATTCAGATATTTCTTCTTCAACTGAATTGGAAAAAATAAAAGAATTAGATAAAAAAGCAGAACAAATTCAAAATATCACTGGAAAATCCTTGAATGGTGGTATTATGCCAGCTTATCCATTTCTTGTCTTGTCAGTTTTAAGCAATGTTGAAACCTTAAATCGTCCGTTAAATCCACAAATGACATCTTATGGATATTGCTATGAAGCACTGATAATAATAGCTTTTATGAAATGTGGGTTAAAAACTGACGATCAAATTGGTGGCGCAATAAATTTTCTTTCATCATTTGCAAATCAATTGTATAAAGATGAAATAAATGAAATGTCTCTTAGTGATTTTACAATATTTCTTGAAGAGTATGAGAAAAAAATTGCTTTACCGTTTAAAAAAGATATATTTATCAAAAAACTTGAAAATAGTCGCTTATTAATAAAATCTACATTAGGTAATTATAGGTTTGATTACAAATATGTATTCTATTACTTTTTGGCAAAGTATTTTTCCGATAATATAGAGTTTTCTTTGTCAGAGATTGAAAAATTATGTAAAAATATTCATAAAGATGAGAATGCATATATTGTTATATTCTTTTCGCACAATACAAAGTCAAATACATTTTATGATATTTTATTAAGAGAAGCTGATTCTATATGCTCGATGGAAGAAATAGTTTCTTTATCTAAAGAAGAAATGAAATTTTTTGACGATAGTTATCAGTCTCTCATGGATGTTCTTTTACCAAATAAAACACATAATTATAAAACAGAACGAAATCTTAGGTTGGAAAACTCTCATGAGCAAGAATATTCTCCCATCACCGAAGATGAAAAGGATGTATTAAATGAAGAACACATTTTAAATCTTCGTAAGTCTATAAAATTGACAGAAGCAATTGGATTAATTGCAAAAAATAGATATACATCACTTGAAAAAACAAAAATACGTCAACTTATTTCTTCTTCAATAGATTTGAATTTGCGGCAAATAAATTCATTTTTCTCATTATTTAGAAATTCTGACACTCAAAGATGTTTAATAGAATTTATTGCTGATATGGTTAAAAAGGAAATTTCTAATGAAAAAAAAATTGATGATGACAAGTGTAAGAAAATAGCAAATAATATCTTTTGGGGAATGAACTTCTTCTTTGTATTTGCAATTATAGTCAAAACAATCCAATCTATTGGATCTGAAAAATTGATTCCATTTATAGAAGAGGTTTCAGACGAAAAATCAACACCTGCAAAACAATTGATTTTAGAGGGAGTAAAAATAATATACTCAAAAAATCTTGATAAAAATACCTTGTTTAAACAAATAAAAAATTCAGATTACTCAAATGTTGCAAAAACAATTCTGAAAATGCTTGTTATAGAACGTTGTCGAATGAATCCGACTGATTTTAGAGAAATTCAACAATTAAGTACAAAAATGGATATACCAATTGAGAAATTAAAGAAGTGATGTATGATTTAATTTGTAATATTCCCAGAAATGCCGTAGGCATTTCGAATCCGTGTGGCAATCTTTCGGGGCGTTGCGGGGTGTCCCCGCTAGAAGGGGTAGCGAGCAACGAAGTGCGAGCGAGGGGAAGGCTTTCCCCCCCCCTTAAAAACAAACTAAAAGGAGACAAACTAAATGGCTGACATAGCAAATATCATAAAATCACTACAAAACATCATGCGGCGAGATGCCGGCGTTTCAGGAGATGCTCAACGTATAGAACAACTTGGCTGGATGATTACTCTAAAAATCCTTGATGATAAAGATGCAGAATTAGAACTTTTAAATGACGATTATGTTTCCGTAATTCCGGAAAATCTAAAGTGGCGTTCTTGGGCGGGTGATTCTGAAGGCATAACCGGTGACGCAATGAAAGAGTTTGTTGACACAGAGCTTTTCCCCGGATTACAAAATCTTGATGTAGCTTCTGCCGACGGAATAAACAAACGGGCTGTTTTAGTTCGTGATATTTTTGCCGGTACAAACAACTACATGAAAAACGGTACAATTATTCGCCAAGTTGTAAATAAGCTTAACGAAATTGATTTTAATGCCAGTGAAGACCGTCATACTTTTGGAGATATTTACGAAAGCCTTTTGCGTGATTTGCAAAGTGCAGGAAATTACGGAGAGTTCTATACTCCTCGTGCTGTTACAGAAATTATGACGGAAATTATAAATCCTCGTCTTGGTGAAAAAGTTTTAGACCCTGCTTGTGGTACAGGTGGATTTTTAACAAGTGCAATCGAAAATATTCGTTCCCAAGATGTTCACTCTGTTGAAGATTTAAAAACTTTGGAAGATACAATTCGTGGGCAAGAATTAAAACCGCTTCCATTTATGCTTTGTGTTACAAACTTGATTTTGCATGATATTGAAGTTCCAAATATTATCAATGGTGATAGTTTAAATCGTGAATATACCAGTATTGGTGCAAAAGACAAAGTTGATGTAATTCTTGCAAACCCTCCTTTTGGTGCAAGTGTTAGTGATGGCGTTGAAACAAATTATCCAGCTCAATTTAGAACAACAGAAAGTGCCGATTTATTTTTACTATTGATGATTCGTTCTTTGCGTGACGGTGGGCGTGCTGCAATTGTTTTGCCTGATGGTTCGTTGACAGGTGACGGCGTAAAACAGAGAATCCGCGAAGAGTTTTTGAATCAATGTAATGTTCATACGATTGTGCGTTTGCCAAATTCTGTTTTCCAACCTTATGCTTCTGTTGCTACAAACTTATTGTTCTTTACAAAAGGTGAACCTACAAAAGAAATTTGGTATTGGGAACATAAACTTCCAGAAGGTCAAAAATCATACTCCAAAACTAAGCCAATTCAAAAAAGCGAATTTGAATCATTAAAAAAATGGTGGACTGATAGAAGTGAAAATGAGCAAGCTTGGAAAATCGGAATTGATACTTTACGTAATAATGGTTTCAATTTAGATAATAAAAATCCTTTCGTAAAAGAAGAGGAGATTACATATTCCACAAGCGAACTTCTTGGGATGCTACATGACTCATTTAAGAAAAGTGAAGATTTGCTGGCTGAACTACAGAGTGGTTTAAACGGTTAAACAAAATACCATTTGTATTTTGTTTTAAGTCGGTGTCAGACCTGTATTCAATTTTAGTATAGAGGTCTGACACCTATTTTTTTCACTAGGCGAAATAAAAAAATCAGAAAGAGAACTATAGAAGGTAAGTTGTGGTATAGTAAAATGTAAGAATTATTTATGTTTTTACAAATAACAACAAGGAGATAGATTTATGAGAAAGAAAATAATAGCATTAGCTGTTTTAGTGACGGTAATATCTTTATGCGGATGTGCTTTTTTGCAAAGCCGACTTCATGAGATAAAAGGAAGTATTTTAGGTAATCGATATAGTGCATATTTTTACACGAATAACGGTACAAAATTTATGGAAATGTCCGGCTCAAATATCGGTTTTTCCAACAATGTCGTAAAAGAGAAATTGTATACCGGTGCAGAGAGAGTTCCGTCTCGGTCTTCTGTTATTACGATTACAATAGACGGTCATCAGGTAGAATCATGCGGCAGTACCATAGTATTTGAAGAAGACGGGCTGAAACCAGATGTGGATTATAAAGTAGAAGAAATAAAATCTTCAGCAAACAGTTTGTTTGATATTAATATGATTGCCGGAGTGGTAAATAAATATAAAAATGTATTCGGAAAACCTGTCGTGGTGATTATTCAAAGTCAGTTGGGAGATCCGATATGTGCATACAGCGGAAAAAATGTTTATTGGGAAGTTTATAATGATTTGCCGAAAACTACAAAATTGATGATTGACGGAAAAGCTCTGTATGTTCACCGAGCAAATTTTCAAATTCTTGACAGTGAGTTGTTAAAGTAAAAAGATATGCGGTGTCAGACCTGTATTCAGTTTTAGTATAGAGGTCTGACACTTGTTTTTTATGAGATTATGAGATTTAAAAAAAAGCAAAAAAGTGAAATATTTTGATTAAAATCGAGTATAAACATAACCACTAAAATAAAGGATGTTTTATGGCAAAAGCACTTGTATTAAAAAAAGATATTTTATCGGCATTTAACGAATTAGGAATAAAAAAAGGGCAGACTGTCGAAGTGCATACTTCGTTGAGTAGTTTCGGCTTTGTTTGTGGCGGAGCTCAAATTGTGATAGAAGCTTTGCTTGAATCTGTCGGAGAAGAAGGTACAATTTTCATGCCGACACAAACTTGGAAAAATCTTGACCCAAGTACAGGCGTTCACTGGGAAGAACCTGAAGAATGGTGGCAAATTATCAGAGATAACTGGCCGGCTTATGACAAGAATATTACGCCCACAAACACAATGGGGGCTGTTGCCGAAATGTTTAGAAAATGGCCCGGAGCTTTAAGAAGCAATCATCCGGCACGTTCAGTTGCGGCATGGGGAAAACACGCAGAATATCTTACAGCTAATCATGATTTATCGAATATCTTCGGTGAAGGTTCTCCGATTGGAAAACTTTATGAACTTGACAGTTATGTTTTGCTTTTGGGAACCGGTTACGACAAAAATACATCAATTCACCTTGCCGATGTAAAAGCGGAATATCCGGGAAAACGTAATTGCGTTGAATATAGTGCGATTATGGAAAACGGTGAGCGAGTTTGGAAACCATACGAAACGCTTTTTGTTGACGGAGAGGATTTTGAACAAATCGGTGAAGCATTTGAAAAAGAATGCACTGTGAAAAAAGTTAAAATCGGCGATGCGACCGTAAGATTTATGAAACAAAGGGAACTTGTAGATTTTGCCGTAAAGTGGATTGAAGCAAACAGAAAATAAGATGAGTTTTATAAATCCTTTTGGTTTAATTTTTATGATTTTCATTATGATTCCGAATATAATTTTTGCAATCAAAGTGAAAGACGGTTTTGAAAATTGCAATCAAAATAAAGTCGTTGAAATCTTAGAGCAAATCGGAAGATACGGCTGTTTTGCCTTTATGATATTTAATCTTCCGTTTTGCCATTTCGGTTTTCCAAGTAACGAGATTTTTGCACTTTATCTTATCGTAAATTCTATTTTGATTTTTGCCTATTGTATGATTTGGATTTTTCTGTTCAATAAAAATACGCTTTTTAAGGCAATTTCACTTTCTGTTTTGCCAAGCGTAATTTTTCTTTTTAGCGGGATTTTGAGCCGTGATATTTTATTGATAATCTCAGCATTGATTTTTGTACCTTGTCATATTTTTATCAGCTGTAAAAATTCTCTTACCCGATAATCGCTTTTTCTACGAAAACCTCATCCGGCATCACGTGGCAACACAAAAACAAAACTTCCACACCAGCGTCTTTTGCTTTTTGGAGTGTTGCTGCAAATTCCGGATGAGTGTTAGCATTTCCCCGAACTTCAGTTATACCTTCCATTTGAATGACAAATGCGATTTTGCAATTATAACCTTCTTGCTTTGCCGAAATTAATTCTTCCAAGTGCTTTACGCCACGTTCTGTGGGAGCGTCGGGAAAATATCCGATTCCATCAATTTCCAATGTACAACCTTTCACTTCCATCAAAAACTTTTCATTACCTTTTTCCATGTAAAAATCGATTCGAGATTTTCCGAAGGTAAATTCCGGTTTGATAAAAGAATAATTTTGAGCCAGAAGCCATTCATGAGCGACTTTATTTGGAAGTTGGCTGTCAATGTTTACAAGTAATTTTCTTTGAGGATTTTCAGAATCTTGCGGATAGATTTTTTCCACGGCAATCAAATCGAACTTTGTTTTCCGATTAGAATTTTCAGATTTTTCAAGATAAACCCTACATCCTGGAATCAAGAGCTCCTTGCAACGACCTGTATTTTTTACATGAACGATTTCTGTTTGATTTTCGGGCGTATTTTCAAGCTTTACATGAGCGATGAAACGATTGGGACGAGAAATAAATGTTGCCGGAATAACAGAGGGATATTTCATTTTATATCCACCATTCGAGAGTAAGTTCTCCGTGTGTCATAATTTTGTTCGATTTCTGCGGTTTTATACATTTTTTATGTGTTACTCCTTGTTGTGATTTATTATTTTTATCCGGCTAAAGGTAATTTTCAATTTAGCTAAGTAACGTAGTTTCCTTATATAGAAAATTAAGCTTATAGAAAAGTGGTAATCCTTAAAATAAAGGAAATAAAGGGGAAATAAAGGGACAGACCTCTATGTTAAAATAGAATAGAGGTTTGTCCCTCATTCTCCCGGCAAATAATCGCTCTCGGTAACATCCTCCCACAACTCATAAAAAGGATAATCTGCCGCCCGTTTAGCAAGCCCGGCTCGTACTGCATTTTCTTCGATGTATACAAAAACTCGCACCAAATCAGTCAAATCTTCGATAATTCTGCTAAAAAATCTGTCTTTCCAAGCACTTCCCTCAAAGGCAAAAGTTCTGTTTACCCATTGCGTGAAACGCTGCTTAATGTATTTCATAATTTCAGACAGATTTTCGTCTTTGTCGGGCTGAATTTCCATGTGAAAATGAGTGTCCAAAATGCAAATATTTTTGATTTTCATTTTAAATTTTTTCGAGGCTGCGTGAATTAGTTCCAGCAGGCGTTTTTTGATTCTTGGGGTCATAGCAATTTGAACGAGTTTATGAAATTTGTTGCTTTCGCTCGGTATTTAACTGCGTTAAATACTTCATTCGCATATTTCATATGCTCATCGTTGCTTACGTGATAATACGCATTTTTCTTTAATTGTCGTGGTTTTCGCATAATTTCAGCTCCTTTTACATTACAGTTAGATTGCTGAAAATCATATTGCTCATTTATTTTACATTATATATACATTTAGACTCGGGGAATAGACCTTTATCTTAAAATAGAATATGGGTTGGTACTGATAATATTTAATGGAGTTTTGTTTGTATTGGTAAGAATATAATTACATTAATTAATTTTAGAAGGTAGTGTTATGAGTGATGATTTTAACAGAATAAGTACCAATAATTAAAGGGACAGACCTCTATGTTAAAATAGAATAGAGGTCTGTCCCTATTACCGAAGCCATAATAAAACAAGTGGATTTATCCCCTTGTTTTATTAACTCATCTTTAAAATAATATGTCTCGGACATTTCTCTGCACATTTTCCGCAAGATGTACAAAGTTCCGGATTTATTTTAGCCAGATTGTTTTCTACGGTTATGGCTTGAGCCTCACAGTTTTTGACACAGATTTTACAGCCGATACAGCCGACTTCACATGCAACACGCACGTTTTTACCGTGTTCGGGTGATGAACATTGCACGGAATATTTTGCTGTTTCCGGAACTATTTCTATCAAACCGTTAGGACAAACTTTTGCACAGGCTCCGCAACCGATACATAAATCTCTGCTTACAACAGCTACGCCGTTTATTATATTAATGGCGTTTTCGTTACAAACTTTTGTACAAGAGCCAAAACCTAAACAGCCGATAGTACAAAGCTTAGAGCCACGTCCCGGAACAACTGAAACTTTTCTGCAATCGGTAATTCCGTGATAATCATATTTTAATTTTGTTTTATCACAAGTTCCTGCACAGTGAACAACAGCGACTTTTCGGACTGCTTTTTCTGCGGTCTGTCCGACAACAGAAGCAATTTGTTCGTGATTGGAAAATGCGGCGGCACATGCTGTGATAGGAGCTTGTCCGGTTACGATAGCGGCAGCTAAAGCGTCACAGCCGGTAAAACCACATCCGCCGCAGTTGCTTCCGGGCAAAAGGTCACGTACACCGCGAACTCTCGGGTCTTCTTTTACTGCCAGAAGTTTTCCTGCAATTCCCAAAATTATACCTATTATTAATCCTGTAATGCCTACAACAAGCATTGCGTTTAAAATCGGAAGAAAAAATGTCATGTCATCTCCTTAAACAATTCCAGCAAAACCGGTAAATGCAATTGCCATAAGTCCGGAAATCAATAATACACACGGAGTCCCGCGAAAAACTTTCGGAATTGATTCACAATTTTCTGTTTTTTCACGTATACCTGCCATTAAAACGATTGCGATAGTAAAACCTAAAGCCGAACAAAAGCCGTAAGCAACACTTCTCGGTAATCCGAAACCGTTTTGAATGTTAGATAATGCAACACCCAATACTGCACAATTGGTAGTAATCAACGGCAGGAATACTCCCAAGCTTTTATATAATGTCGGGCTGGTTTTCTTTAAAATCATTTCTACAAGCTGAACAAGTGCGGCAATAACTATGATAAATACGATAGTTTGCAAATAATTCAATCCCAACGGAACAAGGATGTAATTAAAAATTATCCAAGTGAAAATACTTGCGATTGTAATAACGAAAATTACTGCAGCTCCCATTCCGGCTGCTGTTTTTGTATTTTTTGATACACCCAAAAACGGACAGAGTCCTAAAAATTGACTTAATACGACATTATTTATCAAAGCACTGCTGATAAGTATGAGTCCTAATTTCTGTAATAACATTATTTAGCCTCCTTATTTTTTTCGGGACAAAAACCGCTGCAACCGCAACTCAAACTGCATGAAGCACAATTTTCAGTTTCTGATAATGTTTTTGCGCCTTTTTTCTTCATTTTAACTGCATTTTGAATTGCCGTAAGTGCCGCTAATACAAAGAATGCACCGGGAGCCATTACAAAGATGGTAAAACGAGGGAACGCTTGCGGTAAAATCGTAATGCCGAATATTTGACCGGCACCGAGTATTTCACGGAACATTCCGATGATTGTAAGTCCGGCAGTAAATCCGAGCCCCATTCCGATTCCGTCACATATTGATAATAACGGAGTGTTTTTTGAGGCATACGCTTCCGCACGTCCTAAGATAATACAGTTTACAACGATTAACGGAATGTAGATTCCGAGAGCTTCGTTTAATGAAAAAAAGTATGCTTTTAGTACCATTTGCACAATAGTAACAAATGAAGCTACGATAACGATAAACGCCGGCATTCGTACCTTTTCCGGGATTGCCTTGCGTAAGAGTGAAATCATAAAGTTTGACATTATAAGAACGGCTGTAGTCGTCAATCCCATGCCGGCTCCGTTGATGGCGGAAGTAGTAACGGCAAGAGTCGGACACATTCCGAGCATTAATACAAATGTCGGATTTTCTTTTATCAGTCCGTTATATACACGTTCTGCGTATTTGTTCATTTTTCCTCCTGATTTTTCAGAATATCACTGAAACCGATTTGTTTTTCTGCCAGACTTTTTGCATAACAGAGTCCGGCATTGACAGCTTCAACGACAGCATGTGTAGAAATTGTGGCACCGCTTAATGCATCTACATCGCCGTCTGTTTTCGGAGTATTTTTGTCACGGTTTTTAATGTATTTAAAAGATTCTGCTTTTTTATTTTTAAAGTCATTTTTAAAGAAATCTTCTTTAATATTTAATCCCAGCCCCGGTGATTCACTTACAGCAAGGAATTCGATTCCGGTTGTAGTTCCGTCAAATCTGTATCCGAGCAGGAAAATAATATCGCCGCTGTAACCGATTGAAGAATTGATACGCATTACATAACCTATGCCGTTTTCATTTTCATCGAATGCAATTTTAGTATCTTCAATTCTAATTTTTTTAAAACCGTTTTCACGCAAAACATCTTCCGGTGCAACAATAGAAAATTCTTTCGGAATGGCATTAAAATTGTGAGCTCCGGGAATTACGGCAGATAAAGCTTTATTTTCAGCCTTTTTACCGGCGATTTCGATAGGTTTTTTTGTAATCTCATAAACCGCACCGAGACACAACGCTGCAAAAATTGTTATCAAACATAATAAAGAGGCATCAATAAAAATCGTTTTGGTTGTATTTTTATTTTCCATTTATTTGTCTCCCTTTTTTAGAAAGTCCGAAAGCTACGGGAATAGTTATTTTTTCGATTAACGGAACAAGCATATTACAGAAAATAATTGCGTATGAAACACCTTCTGCGTTGTTGCCGAAAAGTCTGAATACTGCCGTAACTATACCTAAACATATTCCGAATACGATTTTACCCATAGGTGTAATAGGGCAGGTTACATAATCTGTAGCCATAAAAAAGGCTCCCAATATCAAACCGCCGCCGCATAATTGACGAGCTATTCCCGTAAAATCCGGTGTTCCCGTTTTTACCAAGTTGGCAATAAGTACGAATATGGCGAAAGATAAAATATAAGTAAGCGGAATTCTCAAGCTGATAACTTTGCGAATCAAAAGATATAATGCACCGAGTAATAAAAATAAAATGCTTGTTTCCCCGATAACTCCTCCGGTAAATCCGAAGAACATATCAAATAAAGTTGGTAAATCAGTAGATGTTTCGGCATTTTTTATTACGGCAAGCGGTGTGGCGGATGACAGTCCGTCGACGGAAGCCGCACCTAACCAAAAATTTGAAGATGCAGTTTTGACAGAAAATGATGTCATTGGACCTGCAAAACATATTAGCAGAAAACAACGTGCTGCTAAAGCCGGATTCATGAAGTTATTTCCCAGGCCGCCGAAAAGTTCTTTTACTACGATAATAGCGAAAAAACCTCCGATAATAGGAATCCACAACGGAATAGTTGACGGAAAGTTCATACCGAGCAATAAGCCGGTTACGATTGCACTGCATTCATAAGCGGCTCTTTTTTTTTCGGCTAATCTAAAATATAATAATTCGGCGGCCTGGCAGCTTATTACAGAAATTGCAAGTACTACCAATGCACGCAAGCCGAACCAATATACGCTGAAAAGGCATGACGGCATTAATGCCAATGCAACATCTCGCATTATAGAAGCCGTAGTAACACGGCTGCGAATGTGAGGCGAAGATGATACGTGATATAATTGTTCACTCATTTATTTTCTCCTGTTACTTCTTTTTTCGTTGAGCGATAATACTTTTACGAGTTTCTTTAAATGATTGAGTTAATTTGCGACCTGCCGGACAAACATAAGTGCAGCTGCCGCATTCATAACATTCCATTCCGTAGTTATTCTCAAATGCTTCATTATCAAAACGATTTGAATATTCCTGTAATCTTTGCGGAATCAATCGGCTCGGACAAACAGAAACACAACGACCGCATCTTATACAAGGAGTTTCCGGTTTAAGTGCGACTTCGTCTTTTGTCAGTGCAAGTATCGCAGATGAATTTTTTGTTACCGGAATTGCAGTTGTAAATAAAGCTGTTCCCATCATAGGACCGCCGGAAATGATTTTTTCAGGCGGTGATTTAAATCCGCCGGCGGCATCAATTAATTCTTGATAGCATGTGCCGGTAGGTACGGAAAAGTTTTGCGGATTTACGATTGCGTCACCTGTAACCGTAATAATTCGTCTGATTAACGGAATGTTGTTGCAAACGGCATTTTTTACAGAAATTACGGTATCTACATTATTAACAATCACGCCGGCATCGGCAGGAAGCATTTTTGAATTGATTTTCTTTCCCGTAACGGCGTAAATGAGGTTTCTTTCTGCACCTTGCGGATATTTAGCTTTTAACGGCATAACACAGATTTTTTCTTTGTCTTGCTGTGTTAATAATTTATCGAGAGTTTCTATACAGTCCGGTTTGTTATTTTCTATAGCGATTACACCTTTTGCATTATCAAACAAGCTTAAAATAACTTTCAGCCCGGTAATAAGGTTTTGCGGTTCTTCCAACATCATTCTGTAGTCGGATGTCAAATAGGGTTCACATTCTGCCGCATTTATTATTACATGTGTAATACTGTTTTCGTCTTTTGGTGTAAGTTTGACATGAGTCGGGAACGCAGCTCCTCCCATTCCGACAATGCCGGCTTCTTTGATGATTGCACGAATTTCTTCTTTTGAAAGTTTAGTGTAATCTCTTTCTTTTCCGAAATCTGCTGTTTTTTTATATTCATTGTCATTTTCTATAATAATAGATTCTGTCATAGCTCCGGATGTTGTAAGACGTGGTTCAATAGCTTTTACCGTTCCGGAAACAGAACTGATGATACATGCACTGATAAAGCCTTGTGCTTCGGCAATTTTTTGTCCGACAAGAACAGAATCTCCCGGTTTTACAAGAGAAGTTGCCGCAGCTCCGATATGTTGTGATAACGGAAATACCATTTCACCTTTAGGCGAAAGAGTTGTTATCGGTTTGCTTTTTGATAATTCTTTTCCGTCGAACGGATGAACTCCGCCGAGAAAAGTACCTTTTTTCATCTTTACCTCCACAAAATGTTACTCAGGAAAGCCTGAGCTGACTATCCTGAAAAAGTTTACAAATTACAATAAATAAGCGTTTTTTTCAATTATTTGTTTGACGGGAATTGCAACGACTTTTGTGTAATAGACACTTGTCTAAAAGATTTTTTTTATATATGTTGCGTAAAAAAATAAAGAGGAGATTTTCATGGATATTTTGAAGCGTATATTTTGCGGAATGATAGTAGGTATTGCCAATATTATTCCCGGAGTAAGCGGCGGAACAATGATGGTAACATTCGGTATTTATGACCGACTTATTGAAAGTTTGACAACTTTGTTCAAAGATTTGCGTAAAAACATTTTATTTTTAATTCCGTTAGCAATCGGAATGGGAATAGGAATTGTCGGTTTTACGTATATCATAGAATATTTGTTAAAAAACCACACATTACCCACATGCATGGCATTTATTGGGTTGATTCTCGGTGGCTTGCCTATGTTGTGGGGAAAATTAAACGAAAAGCGATTGGAGAAGAAGTCTTCGCTTTTTACTCCGGTAAACATTTTTTGCTTTTTGATTTTTATGGCAGTGGTTATTGTTTTGCCGCTGTTAAAGGGAAGTGACAATGAGTTAAATCAGATTCAACCTGGAGTGTTAACGGCAGTTATTTTGTTTTTTGTTGGGATTTTGGCTAGTGCTACAATGATTATTCCGGGAGTAAGCGGTTCAATGGTGTTGATGATAATAGGGTATTATTACGGAATAATTAACGCTATAAAGGTTTTCTTTGATGCATTAAAAGCTTTTGATATTAATGCGATTATTTCACAATGTGCAGTTTTAATTCCGTTTGGTATCGGTGTAATTGTCGGAATATTCGGAGTTGCAAAATTGATTAATTATTTATTCAATCGTCACGGTGTTTCTACATATTGCGGAATATTCGGTTTAATTTTAGCTTCACCTTTTGCGATTATTTATCAATCCGGAGCTTACAAAAGTATATCAATTATTTCGTTTGTTATCGGAATATTCCTTATGGTAGCTTGCGGTGCCGGTGCATATTTTATGAGTAAAATAACAGCTGAATAATAAAAAAAGAAACGCCTTTAAATCGGGGAGGAAAGGGCGTTTCTAAAAAAAATTAGGAGAGTTTATTAATTTGCCGACAGATTTTTACATCTGCCGGTAAAATCCTTTTTGAGTCCGGCTTTTTAATTTCCGGAAGTGTTTGATACCGTATAGTTGGTAATCTTCCACTTGTCATCCTGTTTTTTCAGGAAGTAAGTGTAATATTTTCTGTCTATATAGTCGTGTTCTTTAAACATTACAAAAGCATCAACTTTACCGCTGCCGGCAGTGTATTCTGTTTTTATAATTTCAAACTCACAAGGCAGATAACTTATTTCGTTAATTTTATCTTTCTTTAAGTACTCTTTGTATTCTCGCAAGATTTCTTGTTGTTTGTCAGAATCTGCCTTTTTGTAGCGTTTACCGAATGTAATGTCGGCATTAATCATTTTATCTAAATCAATATATAGGAAGAATTTTTCCCATTCTCCGTTAATTCTTGCTTTCAACATATAGTCGACAACTTCATCCGGAGCTTTCTTTTCCATTATTAAAGATTTCTCTTGCTCTATTGCAATTTGTTCTTGAATAAAACGCTCGTTAGAATCAGACGGACGAATATTTAATGTTATGCTGTTAGATTTAATTACGTCATTGTCAGCAGAATTACTGAGTTTCATTTCTGGGTAATAAATACATTTTAAAATATATTGTCCCGTAATATTCATGTCAAAATAATCGTTTAATAAAACTCTGTAAGTATAGCCTTCATTTTCTTCAAGACGCACCACAGAATGGAAAACGGGTTGCACCCTGTTGAAAAAATTGCTATATTCCGCCGAATGTTTTTCTTGCTTATTTTGAAGAGAGGTAAGCTCAAAATCAAATGAGTATCTTTTATCCTGTGCCATTAACGATGAATAAGGAGTTTCTTCCTTATTTAAAAGCTTCACATCAATGTATATGTCTTCGTTCATTTTGAAGATTTTCGGATGAGTGAATTCTATATTCACTGATACAGATTGAGAATAAGCCGAAATGGTTAATAGTGCAAATAATGTAAATAATATAGTCTTTTTCATAATTTCAAATATCGGACTGCAAAAGGAAAAGGTTTAGTAATATGCGAGTAAATAAATGGTTGGATGAAAAATTTTTAAATCTCAGTGAATTGCAACGGTTACAAGATTTTGTACAGACAGCAGCAGAGAAGTCTGTTTTGCATATAACCGGAGTAGCGGGAAGTTTTTTTTCGTATGCAGCCAGAAATGCAGGACGTAAATCAGAGCGTTCTACTGTTATAGTTTGTCGCAATGATGAAGAAGCTAAGCTCGTTTATTCCGATTTTCAGACTTTTCAAACCGAGAGCGTTTATTATTTTCCGACACTTGCTCTTACTCCTTATCAATTGGGAGTCGTTTCCGGTGAAATAGCTTCAAAACGCTTGGAAGTAATTCGTGCGATGTTAAGTTCTAAAAAATTGACAATTATAACATCGTTGGAAGCTATTTTATTTACGATGGTACCTAAAGACGTTATTGCGGGGCATTTTAAGACAATCCGTGTAGGCGAATGTTATGAGTATGATGATTTGGGGCGTTTCCTTGTCAATGCCGGTTATGAACGTGTAAAACAAGTTACATATCCGGGCGAGTTTGCGATTCGCGGTGAGATAGTGGATATTTATTACTCTTCGGTATCCAGCCCGGTACGATTGGAATTTTTTGATAATCAAATAGAAAAAATACGTTTATTTAATCCGGACACTCAAAAATGTCAGGATTCGTTAAAAGAAATCACGTTGCCGCCGTTTCGAGAGATTCTTTATGACAATGAAATGCTTGAAAATGCGTTGGTCGGTATTTTGGAAATAGGCGGTGATGAAGATAATTGCAAACATCTTGAAGAGCAGCTGAAGAGTTTTCTGCCGTTTGACGGTGAACATTTTTACCAGCGACTGTTTTATGAAAAATATTCGCTTCTTGATTACTTAGATAATCCGCTTTTGATTTTTAATGACTTTGATATTTTGCAACGCCGAGAACATGAGTTATTTGCCGATTTTGAGGCGAATTATAGTGCATCGTATAATAAATATCGTCCTAAGTTTTTACCGGAAGCTCAATTATTTTCAATAGACGATTTAATTGCAAAAGCGGGAAAGGTAATTCATGTAGATTATTTACAACAGGTAAACAGTGAAGATTTGATTCATTTTCCTATGCACGGAATCAATGTTTATTCCGGAGATTTGGATATTTTCAAAAGTGATTTAAGAAAATATCTGGACGAAGGTTACAATGTTTGTATTTTTGTTGTGACAGAAACGCAATGCGGGAGATTGTCTGTGCTTTTTCAAGATTTTAAACCGTTAATCAGCGAAGATGCATTGACTTCTGATTGTAAAGGTAAGCTTTTTATTCTTCCGATTGCTTTGTCCGGCGGTTTTGTCGCACAAAATCAAAAAGTTATTTGTATGAATGACTGTGAAATATTCGGTAAGCGAACTAAAATTTCGAAACATTTTAATACACGACGAACGGAAGTTATTGATTCATTTATAGATTTGAAACCGGGCGATTATGTTGTTCATATTCATCACGGAGTCGGACAATTTACGGGAATTGAGCGTGTAAAAAGTCAGGGTGTAGAAAAAGATTACATCGGGATTTTGTATGCTGATGATGATAAAGTTTTTATTCCTATTGAACAGATGAACTTTATCCAAAAATATATTTCCGGAGATGTGGGCAATAAACCGAAACTTGACAGAATCGGCGGTAAAAATTGGAATAAGACAAAAGATAAAGTAAAGGAATCTGTTAATAAATTAGCTGCGGAACTGGTACGACTTTATTCGTATCGATTAAATCAACGTGGGTTTGCATTTGCACCTGATACGCCGTGGCAAAAAGAGTTTGAAGCAAAGTTTCCTTATGATGAGACTGAAGACCAGATTCTTACAATAGAAGAAGTAAAACGAGATATGGAATCGTCACGTCCGATGGACAGACTTATTTGCGGTGATGTAGGATTCGGCAAAACAGAAGTTGCGATTCGTGCTGCTTTTAAGGCAGTTATGAGCGGAAAGCAAGTTGCGATTCTTGTTCCGACAACGATTTTGACAGAGCAGCATTATAATAATTTCAAAGAACGATTGATTGATTATCCTATAAAAATAGAAATGCTTTCACGTTTCAGAACAGCGGCAGAACAACGGCGTATTATTGCGGATTTGGTCGCCGGAGAACTTGATATTGTAATAGGAACGCACAGACTTTTATCAAAAGACGTAAAATATAAAAACTTAGGTTTGCTTATTATCGATGAGGAACACAGATTCGGGGTAAAACATAAGGAACAGCTTAAACAGTTGAGAATGAACCTTGACAGTATTTCGATGACGGCGACACCGATTCCTCGTTCGTTGCATATGTCGATGGCAAAAATCCGTGATATGTCCGTAATAAATACGCCGCCTCGTGAGAGAATGCCGGTAGAAACTTACGTTATGGAGTTCAATCAGGAAATCCTTAAAATGGGAATAGAAAATGAATTAAACCGTAACGGACAGGTTTTCTTCCTTTATAACCGTGTAAAAACTATTTACGAGATGGCTAAATATTTAGAACAGCTTGTTCCTCAGGCGAGAGTAGTTGTAGCACACGGACAGATGGAGCCGGAAGAATTGGAAGATATAATTCACGACTTTATAGAATACAAGTACGACATTTTGCTGACTACTACGATTATAGAGTCCGGAATTGATATTCCGCGTGCAAATACGATTTTTATCGACAGGGCAGACAGATTCGGTTTGGCACAATTGTATCAGTTGCGAGGGCGAGTAGGGCGTTCTAATCTAAAAGCGTATGCGTATTTATTTTATGAAGGAAAACGTGCAGTTACTGAAGATGCCATGAAGAAGTTGCGAGTAATTTCGGAATATACGGAACTCGGAAGCGGTTTTAAAGTAGCGATGAAGGATATGGAAATTCGCGGTGCCGGAAATTTACTCGGTCCGGAACAACACGGTGATATTTTGGCTGTAGGTTTCAGTATGTATTGTAAATTATTGTCTGATGCCGTGCGTGAAATCCAAAAGAAATCTGATAATCCGGAATTGCTTGAAGAATTGGCAGAACCGGAAGAATTGTATCTTGATATAAAATATACGGGATTTATTCCTGACAGCTACATCCTTGACCCTAAGGATAAGATTGAAATTTATAAGAAAATATCAGGTGTTGTTTGTGATGAGGACTTAGAAGAGATAAGAAGAATTCTTTCAGACCGTTACGGACGAATACCGCATGAAGTAGAACGATTGCTTTATCTGGGACAGATTCGCATTATCTGCCGTAAACTCGGAATTGTCGAAATGACAGAACGAATTACAGAGACAAAAAGCGATACTATAGATACGATTAAAATAAAATTTTCTCCGACTAAAAAAATTGACGTGATAAAACTCATGGGATTGATGTCATCATCAAAAGGGAAAATATATTTAAAAGGTGAACATCCGGATTCTATATTCTTGCGTGTAGATGAAGATTTGTCATTGGAAGATAAAGGGCGGGTAATTGTAGAAACAATTAAGAAATTGTAGGTGGATTTTTTTTACCTTTGGAGGTTTGGCTATCGTTTTCGGCTTTCTTCGAAAGTCTTACGTTCGGTGTTTTGTTCCAAAACACTTCGTTCGTACGTTTCACGTACTCACCGTGTCTTACGCTTGGTATTTAACTGACGTTAAATACTTCGTTCGTTTGCTTTGCAAACTCACCATATCTGCAAGCCGAAGC
>JBGUUT010000042.1:0-2131 GCA_045133795.1 Spirochaetota bacterium
GGTTATTGGTGCGCCGGGGGATACGTTGGAAATTCGGGACAATGCAGTTTATGTGAATCACAAACAAATAGAGGAACCTTATTTAAATGAGCCAATGAAAACTAGGGATTGTATTTGCAAGTTAAAGGAGGATGAATGGTTTGTGATGGGAGATAACCGAAATCATTCGTTGGACAGTCGGGTATTTGGTGTGGTTCGGACGGAGGAGATAAGGAATTTGGTGTTGAATAGGTGAGTTGGGTAAATGGTATTCGAAATAGTAAAAGAAGGGAGCTGTCGCACTAAAATTTAGTGCGACAGCTCCCTTCTTTTACTATAAACTATTTTTTAATGTTTCCCACATTTCCTCTCCATCAGAAATTCTTCGGAAAGGATGGTCTTTTGTTTTACCCAATCGTTTTTCGAATGTTTCTTTGTTCCAATAACCACTTTCGTATCGTCCTAACCAAAAGTCGTAATTTTGAACGAATGCTTTCATCATGTCTTTCTCACAGCCATCAACAAAAGCTTTTGTCAATTCATCGTGGTCTAAATCTTTAATTGTGTTTCCTTTTGAAAGAATAAACAGCAATTCTTCCGGAGTTTTTTCTGAATCCATTTCCGTGCCATCGTCTAAGGTTATGATAACATTTTCCCTTGCGATTACCTCTTTAATTGTCATTTTTATTCCTCCCTTCGTGCTTATTATAAAATACTTTTATTTTCTTTTCAATATGAACTTGAAAATAGATGGGGGATTTATTATATGACTTGTGCATAACAATAAAAAAGCAATTGATTTCCAATTGGAAATATGTTACCATAAAACACATGTAAGCGACAAAAGCATATTGCTATGTAATATTTTGAATATAATTGGGAAATCAATAGCACATAATCTAAGATTATGACATATGATTATAAAAATGATATTGTAATTTCTACGAAATGGGTTATAATATAGTAAAGAGAGGTCCTGCTTTAGTGGACGATTCAAAATAAGAGAGGTCCTGCTTTAGTGGACGATTCAAAATATGAGCTATTTGCTTGCGAGTAAATAGCTCTTTTTTATGGAGAAGCGAATGGAGAAAAATTTAAATTTGTATAAAATTGAGCCAGCATATTTAAAATATATGCATAGGCTTGATTATCGAGTAAGTGTAAAATACAATAACAGGCCATTTGTAGGTATTATCACAATGGTAAATGGAATTCGTTATGTTTTGCCGCTTACTTCACAAACTACACAGGAAAGAAAACAAAATGGAAAAAAGAAAAGAGCAGCCATTATTACTACTTTTGTCAAAGATAGTAAGGGGGTGGAGATTGCAAATATATTACATAATAATATGTTTCCTGTAAAAGAGGGAACATATAAAGCACTTGAAATTGATGCATTAAAAGACACTTATGAATCAAATGAAATCCGATATATAAGAAAAAACAAAGAAAAAATAATTGCAAAAGCAAAGAAGGTTTATGAAAATAGAGTTAATCAATCAAATTCATTTTTAATAAAAACTTGCTGTGATTTTGAAAAATTGGAATCATATTATGAAGATTTTTTGGGGAAATAATTTTATCACTGCCTTAACAGACATATTAATACTATACTAAAAACAACAGGAGTCCGGTAGTAATTAACTGCCGTACAACTGAATCGCTTTAAGAAAGGAGATTATTTATGAAAGCAAGAAAAAGAAATATTATATCCTTTGCTATCTGCGCATTGTTTGTTGCCGGCCTGTTAGCCGGTTCTTGTTATATTAAAGAGGGAAAACAGAATGCGGTAGTGCCGGTAAGCGGACACGAAAGTACAGAGCAAGGGAGTGTTATATGGTCGTACGAAACAGAAGCGGGGAACAGCAAAAGTCCCGCTCTTAATGTCAGAATTGATAGTGTTTATCAAGATGGTAAACCATCAAAAAAGATAACAGAAAACATTGTGATTCCCGACAAAGTGCCGGAGTGTGATGAGGATGGTAATATTATCGCTTATCACAAAGTAGAATCAATAGGGAAATTAAAAGTATCTGATGAAGATTCATTCTTTTATGCGTCCAATGGCTCCTTCAACGTCACCAGTTCAGGCATTGTCGTTGACGCCACGGCTTGTACGGGGCTGAAAACGGTTAATGATTGGGCGTTTAGT
>JBGUUT010000043.1:0-4612 GCA_045133795.1 Spirochaetota bacterium
TAAAACTAAGTTAAATCCGCCGAATCCGTCGTCTGTTAAATATTTAGCATCCAACACGTCAGCTGCAGGCTGCATCCAGTCAACCTGGTTTGCAACAAATTTAAATTTAGTTCCACATGGTACAGTTGCTAAATCTGTTTCAAAAGTCCAGATTCCGTCACCGTCATCATCAGTTGCTTGCCAATCAGCTGCAACAGGATCCCAACCATTGAATTCACCAGAAACAGTTACTTCTTCGATTTCTTCGAAAGATGCATAATCTTTTACGTTGAAAGTAAAGATAACTTTTTCTCCTTCAATTTTGAATCCAGGTAAAGTTTCACTAACTGTAGCAGTTTCTGCTGAAGCTGTTTGAGCTGTGCTTCCTTCTCCGCCACATGCAACAAATGTAAACATTGCTGCTACCAAAGTAAGAATTGAAATAATTCTTTTCATTTAAGTTGTCCCCCTAAGAACATGTTTTAATTTTATTATAACCTAACAGGCTATTTTGGATTATTGTACAAATTGAAAAATGGTATGTCAACTCCAAAAAAGAAAATAATTATTTTTTTTAAAAAAATATTTGTTCCTATAAAAAAATATTTTTAAATTATTTGGTTTTTTTCCTTTTCTTCTAAAAAACAAGAAATTTATGCCTGTACTTTTATGTTTTTATTTT
Source organism: Spirochaetota bacterium (assembly GCA_045133795.1). GTDB lineage: Bacteria > Spirochaetota > GWE2-31-10 > GWE2-31-10 > GWE2-31-10 > RGIG8597. The sequence continues at coordinate 662 of JBGUUT010000043.1, forward strand.
GTTTTGGTATAAAAACATGCAATTCATACAAGATAATCATCTCATTTTTCCATTATTCACTGATCTTTTTAAGTTCTATCGGTATTTATTTTCTGATTTTAAGATTTTTTCCCTAATATATGTACACAAAATTATTACATTAATACATTATTACAGCATTGAAATAATGCCTGTCAAAAACGATAAGTCAAAGTACGAGCTGTGAAGGTTTTACAAAATGAACGAATGAAATTCAAAGTATAGAAAAAAACTTACCATTACAGATGATTTTATGTTTTGTATTTTTTACTGAATAAAAATGATTTCTCCTGATTTGCTTATATTAATTTTTGCTGTTTTCGTGATAAAAAATTATACTTTCTTCCTTTATATATGAATGAATCTCACATAACACAAGCCAATGAAAATCTTTTCATTATAAAATCTTCGTAAATAACGTAGTAGAGACATCTCTAGTAACTTATTATCGATATGCGAAATAGCTTATTATCGATATGCGAAATAACTTATTATCGGTATGCGAAATAGCTTATTATCGGTATGCGAAATAGCTTATTATCGGTATGCGAAATAGCTTATACAGAGAAACATTTGTAGCTAGAAAGGTTTCCATCAGTAACGTAGTAGAGACATCTATATTAGCTTATACAGAGAAATGTTTGTAGCTAGAAAGGTTTCCGTCAGTAACTTATTTTCGTTTTTGTCATTCCGAGCATATGAAATATGATAATTAAAACGCTCGGAGTTACTTTATTATAAAACCGAGCGTATGCATCATTTATTTACTCTGTTTAAATATTTTTCATTGTTAAATAAAAGTTATTCACAAAATTACGTCGATATATCAAGGCAACGCATTTGAGAAGCTTTTCTTATATCAGTTTCTTTAATTACTTCTTCATCATTAAAATCAGCCAAAGTTCTCGCCAAACGTAAAATCTTATGGCAACCGCGAGCAGAAAGAATCTGTTCGTCCATGATTTTTTCCAATAATCTTTCGGCATCAAATGTCATAGGGCAATATTGCCTGATTTTATCAGCTGGAATATCAGAGTTTAAAGAAAAATTTTCTCCGATATAACGAATCGCTTGTTTCTTTCTTAAATGTTCTACAAGCAATTTCATTTCAGCCGAACTGTATTTGGAATACGTATTCAAGGTTTTATATTTGACACAGTCTGTTTGAATCTGAATATCAATTCTGTCAGTCAAAGGATTTTGTAATTTTCTGCGATAACGAATCACATCGTGCATTGTACATCGACATATTCCGTCAGTTTCGTAATATCCGCAAGGGCACGGATTTGCCGCTGCAATTAATAAAAAATCTGCTGGATAAACAGATGCCCCGCTTCTCATCGAAAGAAAAACTTCTTTCCTTTCCAAAACCGTTCGCAATGCCTGTAAGACATCAGCATGGAATTCCAGAAATTCATCTAAAAATAAAATCCCCTTATGAGCCAAAGAAATTTCTCCCGGCAAAATCTTTGGTCCGCCGCCGATTAATGCACGCATTGAAGAATTACTGTGCGGAGCTCTGAAAGGTCTGTTAAATATCCATTGACTGTGTGAAGATGACAAACTGGCAATAGAATAAATCATATTTACATCAATCACTTCTTCTGCTGTTAAATCCGGCATTATTCCGGGCAAACGACTGGCACACATTGTCTTTCCCGTTCCCGGAGGACCGACTACCAGCATATGATGTTTACCGGCAGCAGCCAATAAAAAGTAAGAAATTAAATCATCCTGTCCCTTTATATCACTGAAATCACCATCAGTATTTTTCCTTGTTTCTTCTATTTTAAATTCACTTTCTTCCTTTATACTAGTCTCTTCCACGATGTCTGACAAATGACGAATCGGAACAATTTTATCTTGCGGAATACAAAATAATTCATGTCTGTTTTCATAAGGAACATAAATTTTTTCATAGCCCTGTTTCCACGCCTCCACCGCTAAAGGTAAAAGTCCGCGAACCCATTTTACTTCTCCGCCCAAACTTAATTCTCCGAAAAAAGCAACATTTGATGAAATATTCAATTCCTCTTGGTTTCTTAAAATTGACACAGCCATAGCCAAATCATAATGGGTTCCCATCTTTGGTGTTTCTGCCGGTGAGAAATTTATGGTTATTTTTTTTGCGGGAAAATCAAATCCGCTGTTTGTTATTGCCGGAGTAATACGTTCTCGTGCTTCTTTAGCCTCTTGTGACAACATTCCCGTTACCGATATTCCCGGTAATCCTCGTTTCAAATCTGCTTCAACTACAATCGGCTCACAATTCATTCCGATTCTTGCAAATGTAACTGCACTTCCTACCATTTTGTACCGTACCCTTAATTTGATTTTTTTATAATCTCAGTTTATTTAATGTATTTTGCCGGTAATTTTGCTTACAAGGTACAGCTGCGATTACTCTTTTTTTACTAATAGGCGTATATGGAGATTTTAATGGGCTTTCAAGTGCTGAAAGTTTTTTCGAAAGTTCTTGCAATTTACAAAAAGAACAACTTTTTTAGATGTCAATATTGGTTACAGTGATTATTTCAAGATTTTTTGCTGAACAGAAAGTATATCTTGAAATTGTTCAAGATGAAGATGCAAATAATTTTCCGTCATACTGTCGCCGGCATGTCCTATAACAGCTTGAGTTTTTACAGTCGATATTCCTGCTCCGATAAATTGAGTATTGGCAAAATGACGACTGGAATGAAAAACTATATTTCGCTTTTTTCGTTCATTTTTATCAATTCCCATTTTTGCCAATGCAAAATAAAGTGCGTCTTTGAGTCTTTGCCCGGTGACAGGACGACGCCCGCCGGTTTTTGAAAAAATAAAAGCATTCTTTTGCGGTCGGCAAAGACTTTTTAAATCTTGATACAAAAAATCTGAAATCGGTACAAGTCGCTCTTTTTTTGCCTTTGTAGTTTTGAGTCCGTCAATTTTGCTCCAACTGTGTTTTACGGCAATATAGCCCGGGAAAATATCCTCACCGGTAAGAGCCGCAATCTCACCTTGTCGCATTCCGGTACAAAAAGCAAGCATATTCGCGGTGTAATACATCGCATTGCCTTTCCAATATTCCCCAAAATTTTCCTTTGCAAATAACTTCTTGACTTCTTTTTGAGTCAAAACGCCTCTTGTTTTACATTTCCCGGGCAATGGACGCACATCTTCTGCCGGATTGTGCGAGATTATCCCTCGGCGTTGTGCCTCTTTCAGCATTACACGAAGCAATCGCAACAATTGATTTTTCGATGTCACACTTAATCTTTTCAGGCTCAAAAACCAATCTTCCACATCTACACGAGTAATTTTCACCAAAACTTTATTTCCGAAATACGGCAAAAGATACCTTTCTAAACGACTGCGATTTATTTGACACCACGCCAAAGTGTATTTTTCGCCACGCTTTAAGCGGTTATTTACATAAGTACACTTGTCATAAATAAACCAATCTTTACTGTAATTCTTAAATAATGTCTGATTATGAATATCCGGAATCAGCTTATCTTCCTTATATAGTGCCTCACAATAAGCACGAGCTTCACTTTTTTTCGTTTTGCCTGTACTGAATCCCAACCGTTTACCGTTCTCGTCATAGCAATGATAGTAATAAATAATTTTTATTTTTCCTTTTACCGGAACACGTCTTTTATATAACGAAAAATTTTGTCTACACCGCATAAAAACTCCTTCTATTCCAATGAAGTTATCGGCAAAAATTAAAAACTTGGTGTCAATAAAGATGTCAATTTCAGAGTATTTATTAATTTCCCACATTTTTATCAGTCAATAAACTTTTCTTCCTACAAAAAAACGCAATTTCAGTCATTTTTTTCAATTTTCACATCCAGACAGGTTGACTGGATGCAGCCTGCAGCTGACGTGTTGGATGCTAAATATTTAACAGACGACGGATTCGGCGGATTTAACTTAGTTTTA
>JBGUUT010000044.1:0-24327 GCA_045133795.1 Spirochaetota bacterium
ACATCCCGCCATTTCTGAAAAAACAGAAGGAACGTGAGCATTCGGCTTTTTATCTACCGTAACTTTTAAAATATCACAATCCCGAATATCATTTTCTTGTTTTATATATTTTTTTTGCATTTCAATCTCAATTTTATTAAGAAAGATTCTTCAGTGCATTGCATAACAAATCCATCTCTTCTTTTGTGCCGATTGTGATTCTTACATAATTCTCAATTCCGCTGTGATTAAAGTGACGAATCAAAATCCCGGCTTTTTTTATACCTTTATAAATTTCTTCTCCGGACATTCCGGCTTTTTTTGCAAATACAAAATTAGCTTTTGACGGAATTACATCAAAACCTAATTTTTTTAACTCTTCGGTAAACCAATCACGAGTTTTAGCAATTTCAGCGTTTATCTTTTGATAATAATCGTAATCTTCACATGTTGCGATTCCCAACTTTTGAATAATCGCATCTACAGGAAAATGATTGAATGAATTTTTTACAGTAATAAAAGTATTTATTACATCTGCAGAAGCTATAACAAAACCGAGTCTGGCACCGGCAAAACAATAACTTTTAGAAAAAGTTCGGATAATTATAAGATTATGAAATTCCTCTAATAACGGAATTGCTGTTTCTCCACCGAAATCAATATACGCTTCATCTACAACTACAGGTTTATTTGAATCATATCTCGTTAAAAGTTCTCGCAACTTTTCCAACGACATAAAACAACCGGTAGGTGCATTCGGATTTGCAAATATTATTCCGCTGCTTTCCGGCTCCAGCAATTTATCAATTGAAATCGTAAAATCATCTTCTAAAGGAACTTTATGCAAAGGAATATCATAATAACTTGCATACACAGGATAAAAACTATACGTATGTTGTGGCAATACAACCGGAAGTTTGCTGTCAAAAAAAGTATAAAATATAAATGATAAGATTTCGTCAGAACCGTTTCCCGCATAAACCATATCAGGTGTTACGCCGACAACTTTTGCAAATGCCTTACGCAATTCCGTTGCATCCGGATCCGGATAACGTCGCAAAGCGGAAGTATCAAAATTATTCAATGCATCCTGAACTTTAGGTGACGGAGGATAAGGATTTTCGTTAGCATTCAATTTTATATATACCCTATCATTAGGTTGTTCTCCGGGAACATAGGGATTTAAAGCTTTTACTCTTTCTGCATACATAATTCATTCCTTTAATTTTTAGGCATTTTTTGTATATACAATAATACCGATTACTTCAATAAAATCATTCTCCGATTTTATTTCATTCTTGATAATATCTGAGATTTTTAAAGCTTCTTCTTCCGTAATCTCACGATTAACCTCTGTTTCTGAAAAATGAATGTTGTTAAATGTTTTCAATCCACGAGAAGTCAAATAGATTACATAAAAAGATTCTTCTTTAGCTTTAAGAATTGTATAAATCGGCTTTTTGAATTTATTCTCAGTTAATTTTAATGTCTCTTCTGAAATTCTCAAATGCTTTATAAAACGTCGCAATGAAATATCATCACACGATAATTTTTGCGGCATTTTATAAGTAACATCATCAATATTTTTCTTAGCAAGAAAATCTTTATATTCCTTTGTCATTAACAATAAAGTTTGAATATTGTCATTTGAAATATCAGAAATACTCTTTATATTACGGCACCATTGAATATAATCAATTCCGAAATATGAAATAATATCAGAAACATCAAGATTCATCTTTTCAAACAATTCAATTTCTTTATCCACACGTTTATCAGATTGAAAATTATAAACTTTAACCTTATTAACTTTAGGGTCATTAGTTGTTTTATTCAATCGCTTACTCAAAATAAACGGGATGTTAGGTAAATCAAAATTAACTATTACTTTTGCTCTCGGTAATCTTATCTCTTCCGGAATATTATCATTTACCAAAAGAATTTCGATTTCACCTTTTTCAAAATCACGACAAATCTTCTCTATATCCGGATTTTCAAATTTAATTACATCTTCACCGTCATACGAAGTATTTTCCCCCGGAATTACTTCAATCTTTTTGCTTCTGTACTCAAGAAGACGTTTTTGCAAATATTTTAATGTATCATCAGATTCCGAAAAAATTATAGTAGGCTTATTTTCACTGTTAATTATTTTTAATAATGCCGTGATTTTTTCATCTTTATTTCCGAGATATTTTATTCCGTTAATACAATCCAAAAGTTTTGTCGTTGTAAAATAATCAGCCTCAAGTCGTTCAATAATCTCATTCTTTTCTCGCAACTCTACATTTTCAAAAGATTTCATAATATTACTGATTTGATAACTGGTAAAATATTTTAACCCTTCTTCCATGTTATCTTTATTACCACGCAACAAACTTGAAATAAATTGAGTTTTAGATCGGAAGTTTTCACAAGTAGCAATAAATGCAAATAAACTGGAATCTATTCTTCTGAACATTTGCCATTTGTACCAATGAATTAAACTTGGTTCATCATGATATTTTATGAATTTCAATTTTGTATATTCAAAGTTCAAATTCATGATTGTAGGTAACAGATTTTCAAAAACAGCATTAAATATCTCATGTGAATATGTATATTTTACCGTTATAATTTGCGGACGATTTGCTTCCTGCCCCGGTTCATAAAGCTTTGTCGAATTAAAATCAAAGTTCTTTAATTCTTGCTGTACTAAAAATAAATCTAAAATACTTAAAATAACATCTATAGAATCTGTATTTATTGTATTGCTTAATATTTCATTTTCTAACTTAGCAAGCTTTTCATTTACACCCGCTTCTTCAAGAATATTCTTATAACTACCTCTTATAAAAGTATTTACAATGTATACCAAATCAAGCAATGAATCATTAATGATATTTTTAGAAAGCATCATCAATTTAGATTCCGGATTTTGATTCAGAATTTTCTGGAAATGTTTACGTCTGTTATTAATATCCTTTGCCGTACTGAAATATTCAGCTTCATCTACAATAATGAAATCATTTTCAACATATTGAGAATCGTCAAAATCAGGCGATTGAAGATTTTTTCGGTCTAAAAAAGTTATTCCGTCACAGAATACACCTTCTTCCTTTAAAAGTTTTTCCCATATAAGAATACGTTCTTCCGCTGCAATAATAAGAATATTTCTGTTTCGCAAATAATAAAACTTAATTACACGAGCAGTAAGACGCGTCTCACTTATTCCTATAGAATTCGACAATAAAACACTGCCGTAATTTTCCATTCGTTCAACACAGGCATAAAATGCATTATTTTGAAATTCTGTAATCGGCGATTCACTTCTGCTGATATTTTTTACCAAATACTCTTTTTTATTCTTTTTCAAAAACGAAGAAATAAAACGACGAAGAGAAAGATGCATTACTTCCAATTTCGCATACGCAACTAAATAACGAATAATTTTGATATTATTAATATGTGTGTCTGAAATCATCCATAATTTCTGAAAGAAGTGTAAATATCTTTTCTGCTTAGTCTGAGATTTTCCGGTAACTTCAGTTAATAAACTGATATGAGCATCTCCGTCTTTTTCCGGAGTCAAACTTGTGTTACCGCAATAAACTTTATAATTATTATTATTTCGAATAATATAAAGAAGTGTTTTTATTTTATCTTTATAATTCACTCTAAAATGCAATTTTTTATTTTTATAAAGCTTTTTTATTAATACGGAATCATTTTTGTCTAAAGAAACTGCATCATTTCTCAAATCAAACAAAAAGTTCTTAGGAGTAATGCTTTCTTCGGAACAAATCATAATTCGCATTTTCCCCAATTTTCCTGCATTATCAAGCGAATCTATTTCCGGTAACAATTTTTTAAATGCATCAAAAAAATTAAAATTTGCAATAATAAAAAAATCCGTCGGTGTATCTTTTTTTCCGGCTTCACTGATTGCATTTTTCATTATCTGAAGTGCCGATGTTTCATGTGCAAATAAACCACAATGATTATCTATTAATCTATATTTCATATTTTTCTCCTATGTGGCACTACTCATTAATTCTGCAAAAACAGAAGCATCTTTTTTAGTATTTTCGATTGAAGAATATTCATTAGGTCCATGCATTGTTCCGTCAAGAGTTGTCCATAAAGCAGCATCATAACCTTTTTGACGGAAATACGCTGCAACAGTTCCGCCGCCGACACCGTATGTTTTAGGTGTAAATCCCAATTTCTTCTCTATTGCCCCCACTAACTCCAATACAATCGGAGCATTTACGGAAGTTTCTTTCGGTGCGTCAACACGCTGTTTTACCTCATATGTAATTTCTACACCGGTTTCTTTTTTTACCTTTTCAACGGCCAGACTTATCTGTGTCAAAACATCATCAAGTTTATACACCGGCAAAACACGGCAATCATAACAAAGAGTTTCGCTACCCGGAATTGTATTAATATTTGAAACTGAAGAAGTTCGCTTTGTCGGTTCAAAAGTCGAATAAGGTACATCAAATTGTTTGTTTTCCTGAGGAAAAATCTCGTATAGTTTATCAAGTTCTACCATCAATTTAGATGAAGCTCTTGCTGCATTTATCCCTAAATCCGGACGAGAACCGTGTGATTGTTTTCCTTGAATATCAAATTCCACCCAAAGAATAGATTTTTCACCGATTTCAATAAATTCTCCCTGTGGATCTCCGGCATCAGGAATTAAAATCAAATCATCTTTGTTAAACAAATCGCTTCTGTTATTCAATATCCAATCGATACCGTATTTACTGCCGACTTCTTCATCTGCAACAAATAAAAGCTTTATATTTACTTCCGGAACAATCTTATTGTGAAGCAACGCTTTTGCAGCAACAATAGACGCAACAATCCCTTGCTGATTATCTTCTGTACCTCGCCCGTAAATTTTCCCGTCTTTTACAACTGCTTTAAAAGGATCGGTATTCCACAAAGCTCTGTCTCCCGCAGGAACAACATCCAGATGCGATATAATCCACAACGATTTAGCGGGATTTTTTCCTTTTAGAGTAACTATAAGTGACGGACGAAAACTGCATGGAACTCTATCATCCGGAGCTTGAATTTCTTCAAAGTCCTCAAAGTTTAATCCGGTAAGAATATTTTTTAATATATTAACTTTTGTATATTCTCCCGTTCCTCCATTTTCCGGAGCCATAGCCTGTGCTGCCGTTAATCTTGTTTGCAATCCAATGATAAATTCATCTGCATTATCTATAAAACTTTGATAAATATCCATGCACTTTTCTCCCTGCTATAAAATAAATAAATCAGAGTATAAAAAAATATACTCTGATATTACTGACAAAATAAATAAAGAAAAAAATTATTCTTTTACCAAAACTGCTTTTATTCTACGCACTCCGGCAGAAGAAGCTTCTTCTTTTTTTATTACAAATTTTCCTAAAGCACCGGTATGTTCCGCATGAGGTCCACCGCAAACTTCTTTAGAAAAATCTCCCATAGTATAAACCTTAACTTTCTCTTCATACTTTTGAGTAAAGAACGCCAAAGCCCCTTGTTTTTTTGCATCATCCAATGCCATGATTTCCATTGTAATCGGTGCATCTTTTTGGATTTGCTCATTAACAAGTCGCTCTACTTCTTTTAACTCTTCCGGTGTAACTTTTTGCGGATGAGAAAAGTCAAAACGCAATCTTTCTACCGTAATATTAGAACCTTTCTGCTGAACGTGTTCACCCAAAACTTTTCGTAATGCAGCATGAAGAAGATGTGTTGCAGTATGAAGATTTGTTGTTTCTTCACTGTGGTCGGCAAGTCCACCTTTAAAACTTTCTTTTTGTGCAGTTCTGGATTCTTCTTTATGTTTTTCGTACTGTGCAGCAAAACCATCAGTATCGACAATCATATTTTTTTCTTTTGCCAATTCCAATGTTAATTCTAACGGGAAACCGTAAGTATCATAAAGTTTGAAAGCTGTCTTTCCGGAAATAGAATTTTGATTATGTTCAGCAAGTTTTGCCGCTACCTTATTAAACTCTGCCAAACCGGTTTGTAATGTAGCTTCAAATTTTGTTTCTTCACGTTCCAATTCATCAAAAATACGTTGTTTATTTTCTATCAATTCAGGATAAAATTCTCCCATTAAATCAACAACTACGGCTGCAACTTTTGACAAGAAAATATTTGATATTCCCAAAGTTTTTCCGAATCTTACAGCACGACGAATCAAACGACGTAAAACATATCCGGCACCTACATTTGACGGAGAAATTCCTTTTTCGTCTCCGATGATAAATGTTGATGTTCTGATATGGTCAGCAACTACTCTGATAGCTTTTGTAACATCTTCACTTTCTCCGTATTTTTTTCCGGAAAGCTCTTCGATTTTTGCAATAATCGGAGTAAAACTTTCAGTTTCATAAACAGTCTTTTTACCGTTCATCATAGCTACGGTTCTTTCAATACCCATACCGGTATCAACATTTTTTTGTGAAAGCGGTGCGTATTTACCGTTTTCATCTTTATTAAACTGCATGAAAACATCATTCCAGATTTCGATATATTTTCCGCAACGACATCCAGGTCCGCATTTATCCGAACAAGCTTCTTTACCTGTATCTATAAACATTTCGGTATCAGGTCCGCACGGTCCGGTATTTCCGGCAGGTCCCCACCAGTTATCTTCTTTTGGTTTATAATGAATGTGGTTTGCTTTGATTCCGAGAGATTCCCAAATCTTAGCAGATTCATCATCACGTTCAGCATTTTCATCACCTTCAAAAACTGTTACATGAAGTTGTTCTACTGAAAATCCAAGTTCCTTAGTCAAAAATTCAAAAGACCAAAAAATTGCTTCTTCTTTAAAATAGTCACCTAAAGACCAATTTCCCAACATTTCAAAAAATGTAAGGTGTGAAGAATCACCGACATCATCAATATCCCCGGTTCTGATACATTTTTGATAATCTACAAGACGTTTTCCTTCCGGATGAACTTGTCCGGTTAAATAAGGAACTAAAGGGTGCATGCCGGCTGTAGTAAAAAGTACAGTCGGGTCATTTTCCGGAATTAATGATGCAGCTCTGATTTGCTTATGCCCTTTACTTTCAAAAAAGCTGATATATTTTTTTCTAAGTTCTCTAAAGTCCACTTTACATTCTCCAAAGTCAAAAAATTAATTGCATTATAAAAAAATTAAAGTTTACCGTCAATTTTTCCAATTCGTTTTTTTGTGCAAAAGAATAAAAGAAATTATAAGAGTAAGATTGGCTTCTTACACATGGTAAGATTGACTTCTTAACAAAGAGAGAATGAACTTACCGTTAGGAGCATGTTTTTTCTCTTTCGGGTTATAGGGTACTTTCTCTTTTTGATTGCAAAAAAGAGAAAGTACCCTAACAACTACCAACTTTGAAGCAAAGTTTTAGCTTTGTGCAAGCTTTGCTTGCGAATAAAGCCTTAAACCTAGAAAGGTTTGAAAAACTTTGAACCAAAGTTATATTTCTGTGCCGGTTTACACGGCAGAACCGATTAAAACCTAAGTAGGTTTTATAAAGTTTTGAACCCAAAACGATTTCCAAACGCCGGCTTGCCCGGCGAACGGAACTTTGAACCTGAAATAATTTGATTAAACTTTGCAAATGTGTAATTAGAATATTTAATATCAAAAAAACTTTTCTTAATCACCGAATATTATATATATTTCAAATATTCCCTATTCGCTTTATGCATAAAGCTAATTTGCGAATCGGTAGAATAAAAAATTAGACATTATCAGATTTTTTTGTTGCCGTAAAAAATCTGATATCTATTCCCGCATTTATAATGCTTTATTATTTCCTCTCCATAAATTATCAAGCGATAAAGCTATTTTATTTTCGGGGATGACCGAAGCTAAAAACTTCGGTCATTTTTTTCAGAGCAAATCAACGTTTTCCTACAAAATAAACAGAAGGTAAGTTTCTTAAATCTTTTAAAATACGATGTTCATCTATCGACGCCGGCACATTAACAGAAAGATAACAATCAATTTCACGACCGTTTTTTGTAGATTCATCAAGTCGATAATCCAATACACTGCCTTTTTTCTTTTTTATATATCCCATCAACTCAATATAATGTTTATTAGTCGGAGCTACTTTCAAAAAGAAAGAATACGTTTTATTACCGAAAATTCCGCCCCAATCCGCCTTTAAAACTCGTTCATTATAATCCGGTTGACTGCGTAAACTTTCACAATCTTCACGATGAATAATTATCCCCCTTCCGCGAGAAACAAATCCTAATATTCTGTCCGTCGGTACGGGATGGCAACAACGTGCAAACGAAAACAATAAATTCTTTTCACCGTTGACTTCAATAGAAATTCTTCTGTTATCAGTAACAGACATCGTCTGACCGAGACGTCCTGGGGTAAATTCGCTATCTAAAATCTCAGAAGATTTATCATTATTCGAAATCGGAACACCTTGAGATTCCGGAGTTTTTTCTTGTCCTGCAAAAAAAGCCCTGATTTTCTTCTTAGCCTCAGTAGTTTTCACAAGTGAAAGCCACTCCATTTTCGGGCAAGCCTCTTTTCCTGTTATAATTTCAACAATCGCACCGTTTTTTAAAGCTTTTCCCAACGGTACAATTTTCCCGGCAACTTTCGCACCTCTGCACCGATGTCCCACCTGTGTATGGACTTTATACGCAAAATCAAGAGCCGTAGAGCCTTGGGGCATTTTGAAAATATCACCCTTCGGTGAAAAAACATAAATTTCCTCACGTAAAATATCATCACGAATCGTCTGATAATATTCTGCCGGTGACAAAGATTCTGCCTGCATATTTTTTAGCTGTTCCAACCATTTCAAATCACCGTTTTTTTCACCGGTTTTATAATACCAATGAGCTGCAACACCATACTCATTTTTTTGATCCATCTCATAAGTTCGTATCTGAATTTCAAGTGCGGTTCGTTTTGCAACCATTACCGTTGTGTGCAACGACTTGTAGCCGTTACTTTTGGGATTGGCAATGTAATCTTTAAATCTTCCCGGTACCGGCTGAAAAAGGCTGTGAACCATTCCGAAAATTGCATAACAATCTTCTACCGTTTCGGTTATGATTCTGATTCCGTACATATCAAAGACATCTTCGAGTCTTTTATTAAACTTTCGCATTTTGTTATACACGGAGTACGGGTGTTTTGTACGAGATTTGATTGTATATTTCAGATTTACTTTTTCCAATTTTTGCTGAAGCTTTTTGGTTACTTCGGCGATTTGTCCTTTTTTTTCTTTCTCACGTTCTTTAGAAAAATTAATTATTTGTTCATAAACATGTGGTTTTAATGCTTGCAAGGACAAATCTTCCAATTGAGATTTTACGACTCCCAAGCCCAATTTTCCGGCAAGCGGTGCGTAAATCTCAAGACATTCTTTTGCTGTACGTTTTTGTTTTTCTTCGGAAACATAACAAAGAGTAGACATATTATGAACTTTATCCGACAGCTTAATAATGATTACACGAATATCTTCAATCATCGCCAAAAGCATTTTACGAATTGTTTCAGCTTTTAAATCACTCTTACTGGGTGAATTTTTCAATGTGGTAATTTTTGTTACGCCGTTAACAAGATTTGCCACTGATTCTCCGAATTCTGATGCAATTTGTTCCAATGTATAATCCGTATCTTCCACCACATCATGTAAAAGCCCGGTAGCAATCATTTCACGGTCGACTTTCATTCTTGCCAAATACAATGCCACCGACAACGGATGAATAATATATTCTTCTCCGGAAGCTCTTTTTTGTCCGGTATGTTGCTTATCTGCCAAAAAATAAGCATCTTGAATAAATGCGATATCTTCTTGAGGATATTCATTTTCTTTCAAACATTTCATCAAATCATCATAAATCTTTTCTTTACTTTCCATAACACACCCCCAATTATCTACCGGCAAACAGCACCTAGAATAAAAGATTAAATGATTGTAATCAATTCTATTCATTTATGAATTATCTTTTACACAAAAGAAAATATTTATTTCGTCATTAAAGTTGTTGAAAAATCCGATAAAACTACATATTTAACTTCCATAAAAATAACAATAAAATTATTTTTTATGATATAGAGCATATTTATGAAGATTTATCGATTTCTGATTTTACTTTTCATATTTACTTCAACTTTTCAGATTTTTTCAACAACAAATAATTGTCAAAATATCAACGACAGTTATTTGTTCAGTCAAACATTTTTTCCCATAGGAGAAGGAAGCAGTAATCAGAAAAAAATTGTCGACTTTTTAAAAAAGTTCAGTGATAAAAACAATCTCGTTTATAAGGAAACAAAAGTTTCCGGTAATTCCTACGAGACAAATGCGGTAAATGTAGAACTGACAGTCCCCGGAACTTCCGACGAAGATTCCACTATTCTGATTGTCGCACCGCTGAACAGTATATACGGCAACGGAAAGTTTCAAGATATTTCATTATCACAATGTTTAGCCCTGCAACTTCTTGAATACGCCGGTAAAAATCCGTTTCAAAAGAGATTAAAAGTTGTCTTTCTCGGCGGCAGCAGCATTATACAAGAACCGGCTTACGGACTGGAGCAATACCTGAAAGAAAACTCCGGATTCTTCATTAATACATTCGCAATTCTGTTAAAAATCAACAATTCATTTATACCGATTACAATCTCTGCAAGTAAAAATAAAAAACCCGTACCTGCATTAATCATTGAAAAAATTTTTAGCTGTATCAAAAAAAATAATTGTGCAAGTTTTTCCATATCTGAAATTATACGTTCTCGTTTAAATATCCTAGACAAAAACGCTTTCCTTGATGCTTTTCTCGATGAAAACATTAACGCCGTATTGTTGAGCAATACAAGTAATTACAAAAATACCCCTGGTAATTATTACAATACAAGTTATCAAAAACAACTTTTTCAATTTATCAAAGATTACTGTCATGAAATAGATTCTATTCCGCCTAATTTTGAAAAAGACCAAAATTATCTGATTCAGGATTTCAAATTCGGAAAAAAAGACGGATATTTGTTAATTCCGGAATATAAGCTGTTATTGATTTATTTCATTATTTTATTTTGTTCCGTTTTACTGTTCAAAATTATCATGCCGTTTCGCAATCCGATAAAATTGTCACAAATATATTCTTCCATTCCGTTTTTTGTATTTTCCTTTTTAGTTCTTTATGTAATCTCTTTTATTCCTTTTTTATTTGAGATATTAATATCTTTAGTTCACCATTTGCCGTTCAGTTACGGCAGAAGTATGTTTTTCTATTTTGTATCAATTTTTATTATATTGGCATTATTTTCATTTTTCATATTGGATGTTGCACCAAAAATTCATTTACCTTTAAAATGGAAAAACAACTTATATCTGCAAATTGCAATTTATTGTACTTACATCAATTTATTTACGATAGCAGCCGTAGATATTTCGCTTTCTTATGTTTATTTTTTATTCCTGTTTTTTATAACATTATCAATGATGTTCAAAAAAATCTGGCTGAAATTTCTATGTTACATTTTATCATTTGCCGGTTTCTTTTTTGTTCTGTTCAGTATCACACAAAACAGCAACAGCGTACTTATTGACCTGAGTAAATCGGTGTTCTTGCTTCATTTCATGTTCTGTTTATTTGCATTTCCGTTCTTAATGACTTCAATTCATATATACAGAATCATCAAAATGAAAGTGGGGGTATCAGACAAATATCATATAAGCAGAATCATTATTTTAATTTTCATGTGTATTCTTCCTCAAATAATATCAATTCATCATTCAAATAAAAATGAATCACAAGATATAAATGTTTCAATTATCCATGATTACAATCAAAAAACAGACTTTATTTCTATGCGTTCCGATAAATCTGTAAATTATAAAATACAAAAAAAAATTGAAGTTTCGGATTTACACACAGGAAAACAATATACGTACAATGCAAGTAAAAATAAAATATTAGAAATTCAGCCCGTACAAGTAAAAGATTATTCATGCAAAGTTACATCACACGGAAGTCTGCACACTATAAAAATAAAAAGCAAACGAGATATTAATAAAATCGACGCAATTCTTGTTTGTCCCAAAAACGTAGAACCGCTTCATACTAATTTCCGAAAACTACCGATTAAAGAAATGCAAACTTCGACTTACGATTTATTTCGTCTTTTGTTGCCGAGAAACAGCGGAAATAACATTGATTTACAATTAGAATTATTACCCGGTCATGAATATACTTTAAATCTGGAAATAACTTTCCGAGACCCGCAAATGCGTTTTCTGTTTTTCCCGTTGGAAATTTTCTACAATATTAATGAAAAAAATAAAGAGTCAATAAAATTAAAATAATAACAAATTCATAGGTATTTTTTTCATTTTCTTGTATTATACATGCTCATTAAAAAGTTTATTCCCACAATATAATTAAGTGTTTTTTATATTTGGAGATAATTTTTTATAGCGGAGGTATAAAACTATGAAAAAAAAGATAGGTGTTGCACCGGGAGATTTATCTCCTTTACGTTCAAGAGAAGATGTAATCAAATACATTAATTTAAAACTTGCAATGCTTGGTCAACCCGGTTTTGTTTCTAATAATGAAAATGAAAAAGACAGCAGTTATTTCATTGATTTATTTTCCGGGATAATTGAAGACTACAAAGAAAAATCTAGACTTCTTTCAGGAAAATATTGTCCTGCAGACCAAAGAATTCAGGACTTCCTTGATGATTACCTAAAAGATGTAAAGATTGACGGCAAAGAAATAAAATTGCCGGAAACATCTTTTATACTCGATCAATATGGTTTAGCTAGAGAGCTTAGTTTACCACCGGATAAAAATGAATATAAAAACGAATGGGTTGCCAGCTACCGTGTAAAACAAGGTGTTCTTCATAATCCTAAGAATGACCGTCGAACAACAAAAGGTGTTTTCCATGTAGCAGAGGGCGGACTTCCTATTCCATCAGATAAAAAAGCCGTTCCTAAAGAAGTTTTTGCAAAATTATTATGGCATGCTTTTAATCCGCCTGAAGAATTATTAAAAGTTCCTTTTACAGCCAACAATAAAAATCCGGCAAAAATGTTCTGTTCCGTTTTGTACAAACCGTTGGTTTGTCCTGCAGTTGACGGTGTAATGGAAGAAAAACGCATGGAAATTCGTGGTTTTGTACCGGGAAGTTGTGTAAGTACCATCGATTTCGGTGAATCTATCTTCGGTAATGAAGGTGACCCGTACAGCACAAAAAATGATTCTATTCTTGATTTTGAACATTGGACAGGAACTACAGGTTGTTTAATTTTAGCACCACACCTTGTTTCTTTGAAAAAGAAAGATTTAGGTTTACCTTCTTATGATAAAGCAACCGAACGCCAAAAACGTGACGGAATGTGCTGGAAAGAACCGGATGAATTATACAACGACGGTTCTGCATTTAAGCTTGTATGTCGTGACGACCGTGGCGTTGCCGTTACAATCATCGCCGACAACTATTTCGGATATTGGAAAAAAGAAGTTAAAACTCATATTTCTTATTCGGCAAATCTTTTCGGATTGGCGGAAGAAGAACACGCCGGCGGAACTTTGGCATTCCCTAGATACAATCTGGGTGAGATTTATTACGCACAACTTTATATGCAGGATGCCGACGGAAAAGATGTTACTTTTGATGACGTAAAACAAAGTTACGGTTACGTTATGGATATTGTTGAAAATCAAAATTACGGTATCGATAAAAAATATCCTAACGTTTTTTATCTTCCTGAAAATTCTGTTTTCGATTTAGACAAGACAAAAATTTCTTGGACTTATAAAGGAAAAGAATGTGAATTAAAACTTTTACCTGAACAATGTTATATTTTACCTAACGGATACAGAGTACACATTGAAAAACATCCAAGTGCTCTTATCTGGAAAATGATCGGAACATCTCCGAACAGTACGTTGTGTCATAAACCATGTACAGTTTCCGGCGGAGGTAAATCAGAGATTTCCAAATCTCTTGAAAATTCTATTATCTACGGAAAACTTTACGTTAATGATTTAGACAAAGACATGGCACTTGTTGAAGAAATCATAAATAAAGATTACAGAAAACGCTGGAAAGACGATCCAAATCGTACAGCACCTTCTCGCGGAATTTTAAGTCCAAACCGTTCTTTAGGTTCCGTAATAAAATTATTGACACCTTCAACTCGTTATACTGACGAATTTAATCAATGGCTTGAAAGCATTCCTAATTACATAAAATCTCTCGTATTTACCGTTAAACGTTTTTATATTGAGGATTGGGGAAACGATTGGAAATCTCATTTCAACGTAGATATCGTAAACGGTCAACCGGGTCATGAATTAAATTACAATGGAAGAAAAATCGTTCCTAGTTATTTACGTGTCGGATTTGATAAAGACGATTCTTGGTGTATTTACAAATTGCGAATGGATTTTATTGCTGCAGAGAAAATCCAGCTTGAAGATGATATTTCAGCTTCAATAACATTAGCAACTGATAAAATTCCTAATATCAGCTCAAAAGTTAAAAACAAAAGTGTTAAGCTTGCAGCCAACTGTGAATACAGATTCTTCCAAAGACCGGACGAATGTATCGTTCGCGGTTTTGACAGACAAGCAGAAGCTGATTTATCCGGAACAAACGTATTTATTTCGAACTTTGAACCATACAAAAAAGATTTCGCTAGGAAATTGATGGAAGATATTCTCGGATTCGAAAAATATACCGAACCGGTAAAAACAATGATTCGTGATTTTGCTGAAAATGCGAAAGATGACGAATATTTCATTGTGCCGTCTCATCCTCGCCTTGTAAAAGGTTCTCCAAGTAAAAACGTTCGATACTTACAAACACGTCCGGATTTTGTAAATCCTATCAAGAATTATTTGGCAGATACCGCAACTCGTTTGTATCAAAAAATTCCGTTAGGAAAGAAAATCAATTACTGTGTAAATGCAGTTCTTCCGGGCAGAAGAAACAATCCGCCTGAAAAACAAAACGGAATCAGACCTTTATGTGTTTACAATCCGCTTCATTTCCAAGAATTACCGGAATTGTTTATGGACTTTATCGCAAGTCTTACCGGTAAATCGCCGTCTACTACCGGTGCAGGTTCTGAAGGTGCTTTAACAAAAGGTCCTTTTAATATGCTTGTTGCAACAACAGATTTAAACAATGCATTATTGTCTTATATTCTTACTGATTACGCCGGTTATTCAAGTGCTGCCGGTTATATCGGTCCTGACGGACGTGTAGACCATGACGTAAGTATGTTAATTCCGGAAATCTGGTGTCGATTAACAGAAGAAGAAAGAGACCCTGAATATTTGAAAAAAATCGGATGTTTGGAAAAAATTGAAGACTTCGACTATGAAGGTAAAAAAATTCTGGCTTCTCGTTTGGGATACAGAATCAACGACCAATTCCTTTATGCTTTTATGGGAAGAGTTTTTGATGAACCGCAAACAGTATTTACTGCTCCGATTTTACAACCGGAAAAACAAGATTTGGAAGCATTTGCCGACGGTGTAAACAACATTGTAGAAGCTCATAAAAAAGTAGCAACCGAATATATTTCATGCGGTGCCGATTCTTCTGCAATTCCGCCGTTACAAGCATTGTTACATATCATGGCTGAAGGTACTTACAACGGAAAAGATATTAATGACCCGGAAATCAGAAAACTTTTCACAAGAGATTATGTTGTCAACAGTGATTGGTATAAAGAACGTCTTGTACGTAAACAAAACCATGATGTACAATTGCATAAGCAATACATTCAATACTTAGAAGAATTTATTGCAAACCCAATCAACAAGCAATTGCTTGATGAATACAGAGTAAATGAAAAATTAACTCTTGCAAAAACTAAACTTGAACAGATTCAATCTGACGACTACCTTGCTTTACTGGAAGGAAGTATCGGATTAGATCCATTGTTTAAAGTTTAATAAAAAAACAATTTATAAAAACAGACACCTTTAAAAAAACGGTGTCTGTTTTTTTAAGAATTGGGAGAAAGAAAATCGGAAAGCATAGTTTTATTAATGAAAACGGCGAAATTCGCCTTATAAAATTTCTGTTACAAACAAAA
Source organism: Spirochaetota bacterium (assembly GCA_045133795.1). Lineage (GTDB taxonomy): Bacteria > Spirochaetota > GWE2-31-10 > GWE2-31-10 > GWE2-31-10 > RGIG8597. Next base: position 16,071 of record JBGUUT010000044.1, read on the forward strand.
AAATGTAATATGGGAGCAATAAGAAAAGCCCTGCGTAACAAAGATATAAGAATAAACGGCAATAAAGTAAAAGAAGATATTGTTTTACACACAAACGATACGGTCGAAATCTTTCTTCCGAATGATTTTTCAAATCAAAATACACAAAAAATCGACATTCCGATTGTATTTGAAGATGATAATATTTTAGTAGTAAATAAACCTCAAGGTGTCGCTGTTCACGCCGGAGATTCTGATGATTGCGAAAATAATCCGCAAACATTAATAAAATTGTTACAAGAACAAACATCTTCAGAATTGCAATTATGTCACAGAATCGACAGAAATACAGGTGGCTTGGTTTTATTGGCAAAAAATCGAACTGCATTAGAAGAAATTCTTGCTGCCATAGAAAACCATTCTATCAAAAAGTTTTATCGCTGCATTGTTTACGGTAAACCAAATCCGACAACAGCAACTTTGACGAATTATCTATCCAAAAACAGTAGATTATCAAAAGTTTTCGTTCATTCTACCCGTGAAAAAGGTGATTTAACTGCAATTACAACTTATAAAACATTAAAAACATGCGGTGAATTATCTTTATTGGAAGTTTCAATCGCTACCGGACGAATGCACCAAATAAGAGCACAATTATCGCACGCCGGTTATCCGATTTTAGGCGACGGAAAATACGGAAATACAACAGTAAATCGAAAGTTTAAATCAAAAGTACAACAATTATTTGCTTTTCGACTATGTTTTGATTTTCCGCCTAAAAGTAAATTAAGTTATTTATCCGGAACGTCCGTTGAAATTGCGGCAATCAATGAAGCAGATTTGAATCAGTTTAATGTTCTTCAGATTTGATTTATTTGCCCAGTTATGATACAAGAATAACCCTATGAAATTAAAAACATTATCTGTTTTTCTAATTATATTTATCTTTGCAATAATGCCTTCTTTCGGTGCTAACCAAGTAAGATTGATAAACGGAAGTAATATTTATAACCGTATATTTATATTTTTCTTTCCCGTCGGCAAAAAGTACGAATCATACACTACAAAATATAAAAATAAATTCGCACTTGAACTGACAGTTTCAAGGAATCAATTACAAAATCCTCCGAAATTGGAAGATACTTATTCTCAAGATTTTATTAATTCTAATTTAGTATTCACAATACTTGATATTCCGCTGGCAAAAACCGGAGAATTTACCTTACCGGTTTCAATCAGATGTAATGAAAAAATAACGCAAAAGAAAGTAAAGTTTACCATAGTAACAGAAGAAGACGTTATGGTTCTCTCCGGAAAAATGACAAATCTCCGAATCGGTGAATTAGCAGACAATTCATATTTTCAGAATAGGAAAAGTTGGTACTACCCACTTTATTTTGATTTAAGATTGCAACTTCCGAGCAGTATGATTGATAAACATGCAAAAAAACAATAAAAAAAATAAGCAACACGGAATGCAGCTAAGATTTTTTGTTTATCGGCTCAAAATATCTTAGCAACATCCGTACTTTCGGTTAATCCTTAAACATTTTATCTACAAACTTTTTGTCTTTTTTCCAGTTAGCATGAACTTTTACTGTAAGAAAAAGTTGCACATTACGCTCAAAAATCTCAACCAAACTTTCACGAGCTGCACTTCCGATTTCTTTGATTACAGAACCGTTTTTTCCTACTACAATCCCTTTTTGACTTTCTCGGTCTACATAAATTGTCGCATAAGCTTTTATCTTATTTGCCGTAACATTAAGATTTTCTGTTTTTACATAGACAGAGTGCGGAACTTCTTCTTTTGTCCGTTCAAAAACTTTTTCTCGTACTGTTTCTTCTATTCTGAACGGAATAGATTGATCGGTAACATATTCTTCCGGATAATATAAAGGACCTTCCGGCAGCAAAGAAGCTATTTTTTGTTCCATCTCCTTTATTCCGTTACCGTTTTCTGCTGAAATAAATACATACGGAATATCAGGCAAACGAGAATGAACTTCATTAAAAACATTACATTCTTGCGGAAGCTTTGAAATATTATCGATTTTATTAAATACTATGACTGCCTTCTGACCATAAGGACGTACCAAATTAACAACAGCTTCTTCTTCTTCTCCAAAATCTCTGGATAAATCGACAAGGTACAACACCAAATCGCCGTCTCTTAATGTCTGTTCTGCCACAGTTGTTAATTCTCTGTTTAAATGCGACTCCATTTTATGATAACCGGGAGTATCAATAAAAATAATTTGATATTCCGGCTCTGTCACCACACCTCTCACGGCAAAACGTGTTGTCTGCGGTAACGGAGAAACGATTGAAACTTTAAATCCGCAAATCGTATTCATTAATGTTGATTTTCCGGATGACGGTCTGCCTATTAATGAGACAAAACCACTTTTAAAAGAATTTGTCATGTATCTTCCTTGTCAGAAAAATTATAAGATTTAAAAAAAAGCCCATAAACGAAAATATTATAAAAAATGTATTGTTCTTTATAATATTAAAAAAATCTAATTCTATATAAACATGCGGCAAAAACATTCCCTTTGAGAAAAAACCAAATATAGGAAAAAATAAAATAATAAATATACTGTCATCTATCTTCTTATGATATTTCGTTATCATCACAAGTGTATATACAAGCATAATTTCATACGGCAAAAAAACCGCTAAATAAATAAATAAATCCGGCATGTAAATCTTAAGCAACGCACTGCGATTTACTCCGTAACTTATCAAATGAAACAACGGATGCTTTAATACATAAAAGAAAAAACTAAGCAATGATACACCGATAAAAAGAAGTATCAATTTAGAATTAATATTTTCCGAATTATAAGAATCCATCGTTTCCTCCTTTGTTTTATTTGGCTGCCACGCCTAAAAGCAATTCTCTGCCGCCACGTAATATTTTAAAATAAAAAAACTTCTTATTTTTCTCTTGCATTTCTTTTTTTATCGTTCTTAAATCTTCCAGTCCTTTTATTTCCGTCTGGTTAATTTTTAAAAGAACATCACCTTTCATCAATCCGTAAAGTGCTGCCGTCGATTTTTCATCCAACGAAACAATTTCAAGCAAATTGTTTTTATATTCATCATCATCATTATTTATTGAACGATTTTTAAATTCCGCACCGAGAAATGTTTCCGTAACCGAAGTTTCCAAAAAAGCAGTTCCGTTACTGTCCGGACGACGTTGCAATTTTACTTTTACGCTTTTATTTTTTTCACCGTCATATAATGTCAGTTCCACAATATCGCCCGGTTTATGACGTGATATAGCCCACACTACGGCATTAGCATCACGCACCTCTTTTCCGTCAATAGCTAAAATCACATCACCGACAGAAATTTGATTTATATCTGCAGGTGAATCTTTTATTATCTGTGTAATACAAGCTCCGTGTTCAAACTGCAATCCCAAAGTTTCACGCAGCCTTGCATCCGTCACCGAAGCGACAACCACACCGAGCCACGGATATTCTACAGGACGATTTGCCACAAGCGTATCTATGATATTTAAAGCCGTATTAATAGGAATTGCAAAAGCCAATCCGCTGTTATCACCGCTTTTACTTGCAATCCAACTGTTTATTCCGATAACTTTTCCGTAAATATTAAAAAGCGGTCCGCCGGAATTACCGGAATTAATAGCAGCGTCAGTCTGAATATAATCTGTAGCGTAACTTGCACCGCCTAACATTGCACGTCCTAATGCACTTACGACACCGACAGTTACCGAATTGTTAAAACCGTAAGGATTACCGATTCCTATTACCCAATTGCCGACTTTTATTTGAGAAGAATCGCCCATAGTTACCGTTTGGAACTTCGCATTCTCATCGGCTTCAAAACATACCACAGCTAAATCAGTTCGTTCATCGTGGCCTAAAAGTGTTGCCGGAAACTGTCGGTCATCATGCAAAGTCAAACGTAAATGAAAGTTTTTGTTAGAAACAACAGATGAAACAACATGATTATTTGTCAATATATAGACCTTTCCCTTATCACGGCGAAACATAAAACCGGAACCAAACGACATTATCGTCGATTCCTGCATTACATCGATACGTACCACCGTCGGACTGCCTTTTTCTGCCACTTGCGCAAAAACATCCTGAACCGCCGCAGCCGATGTAATATTATCAATTGCGGATAAAGAGCATAAAGCAAAAAAACATATTAATAATAAAATACAGCGTTTCATCTGATTACTCCGAAATACATCTTACGGCATTTTAAATTTTGCTTTGATTTCCGGTAAATCTTCCGGCTCAACTGTCAAAATATCATAGCCATTTTCTGTAACGGCAACAGTATTTTCAAAATGTGCTGAATAAGAACCGTCAACAGTAACAACAGTCCAACCGTCTTCCAACACAAAATAATCTTTATCACCCAAATTAATCATCGGCTCAATTGCTATTACCATTCCCGGCATAAGTTTTTTCTTACCTTGACGGAATCTATAATTAGGAACTTCAGGGTCTTCATGATTTTCAAAACCGACTCCGTGTCCGCAATAACCTCTTACAACTCCCATGCGAAATTGAGACGCATAATCTTCTACTGTTCCGCCGATGTCATTTAACGTTCCGCCCGGTCGAACTTTACTTATCGCTTTATAAAGAGCTGTTTCCGTTACATCCATAAGTTTTTGAAGCTCCGGCTTTATTTCTCCTACCGCAAAAGTTCTGGCACTGTCACTAATCATACCGCCTTTAAGAACTCCGACGTCAATCCCGATAATGTCACCTTCTTTTAATACACGTTTACACGGAATACCGTGAATAATTTCTTCATTTACCGAAGCACAAACAGAACACGGAAATCCCTCATAACCTTTGAAAGAAGGAATCGCTTTATGGTCACGAATAAAAACTTCCGCTATTTTGTCAATTTCCATGGTTGTAATACCGGGATAAATCACACTCTTTAAATATTTAAACAGCTTAGATGCTATAATTCCGTTTTGTCTTATTTGTTCAATTTGTTCTTTTGTTTTTAATCTTATCATTTTATTAAATCCCCTTTTATAAAACGCAGTACAGTATATCAAAAAATGTCCTGATTAAACATTATTTTTTAATCAACAAGACTCACTTTTCCGTTTGCGAGTATTACTTGATTCTTAGTTATAAGATTTTTGAAAGCTCTTTCCAATTCCGCTGAAATTTTTGAAGTCATTTTGTGAAATCCCATAAGTTTAGATGTGTACAAACACACATTTTCCGCCGGAATACCGACAGAACTTTTTATTGCCGCCAGAATACATTTTTCAAGTTCTTCCGGTGAAATTTGATTTATGGTTCTGTTTCCGGCCTTTCTTGCAATTACAACCGAATCTTTCCGTACAAAAAAATCGCCGTTACATTTAAAATGATTTAAATGGCTATTAAAAATATTTTCAACCGCATTTTGAAGTGTCGCACAATTTTTCTTATATCCCAAAAGCGGAGCCAGCCTCATGCATAAAACTTCAATATTTATCGGAGCTTCTTTTTCTATTACGTAATCTGCGACACGAACGATATAATCGTTATTTTTCTCATTCAAATTACGTTCTATACTTAAAATATCCGCTTCTTCATATTCTTCAATAAATACCGTCGTCTTTTCTTGTACAACATTATAAAAAGTCTCAAGTTCTGCATCACAATTATAATTTACAACCGTCGTTTTTGTATTATTACGTAACGCATCTTCTACCGCATTAAGTAAACTTTTTCTACATTCATCCGGATTTTTCAGCCACTCATAAGACCAAACTTTATAAATTTTCCAGCCCATTTCATTAAGCATAGTATAACGCAAACGTTCTCGCTCACGCACTGTAACGGCAGACTTGTACATTTGACCGTCACACATTATTCCCAAAACAAAATCACCGTCATCATTCATCACAGCCAAATCGATTTTGAAATTAGAAAAACCGTGACGTTGTACCACGTTATAACCGCAGGCTTTAAGTAATTCAAAAAGCATTTTTTCAAATCGAGAATTTTCATTCTCTTGCAAAATAACTGCCGACGGTTTGGTATTTTTTGCTGCAATCGCAAATTCCATATAAGATTTTAACATTGCAACTCCACGTGAATATTCGCCTTCTGCATTATCTGTCTGAACTTTTAAATCTTCGGGCAAAATCGAACCTACAAGTTTCAAATTGTATCTGGCACGTGTCACGGCTACATTCAAACGACGATATCCGCCGTTACGGCTAAGCGGTCCGAAATTCATAGACAATTTGTTTTGGCTGTCTTTGGCATAACCGATACTGAAAATTATGGTATCACGTTCATCACCTTGAACATTTTCAAGATTTTTCACAAAGAACGCACCGAGGCGTTCCTCATCAAAAAAATACGCCGTTTCCGGATTATCTCGACGAATCTGTAAAATTATTCGTTCAATTGTCGCCTGCTGTGACGAACTGAACGTTATTACACCTAATGTTTTATTCGGAAAAAGCTTTGCATGGCGTAAAACCAACTGAGCAACTTTCAGAGCTTCATTTACATTATCATGACTTCCGCCTCGTCCGTAAACACCGTTCTCCACATAAATATATTCGATTCCGCAATCTTCATTTTTTGTAGTAACAGACGGAAACGTAACAAGCTCATCGTTATAAATTTTCTTATTGGAAAATGCGATAAGACTTTCGTTACGACTTCGATAATGCCATTTAAGCATTTTCTGAGGAATCACAAGCGACATTTCATCAAGAATAGATTCGTATATCTCATCATCATCTTCTTCTTCAACATTTGTCACAAAAAAATCTGTCGGCGGTAATTGCTCTTTATCTCCGGCAATAATCACTTGATTGGCTCGACAAATTGCACCGACGGCATCTTCTGTACGTACTTGTGAAGCTTCATCAAAAACTACCATATCAAAATGATAATCATTCGATTGTAAAAAAAGACTTACCGACAACGGCGACATCATTAAACAAGGCTTTAACAGGGAAATCAAATTAGGTATTTTTTCAAAAAGCAAACGCAACGGCATTATACGGGCTTTTTTTTCTATTTCACGTCGTAAAATCATCAATTCATCACCGGCAGAAACAAGATTATTAATATCCGGAATTTGCATTGATAACTTTTCTCTGATTTTTGCCTGAGCTATAGAAAACTGTTGTAAGTCTAAGGTACAAAATTCATCAATTAAAGCGTTTTGTTTTTTACGTCTGAAATCTGCAACATCTTCTGCTTGGACAAGTACAAAATCAAGCCATTCATTATAAAAGCGTTTGCAAAAAGCCGCCGTAAGATATTGAAAGTCCGTTTCTTCACTGAAAGTTTTTTGCTGTCCGTAAAGTTCCGCCGCATTAATATAAGATTGCAAACCTATTTCACAACATGACTTTCTGGCTTTACCGTAATCAATCCATTCTTCAAGCAATGAAATATTATCTGCACAATTTTCAATATCACGATAAAGTTGTTCCAAACCGGCATTTTCGAAATTTCGTTGTTCGTCAAACATCGCCGTAATTTTTTGATAATCCGACAAAAAATCATTAAAAATATTTTCAAGCCGGCAAACTTCTGTCGTATCGATAGACTTCCCTTGATAAAGTTGTGACAGAACATTTTTGCAACCGAAAGATTGTCTGAAATCACTTACATTTTCAAACCAATCAAGATATTTATTGACCAAATTCCAATCAGTCTCATATTTTTTATAGAGTTGTTGAAATTCTTTCTGCAATCTTTCATGACTCTGTTCGATTTCTGTTTTTAATTCCTGAGCTTTTTTTATATCAATCAAATCTTTTTCTATTTCTGATTTAATAAAAGCTGTCGATGAACGAAAATATTTTTTTAAATCTGCAACTGTTTCCAAAACTTTTCTGAAAACATTCGTCGTCTGTGTTGCAATACTGATAACTTCATAATATGTTACTCGGTTCACGGAACATTCCGTGTATCTTTGCGTAAATGCAACAAACTTTTCAAACAATGTAAAAAATAAAGCCGCAGATATTATTTTTTCCCTGTCAAAAGGTGTTGTATTTATATCACTTCGTTTTTGTTCCGTTGCAAGCATAACTTTATCAAGCGGCACAAAATATTTTTCCTTAAACTCTGCGTAAAGTCGCTTAAATTCTTCGGCATTATTTTTGACTTCATTCCAATCTGTTTCACATCCGCAAAAATTTTCACCAAGAAAGTTTACTGCAATTTCTTCAACAGTCGCAATTTCTTTTTTATAAGAATGCCACTTTGTCAAATCCGAATACACAGCCATAACA
>JBGUUT010000045.1:0-40792 GCA_045133795.1 Spirochaetota bacterium
TGTTATAAGAACAAAAAACTTATAATTGGAGCTAAAAATGGCGAAAAACCAACTTGATAAGGAATTAGTAAAAAAAATAAAAGATTCATTTTTGAACCACAGAAAATATTCTTTGGGGAAAGATGAATTCAATGCGACTCAGCGTGATAATTTTTATGCGCTTTCATTAGTTGTTAGAGATATGATGACTGAAAAATGGATTAAAACTCAGCAGACATACTACAAAAACAACGTAAAGCGTACATACTACTTATCTTTGGAATTCTTAATGGGTAGAACTCTAGGAAACAGTGTTGTTAACCTTGATGTTCTTGATGAAGTAGAAGAAGCAATGAAAGATTTAGGTCTTAGTTTTTCTGAACTAAGAGATGAAGAAAGAGATGCAGGACTCGGAAACGGAGGTCTTGGTAGACTTGCTGCATGTTTCTTAGATTCTATGGCTACACTTCAACTTCCATGTTATGGTTACGGTATTCGTTACGATTACGGTTTGTTTAACCAAGAAATTGTTGACGGAATGCAAGTTGAACACCCAGATAATTGGTTAATCGACGGTAATCCATGGGAAATGATTACTCCTGAAAACAAATTTACTGTTAAATTTTACGGTCACGTAAATACTTACAAAGATTCTCAAGGTTACACTCGTTATTCTTGGGAAAACACTGATGATGTATGTGCTATGCCTTGCGATACTCCGGTTCCTGGATATGGTAACAATACAGTAAACACATTAAGACTTTGGACTGCTAAAGCAACTGAAGAATTAAATCTTCATGAATTCAACAGAGGAAACTACGTTGAAGCTGTTGCTGAAAAAAACAGATGGGAAAACATTTCTAAAGTTCTTTATCCTAATGATGTTACTGAATCAGGTAAAGTTTTACGTCTTCAACAGCAATTCTTCTTCGTAAGTGCTTCATTGCAAGATATTATCAGAAGATTTGCAAAATATAACAAAGATAAAAACGGAAATATCAAATTTGCTGACTTCCCTAAAAAAGTTGCAATTCAGTTAAATGATACACACCCAGCTGTTGCAATTCCGGAATTAATGCGTTTGTTAGTTGATGAACACTTTGTTCCTTGGAAAGATGCTTGGGAAATTACACAAAAAACTTTCGGTTATACAAACCACACTTTATTACCAGAAGCTTTGGAAAAATGGCCTGTTAGTATGTTTGAACGTTTACTTCCACGTCATATGCAAATTATTTACCAAATCAACTTTGAATTCCTTTCTCATGTTTCAATGTTGTATCCTGGTGATGTTGCACGTCTTAGAAGAATGTCTATCATCGACGAATCTGGTGAACGTTATGTAAGAATGGCATTCCTTGCTATTATCGGAAGCCACTCTGTAAACGGTGTAGCTGCATTACATTCTGAGCTTTTAAAATCAACTGTTTTAAAAGATTTCTATGATGTTTATCCAAAAATCTTTAATAACAAAACAAATGGTGTTACTCAAAGAAGATGGGTATTAAAAGCAAATCCTGCTCTTTCTGAATTAATTACAAACAAAATCGGAAAATCTTGGATTACAGATCTTTACCAATTAAAAGGTTTGGAAAAATTTGTTGATGATAAAGATTTCATCAACGAATGGCAAAAAATCAAAGCAGAGAACAAAAAAGTTCTTGCTAAGATTATCAAAAAAGATACAGGTGTAGATGTAGACCCTAATTCTATGTTCGATGTACAGGTTAAACGTCTTCATGAATATAAGAGACAGTTATTAAATGTTCTTCAAATTATTCATCTTTATATTGAACTTAAGAGCAGCAACGACGCCGAATTAAAGAAAAATTTTGTTCCTAGAACATTTATTTTCGGTGCAAAAGCAGCTCCTGGATATTACATGGCTAAATTAATCATTAAATTGATTAACAATGTTGCTAATATCATCAACAATGACCCAGACATTGAAAACAAAATTAAAGTTGTATTCTTACCTAACTACAGAGTTTCTCTTGCTGAGAAAATCTTCCCTGCTTCTGACCTTTCTGAACAGATTTCTACTGCAGGAAAAGAAGCAAGTGGTACAGGTAACATGAAGTTTGCATTGAACGGAGCTTTGACTATCGGAACTCTTGACGGTGCAAATGTTGAAATCAGAAATGAAGTTGGTAAAGAAAACATTTTCATTTTCGGTTTAACTGTAGAACAAGTTGAAGAACTTAAAGCTAAAGGTTATGTACCTGCAGATTACTACAATTCAAATCCTAAACTTAAAAAAGTTATCGATTTGATTTCTTGTGGATTCTTCTCTCCTGAAAATCCGGGAATGTTCCAACCTATCATTGATAGCTTAATGAACAGAGATGAATACCTTCTTTTTGCTGATTTCGATTACTATGTTGATGCACAAAAAGCGGTTTCTGAGGCTTACAAAGATCAAACTAAATGGACAAAAATGGCTATTTACAACGTTGCCAGAATGGGATTCTTCTCAACTGACAGAACAATGCAAGAATATGCAGATGACATTTGGGAAATCAAACCTACAGAAATTAAAATGGAAGATTAATCTTTTTAGATTATAAAAAATAAACCAGAAATAATTCATTAAATGATTTATTTCTGGTTTTTTTTAACTAAAACTTCACTTTCACAAAAATGCCAAAGGAGAGTTACCTTGTTTTCAATACACAAAAAAATTCTTGTGCCTATTTTTATATTCTCAAATATTTTGTTTGCATTTGCCGCAGATGACGAAATAAAAGCCGATAATATAGATTCAAAACAAGAAATCATCGCTGAAGACTTACAAAATAATACAGTTATAAACAAGAACATTGACGGTTATTTTTCTTTTCTCGAAAATTGCATAAATTGCAATATCTCCGTAGTTATAAGAAACGTCGATAGTTCTGTAATCGGAAAGCTCCAAGAAATTTATAAAGACGGAATATTAGTGGAAACAGCTTTTAACAGCACTATTTTTATTCCGAAAGACTCTATTGCTTACATAAAAATTTCTAAAACGAATAGAAAATAATATGAATATATTAAAAAAAATAGATACGAGTATTAGTGAAACGCTGACAAGCAGTAAATTAAAAGATTCTATAATAATTTCATTGTTATCCTATATAGGCAGCGTCTTCTCAATACTCGTCTTTTTGACAATACTATTCGTTTGTTTTGATAAAATAACGATTTTAGCAGAATCTATATGCTCTTTAATTTACGCAACAGGAATAGTTTTTATTTTAAAATTTACCGTGAAAAGAAAACGCAATACAACAAATATCGATAAAATCCGGCAAAAAATCGACCCATATTCTTTTCCTTCCGGACATATATCACGACTTTTTGCCTCAATTTCGCCATTTTACGGCTCCCCATATACATTTATAATAAGTTTCATACTCGGAATTATGGCCTCTATTGCAAGAATCAGCAAAGGCTATCATTACTTCAGCGATTGTTTCGTCGGAATGACAGCCGGAATTGCCTCTTCTATATTAGCAAAAATAACCTTAAATCAGTTAATCTCGCTTTTATCTTAAAAGCTTTTATTCATTTTCAAGATAGACACCTTGCTCAAACACAAAACGAAATGCTTCTTCTGCACGTTTTACCGGTTTGAAAATAATTGCATCTCGCACATTTTTAGGTAAATCATCTAAATCCTTAACATTTGCTTCAGGAATCAAAACTTCTTTCTTTCCGTGACGCAAAGCTGCTAAAACTTTTTCTCGTAGTCCACCTATCGCCAACACTCGCCCGGTCAAAGTAATTTCTCCCGTCATTGCTATCGTAGAACGAATAGGAACTTTTGTTAATGCCGATAAGATTCCGCAACTTATTGCAAGACCACCTGACGGTCCGTCCTTAGGAGTCGCCCCTTCCGGAAAATGTATATGTAAGTCATAATCTTTATAAAAGTCTTCAAATTTTATTTGATAGCGGTCCGCAGTTGATTTTATAAAAGAAAAAGCTGTATGTGCCGATTCTTTCATTACATCTCCAAGTTTACCTGTTAAAATAATATTTCCTTTACCGGAATAAAGTACAATCTCAATAGGTAAAATTGAACCTCCGAGTTCAGACCAAGCCAACCCATTAGAAACTCCGACATCCAAAAAATCATTAGGTGAAGGCTCAACAAATCTTTCTTTTCCTAAATATTTTTTTAGATTTCCGGATGTTATTTTTATCTTCTTATTTTCTTCTGTTTTACCTTCTAAAACAATCTTTTTAGCTATTTTTCTGCAAATAGAAGCTATCTGTCTTTGCAAAGAACGAACACCGGATTCCATTGTATAATGACGAATAATAGAAGTTATAGCTTTAGAGGAAAAATGCAAATCTATATTATCAATTCCATTTTCTTTTTTCTCTTTAGGGAGAATAAAATCTTTCGCAATACGAAACTTTTCTTTTTCCATATAGCTGCTGATATGAATAATTTCTAATCTATCTAACAAAGGATACGGAATTCCTTGCAATGAATTAGCAGTACATAAAAACATTACATCTGACAAATCATAAGGAACTTCCATAAAATGATCTACAAATTGACAATTCTGTTCCGGATCTAAGACTTCCAATAATGCTGCAGCCGGGTCTCCCCTGAAGTCAGAACTCATCTTATCTATTTCATCAAGTAAAAAAACCGGATTTTTACTTTTTACACGTTTCATCGATTGAATTATCTTGCCCGGTAAAGCACCCAAATAAGTTCGCCTATGCCCACGAATCTCTGCTTCATCACGCACTCCACCAAGAGAAACTCTTATAAATTCTCTATCCAACGCATCTGCAACAGAATGCGATAAAGTCGTCTTTCCGGTTCCCGGAGGTCCGACAAAACATAAAATAGGACCTTTGGTCTTAGGATTTAATTGCCTTACAGCTAAATATTCCAAAATTCTATTCTTCGCTTTTTTCAAAGAATAATGTTGTGAATCCAAAATTTCTTTAGCTTTCGTCAAATCATGATTATCATGCTCAGAAGAAGTCCAAGGAAGCTCAAAAAAAGTTTCTATATAAGCTTTTAAAATCACAGCTTCTTGTGCCATTGCCGGCATTCCTGCAAGCCTTTTCTGCTCTTTTTGTAATCGTTGACGAATTACCGCTGGCATACCTGCAGCTTCAAGTCTTTTAGAAAATTCCGCAGCATTTAATAACTCCGGATCTTTTTCTCCACTGCTTAATTCTTTCTGAATCTCTTTTATATGTTCATTTAAGAAAAAATCTTTCTGATTTTTGTTAAGTCTTTTATGTACAGACAGTGCAATTTTTTTCTCAAGATTCAAACTTTCTATGTTCTGATAAATTAAACTTGCTAATTTTGAAAAATAAGAATCAAAGGAATTAGCTTTCAATATTTCAATCTGGCTTTTTATATCAACAACCAGCACACTCATTCCCAAAGCAAAGAATTCAATATTAGAAACTGATTTTCGCATTTTCTCAAGAAGTCGCAATTCTTTACCTGACATTTCCAAAAAGCTTTGCATATCTTTCAATATTAATTTTTTTAATATTTCAATTTTCTGCTCATCGCCGACTGCTATTTTTCCGCAATGAACAAAATTGGCAAAACGAATATTTTCAAACAATTCCATTGATGTCAAATTGATTGATTCTTCAATTTCCACCGTAATCTTTATAGCTTTTTTAGAATCTTCGGCCTTTACATCCACAACTGATGCTAAAACTCCGGTTTCATATAAATCTTCAAATCCGGGATTTTCATCTTCAGCTATTTTTTGAGTTACAATTAAAATCTTTCGCTCATATTTTTCAATTGCACATTCTATCGCCAAAATAGAATCTTTACGACCTACATAAAAACTTTCAATCGTAGAAGGAAAAGGAACCATCTCTCTCAACGGAATTAACGGCAACTTTCCTTCTACATTTTCCAATATAACATCTTCATTTATTTTATTAATTTTCATTCTTATTTTGTTATGAATCCTTTGTTATAATTTTTACGGGGATTTCTTTTTCAATAACTTCTCTGTCTACGATAATTTTCTCGATATTATCTTGCGACGGCACCTCATACATTGCATCCAACATTATTTTTTCCATAATAGCTCGAATACCTCTGGCTCCGGTGTTTCTTTCCATTGCTTTTTTAGCAATAGCAGCAATAGCATCATCCGTAAAATCAAATTTTACATCTTCTAAAGAAAACGCCCATTCAAACTGTCGCAATATAGAATTTTTAGGTTCTTTGATTACACGTATTAAATCTTCTTCTGATAAAGGATTTAATGTTGTCACAATAGGTAAACGTCCGAGCAACTCCGGAATTAATCCAAACTTCATTAAATCTTCCGGAATCAAATTATGATACAAAGATACTAAATCTTGATTTTTCTTTGAAACATCCGCTCCAAAACCTATCGGAGAAACATTTACTCGCGATTCTACAATTTTTTCTAATCCGACAAATGCTCCGCCACAGATAAAAAGTATATTGCTTGTATTTATATGCAATAATTCCTGATTAGGGTGTTTTCGTCCACCTTGAGGTGGTACGGAAGCATCAGTTCCTTCTATTATCTTCAATAAAGCTTGTTGTACACCCTCTCCGGAAACATCTCTGGTAATAGACATATTTTCAGATTTTCTTGCAATCTTGTCTATTTCATCTATATAAATAATACCTTTTTCAGCTGCCGCTATATCAAAATCCGCAGCCTGAATCAGTTTTAACAAAATGTTTTCTACGTCATCACCGACATAACCGGCTTCGGTTAATGTTGTTGCATCCGCAATAGCAAACGGTACATTTAATTTCTTTGCAAGAGTTCTGGCAAGCAATGTCTTTCCCGAACCGGTACTTCCAATCATAAGAATATTTGATTTCTCAACTTCCAAATCCTTGAATTCATCGGAATTTGATAAATCTGCACCGTGAAGAACACGTTTATAATGATTATAAACAGCAACAGACAAATATTTCTTCGCCTCTTCCTGACCTACAACATATTGGTCTAAAAACGCTTTAATTTCTTTTGGTTTTGCTAATTCTGCATCACCTAAAGAAAGATTTTTAGATTCGCTTTTAGATATCTGCTTAATCATTTCATAACCATTAGTAAGACAATCACTACAAATATTAGAGTTATAACCGGGAATATATTTCAAACCCGCAGCTTCCAACTCTCTTCCGCAAAAAGAGCAAATTTCACTATGTTTGTATTTAGCCATTTTTATTATCTCTTGTTAAAATTTTATCAATTAAACCATATTCCAACGCTTCTTTAGGAGACAAAAAGAAATCTCTTTGAGTATCATATTCTATTTGTTCCAAAGGTTTTCCTGTATTCTCAGCAAGTATTGAATTGATAGTTTTTTTCATTCTGTTAATTTCATTTGCTTGAATCAAAATATCAGTTGCCTGACCTCCGGCACCGCCCCATGGTTGATGCAACATAATTCTTGAATGCGGTAAAGCAAAACGCTTTCCTTTAGTTCCACTTGATAACAACAATGCTGCTGCACTTGAAGCCTGACCGATACATATAGTAGAAACATCAGGTTTTATAGTTTGAATAGTGTCATAAATTGCAAGACCGGCAGTTACGGAACCACCCGGAGAATTTATATACAATGATATATCTTTGTCCGGATCTTGGCTTTCCATAAACAACAATGTTGCCATTACGGTATCAGCTTCAAAATCATCGATTTCTCCACCTATAAAAATAATGTTATCTTTTATCAAACGAGAATAAATATCCCAAACTTCTTCCCCGCGGCTGGTTTTTTCAACAACTCGCGGCACAAGACCGTGTCCCATATATGGTGTTATAACCATGAAAAACTCCTCATTAAAACACTTTTCATTTTTGAATTATTACAAAATTTGTTCATACAAGATAAAATTCTAAAAGAGGGGATGACAGAAAAAACTCTATCCCCCCTCTTTATTCTTTTAATAACTTTTATTGTTATTTATTTAAATCTGCAATAGAAACTTTATTTGTTTTTGTAATTTTTGCTGAATCACAAATAAAATCTCTTGCTTTGTTTTGTTTTACGCTGTCTTCAAACATTCCAAGCTGACCGCTTTTCTTGTAAGTTTCATACAATGCGTTTCCGTCTGTTGTTCCGTACATTTTTGCAAAAGTATCAAAAAATTTCTTCATATCATCTTCTGACACTTCAAAATTTTCCTTCTTAACAATATTATGCATAACTAAAAGTTCTTTGATTGATCTTTCAGCTTTATCTTTCATACTGTCAAGATAAGCTTCTTTTGAATCAAAACCTTCAAGTTTTAACATTGCCAAAGCTCTCTTTTCATCACCGCCCACTCTCTGCAAAATATCATCAAAATAAGATTTCAATTCTGCATTAAGCATTGAAGCCGGAATAGCACCTTCAAATGATTCCAAAACTTTATCCATTATTTTTTGATACATTTTTTGTTTTGTTAAATCATTTGCATATGAAGTCATATTTTCTTTAAGTTTATTTTTAAACTCTTCAGCTGTAGCAACGTTTTTATCGATTTGTTTTGCTAAATCATCAGTTAATTCAGGTTTCTTTTCATATTTAATTTCAGAAACTTTTGCTTTGATTGTAAAAGTTTTTCCGGCAATTACTGAAGGCAATGCATCTTTATCAAATGTTTTAGTAATTTCTTTTTCTTCGCCGTTTTTAACACCAAGCAAATCTTTGCTCAATTTGTACTTGTCATATTCTTTTCCGATATGAACATATTCTTTATCTTTAGACTCAACTTCTTTTCCGTCTTCAAACACTTTGTATTCTACACAAGCGATATCGCCTTCAACCAATTCGCCTTCTTTTGTTTCGATTGTAGAAAATTCCGCCAAATATTTTGAAACTTCATCTGCTACATCTTTATCTGAAACTTCAATTTCTTCTTTTTCTACTTCTACATTTTTGTATTCGCCGAATTTAATTTCAGGGAATGTTTCATAAGTAATTTTGAAAACAAAATCTTTATCCAATTCAACTTCACCTAAATCTTCTAATGAAGGTTCAGATGTAGCCAAAGGTTTTTCTTCCAATTTAGAAAAAACATCTCTGTAAGCTTCATCAACTAAGTTATGAGCTACTTGCTCCAACATTGCTTTTTTAAATTTCATTTCAAGGATAGAAACAGGCACTTTACCTTTTCTAAAACCATTCATAACAATATTTTTTTGTGTATCAGCAAGAGTTTTTTTGTAACTTTTTTGGATTTCATCCTTTGCTACTGTTATTGTTAATAATACTTTTGCATCTTCTTTTTTTTCTGTTTCAAATTTCAGTTCCATTTTCCATCCTACTCATATAAAAATTTATTTTAATACCAAAATATATCATCCCTTATTTGAGAATAAGAAAATAATGAAGCAATAAATAACAATTATTTAAATAAAAGTCAATTCAATCACATAATTTGAAGAAGTTAATTTACTTCTGATACATTAATCTCAAAAAAGCTTCTTCTGAAAATCCCAATTCTTCAAGTATTGCTTTTCTGGAACCGTGAGATATGAACTTATCAGGAATACAAACATTTTCTAAAGGAATGAAAATTCCTTTTCCCAACATATTCAATGAAAGTTCTTGAGCTACCGAGCCATTACTTATATTTTCTTCAACAACAACGACACGGTTATATTTTTTTATCTCTTCCAATAACTTATCTACGGGTAACGGCTTCACAAAACGAAGACAAATAATTCCGCATTCCACGCCGTTTTTCTTTGCTGATTCAGCTGCAGCCATCACATTGTCAAGCAATGTCCCCACAACAATAAACAGAACATCTTTACCTTCACGAATATTAATAAATGGATTTTCCGAATCAATAGTCGGGTGTTCAAAATCTAAAAACAACGCCTCGTCTCTCGGATAACGAATAGCTACTGCACTTTTTTGAGAATAAGCCCATTCCAACATAAGCTCCAATTCTCGCCCATCCGCCGGAACAAGAACCGTCATTTGCGGAAACATTCTGAATATAGACAAATCAAATTGTCCGTTATGAGTTTCTCCGTCCATACCGACAATTCCGGCTCTGTCTATAGCTAAAATCACTGGAGCATTACTTATCGCTACATCTTGACACAATTGATCTACGGCTCGCATAAAAAAAGTCGAATAAATCGCTACAACAGGACGAAGCCCATTGTATGCCATAGTAGAAGCAAATGTTACGGCATGCTGTTCCGTAATTCCTACGTCAAAAAAACGATCCGGAAAACTTTTGTGAAATTTCGACAAACCGGTTCCGGATTCCATTGCTGCCGTAATAGCGACAATATCTTGATGTTTTTCAGCCAATTCACATAATTTTGCAGAAAAAACTTCTGTATATGAACGTTTCTTTTCTTTGGGTAAATAAAATTTAGGAGCTACACCGTGATAACTTACCGGATCATCTTCTGCCGGTTTATAACCGCGACCTTTTTTAGTTTTGACATATAAAAGTACCGGTTTGGTAAGTTGTTTTTGCACATTACGAAGAATATAAATCAATTCTTCAATATTATGACCGTCAATCGGACCGACATAATCAAATCCCATCTGAGTAAATATATTGTCATAATCAAGAAGAACGCGTATCCCCTTCTCAAACTTATTAAATAATTTCTTAAACAAACGATTTAACGGAAACTTACGCCCTAAAGGATGTCGCATTTCATCTATAAATTTTCTATAACGCTCCGATGCTGCAACATGATTGATATAACGAGAAACCGGACTGACACTGCAATCTATTGACATTTCATTATCATTTAAAACTACAATAACCGGCAAACGATTTTGTCCGCAAAAATTCAATCCTTCCATTGCGACACCACCGGTCATCGCACCGTCACCGATTACGGCAATGACTCGCCCGTCTTCTCCACGTAACAAATTACTTTGTACAAAACCGGCAGCTTGTGAAATCGAAGATGAAGCATGTCCGCTGTCTACCGGGTCGTGAATCGATTCACTGCGACGAGAAAATCCGCTCAGTCCGTCTTTTTGACGCAATGTATCCATTTTATCATATCGCCCTGTCAGAATTTTATGAGTATAAGATTGATGACCGACATCAAAAATTATTTTATCTGTAGGTGAAGAAAAAACATAATGAAGGGCGATTGTCAGTTCTACGACACCAAGATTACTCGCAAGATGACCGCCGTTTTCTTTAATTGTTTCAATAATTTTCCCGCGAACCTCATCAGCCAATTTCGGCAATTGATTAACCGGTATTTTTTTTAAATCTTCTATGGATTGAATATCCGATAACATTTACTACTCCGCAGGTCACTTATACGAAAATAAAAAACAAAAAAACTGCTAAAAAAGAACATTCAGCATTTTATTTAAATATTTTACTAACAAGTCTCTTTTCTTTTCTTCTGTCAAAACAATGACATCAGAGCTTACATCAAAATCTTCATCTGTTAAAGGTAAAAAAGCATTTTCCACTGCAGTAGTAATTTCCAATCTTTCGTCCATAAAATCTGAAGCATTAACAGTATTTCCTTTCAAATCGCCTAACGCAATATCTCCGCGAATTGAAATTCTGCTGACTTTATTATCAATAGAAATTGTTTTGGAGCCGCTTACGGTAACATAGCTGTCTTTAACATCAATTATTCTTCCTTGGAGTTCCGCAACATATTCCAACTCATCTTTATCAGAAGATTCTTTCGATTCATTTACATCTGCTGACGGAACAATCTCAAAAACTCCGGCAAGTTCACCGCCTTGAGAATTAATTGAAGCAGTCTTCAATGTTTTTGAAGAACCTGTATATTTTAACTTTGTTTTCTCATCAATTTTAATTTTTATACTGTCATTTACTCTGTAACGAATCTTTCTTGAATAAATATCTCCGGCCGCATCATCCCAAAGGGTCGCAGCACAAAGGAAAAAACAACCAAAGATTAAACTTAAAAGAAAAAATTTTCTCATCATATATTCCTTTTATTTCCAGAACATTATTTTTCTTAACATCGGAATAAAACACTTATAAATTAAATAGACTTTTACCCTCACTGTCTCGTCAAGATTTACAAATCTACACTTTATCTTCAAAGGCTAATTATTCTTACCGGCAGCCAATTCATAACGTTGCAACTTTTTTTTCATTTGCAAATACTCATACATTTTATCTACAAGCATATAAATTACACGCAAAATTTCCTGTTCACCTACAGTGTAATAACCGTGGCGAGTATTTTCCGAAAAGTTCAATACCGCAACAGTTCTGCCTTGATAAACTACCGGGAAAGCCACAAATGCTGAAGTTTCATACAAATCTTTATCAGGGAAGTCATAATTTTTATAATCATTACAATCATTTATCACCAAAAAACGTTTATCTGCCGCAACTTTTCCGGCAATACGTTCATTTATGGGAACCGAATAAAATTCATTATTATCCTGTTCATTTTTCCAACCTTGAGTTTTATAAACATTCAATTTATCTCTATCAGTTACCAATATTGATGCACGTTTGGAAGATGACAATTTTGTTCCCCAATACATTGCCTTTTCCAACAACTCAAGAGGAGACTGTGCTTCCGTCAAATCACAGGTCATCTGTGAAAAACCATAATAAACATCATCCAGTCTGTCTTGCAATGTTGTACTTTCAAGCATCATAAGAAAACGCTTTTCATTTTCACGATAAACCATGCTTGATGAAATATCAGTTATCTTTTTTATTAACTCCGGAGAAACTTGCGAATCTTTTGTTGAAATTTCAATCTGGTCTATAATATCTTGCGTATTCGGTTGTTCCGGCATTGTCGTAAGTTTCATCATAATAGTCACCATTACGACAAAGAAAATACTCACGACAACCAAATAAAAAAAAGCCACCAAACTGCTGTTAAAATCAAGTACCGAAAACGTCCTTAAAAATACTCCGTCGCCGAAAAAGAGATTAACAATTCCAACAAAATATAACAGCCCAAAAAGAACCAGCACAAACCCCAGCATTAGCCAGAAAAATGTATTTCTTCTTATTTCCATAGTAAAATCCTAATCATTTGAATAAGTATTGAGAAAAAGACGATATCTGTTCTTTACACCAACATTCTCTCCTTGTCTCAATATCAAATAATATCGTCCGGATTTCAAATCTCGTAAGGACAGATTAGTTATTCCTTTTTCGTTATATATTGATGTTCCGTCGGAATGCTCCACATCTATCGTAAAACGCTTATCGCTCATACCGTCAAGGGACAATTCTGCTCGTGTTCCGGAAGATAAAATATCAAAATAAAACCAATCACTGTCCGCCGGGTCAAGTTCTCCGGTAATTTCTTCTTGGGTCAAAATCGGAGTTGCATCATCTTTACAATTATTAAATTCTCTTTCGTAAGATGCATTATCAAATGTTTCCAGCGTAATATAATAAACTGGCTCTTTAAGAGAACCCTGAACATTTGCTGTAACATAAGCATAAAAATCACCTTTACCCGACGAGAAATATTGTGTCATTTCCGAACCGCCCCAGCCGTTTTGATTTACAATATAAGTCTTTCGAATATATTCAATATCCGTTGTCGTATCTGATACCGGAAGCGAAATATTTTCAACCAATGTCAAAGAAACATCTAAATTAGAAAAAGACTCTACCTTTACTCTAAAGTCACACGCCGGATTATCAAAGTCCAAACGATAACAATCAACATCATCATTAGGCACGGCATATCCTTTCAAAGGAAAAAGCGATGTTAAAAGTGTTGCGTTTTTTTCCTCATTATTAGGTTCAATTTCTATTTTACTGTCATGATTGTCTGCAATAATATTTAACATATACGGAACATTAATATTTGCACCGTCACATGATACTACAGCCACATATATTTCCGAATACCTACAGTAATAATCCCACACAATCTCTGCTTCACCTACAGTTCGCTCGTTCATTTCAAATAAAAGTTCGTGATTCGGTGCGAAAATCATCAATTTCCCATCAACTCCCGGCACTGCCGTCAATGTCATTCTGTACGCACAACCGGATTTCGCCAAGGAAATATGATAATAGTCAAAATCGGGAGATTGATTTTTTTCATATTCATTATAAAAACCTGCAATATTCAAACTTGCCGTAACTTTCTGCGGTAATGCACTTTCAAAAGAATTATTAGGTTCGGAATCTAAAATTTTCTCATAAGGCAAATATAAATTTTCACTTTTGTTATGACAGCCTGCAAAAAATATCAAACTGCAAAACAAACCGATTTTAATTAATCGCATAAAAAATCTATTTTCAAAATACATTTCACAGCCCCTTAGAAATCTTCTTCAATAATCATAATATCGTTAGAATGAATATAGCAATGTTCCGGTAAATGTCCGTTAGCATTAAAATAGAAATCAATACAGTCGGTACAATTATCAGAAGCCTCCAAACCACTTTCACGGCAAACTCGTAAAAGCTTCATTTTTTGAGAAACAGGAAGTTTTGTACTTATATCAGAAAAAACTTTTGCATTATAATCAGCCCAAATAACCGCAGCCGTCGCTTCACCGGATAAAAGAAGTGACTCTCCGGAATCTATACCGACCCAACATGCCGAAACTTCTTTTCCTGTAATCCCGGCAAACCAGCCGTCTTTATAATCTTGAGTTGTTCCCGATTTTCCGTAAGCTTTTTTATTTAACCCGCAAGCTGTTGCAGCCCAATATCCGGTTCCGCCTTTTTCAAAAACACCGCCCATCATTTGCAACATTTCACAAGCAGTTTCTTGGCTCAATAAAGTCTTTGACTCATAAAGTCCTTCCGGTTGCAAAAATCGAAAATACGGATTTATTTTTCTCTTACTGTCATAATAGACATTACCGCGAGTATCACTGATTCGACGAATCGTCGTAGGAAAAACGCTCTTTCCGCCGCGAGGGAAAACACAATACGCCGTAGCAAGTTCCAATGCTGAAAGCTCTGCTGTTCCTAACGACAGCGACAAAACTGCAGGGATTCGCTTCGTCGGTACAATTACTCCGGCGGCGTCTCCTACAAGTTGCACAACTTCTTCCATAGGTAAAAGCTCCATTGTCTGAACTGCCACTGTATTTAATGAGCGTTTCAATGCATCATAAATAGAAACCATACTTCCGTATTTATGAGATGCAGAATAATTTTTAGGCGTATACGAACGCCCGTTTACTTTAAATGTTTTTATTTCATCTTTAAACTTTGTAAACGGATGAATCCCACGACCGTCAAGCTCTCCGATATCAAGAGCTTTGGCATAAACAAAAGGTTTTATCGAAGAGCCGACTTGTCTGTTAGCACTTATTGCACGATTTAACTGATTGCTAAAAAGATATCCCGAACCGCCGACAAGCGTATAAACTTCTCCGTTTTCATAATCAACAGAAACAAAACTGCCTTCTATTCGATTAATTATTTTATTATCGTAAGCAATATTCATTTTATCTGCGGTATTCTTTACTCTGTGACGAATATTTTTCAATTGTCCGCTGACCGTTGTCTCTGCAAGACTTTGTTTTTCCAAATCAAAACTTGTTTCTACTATCAAGCCGCCGGCAGTAATTTTGTCATAACTAAATTCTTTTTCCAAAATCTGACGTACATATTCCGTAAGATAACCGGACTTATTAATTTCCGTTTTCCAAATAGATTGTTCTCCGAGGATTCCGTGATTACCGAAGTTTTCCCAAAAACGCTCCGTTTCAAACGTAGCTTGTTCTTCCGTAAGAAAGCCGGCTTCCACAAATTTTCCGATGACATAAGATAAAATATACTCTGCATTTTTACGATTGCGAATCGGCGAATATCTTTCCGGCGAACGATTCATACCTACAAGAAGTGCAGCTTCCGCAATTGTAAGTTCCGTCGCCGATTTACCGAAATAAAAACTCGCTGCATTTGCAATCCCGTAAGTTCCGTGCCCCATATAATTTGAGTTTAAATAGATTTTCAAAATCTCATTCTTTGAAAATCGACTTTCCAATTCAAATGTACAAAACAATTCATAAATCTTTCGTTTAATACTACGTTCATGTTTGGTAAAAAGAATCTTTGATAACTGTTGAGAAATCGTAGAACCTCCGCCGGCATGTCCGAGAGTACGAATATTATCAAATACTGCTCGTGCTAAACGGATATAATTTACTCCGTGATGTTCATAAAACTTCCTATCTTCTATATAAATAAACCCGCGAGTAAGAAAAAAAGGCATTTCTTGAATCGATGCAAGTTTATATTTTTCACTGGAATATTTTGTAATAATACGACCGTTTCTGTCATAGACAATCGTCGCTTTCTTTTCCGCAGGATTTTCATTAGATTCTTCCAGAAGAGTATCCGTTTCTTCTTCGGTTTCCAATACACGAGCAAATTCTTCCAATTTTGAAAAAACAGCTTCTTTATCTTGATTATATTCCATATATATCAACCCAATATATATTCCGGTTGATATAGCAACAATCAATATTAATATCAGAAAAAATAACAGAAAACTTTTCCAGATTTTCATTTTCCCACTGTCTCCTAAAAACACTAAATACGAATACAAAAAAATTTTGATTTAAAAAAAGAAGGCGTTGCATAAAAGCAAAACACCTTCTTTATCAAGAAAAAATAAAAAATATTAATTAATCTAAAATCTTTTCTTCAATAAAAGATTTTATTTCTTCCATATCAAATTTTTCCAATTCTACGCCGGCTACCGCAATAATTTTTGAAGCTAAATAACTTGCGATATGAGCTGATTTTTCAATACCGTATCCGGAAGTATATCCGTAAAGGAATCCGCCGGCATAAATATCACCACAACCTGTAGAATCAAGAACTTTTTCAGCTTGATATACCGGAATCTGAACATAAGTATCGTCAAAGAACGCATAACTTCCTTTTCCGCCTACTTTTACAAGACAAACTGACGGTCCCATTGCTCTGATTTGTTTTCCGGCTTCAATCGGATCATCACAACCTGTTAAAATTTTTACTTCTTCATAGTTTCCGAACAAAATATCTACATATTCACTGATTACGGCTTTCAATTCATCACGATTTCTCTCAATACAAAATGGATCCGCAATATCAAAAGAAACTTTTTTTCCGTTCTTTTTCATAACTTTCATTGCTTCAATAAGAGCTTCTTTTTGTGTCGGAGTATCAAACTCATAACCGGTAGTATGGAAAATTGCAGAATCAGAAAGAAGTTCCATATTTAAGTCACTCTTTGTAAATTCTCCGCAAACTCCGAGATGTGTAAGCATTGTTCTTTCGGCATCAGCAGATGTCAAAACTATAGCTGTTCCGGTAAGACCGGTATTTGTAAATCGAAGCATTGATTTTACACCGCGTTCTGAAATTATTTTTTCATACAAGCGACCGTACATATCATCAGCAACAACACCGGTATAAACTGTTTTTGCCCCCATCAAAGCTGCCATACTGATAGAATTTCCGCAACTTCCGCCCGGAAGAGATTTCGCTTTTAAATTTGCAATTGCCGTAAGAACTTCCATTGATTGTTTTTCCTCAATCAAAGTCATAATTCCTTTTGTAATTTTTAACTTTTTCAGCAATTTATCATCGACAAAAGTCTGAATATCCACCAAAGTATTTCCCAGACCAAATACATCAATTGCCATAAACCCTCTCCTTTATTATTGTTTATTTTTTATTCTTCAAAAGACAGCGAAAATTCTTGCTGTTCCTTTGTTTTTTCATCCACCAAAACCAACTTTCGTGCAGTCGGATATTTGACAACAAAATCAAATATTACATCAAAGTTTTCCGATTCGCTGTCTTTTATTAAAATATGATTTTTTCGAACTTCATACAAATATGATTTTTGATTTCCGTCCGCATAATTAACAATTATTGTATTATCAAACTCAAAATTTAATGTTTTTTTAGGATTAGTCCAAACTCCGACAACTTTCCCCTGATTTTCGGATAACGGTTGCGGAAGTTGGTTTTCGTAAAAACGTTGTTTTTCCGGAATTACGGTAATCAACTCGCCGTTTGCATCAAGAACTTCTTGGGCTTCCGGATTTTTCTCACTTTCTATTAATAAACGTTTTCCGTTGTTATAAATTTCAAATTTGTACGTTTCTTGATAACTGTTTACATCTTCCAATATTAATTTATTACCTTCAATTCGATAAAAACCTCGTGTATAAGGTTGCAATAACGCCATAAAATCATCGACAGAATATTTTTTACGCAAATACATTCCGCCAGTTTTTAAGAATATCTCATCTTTCATACCTAATGTTTCATCAACATATTCCCATTTTCCGACAATCGACGGTTTTTCTATAAACCACGTACTTAATGCCGGAATATAAGTAATCAAAACTAATGCAACCAACAACAACCCGATAAACTTTACGGAAGCTCCGTAGAGTTTGACTACCGGCTTTTTAAAACGCATTGATGAAATAAACAAATTCATCCCCACCGGCGGTGTCAAATATCCAATCTCCAAGTTTGCCAAGAATATTATTCCGAGATGTATCAAATCCACATTGTATTGATATGCTATCGGAGCTATCAACGGCACAATTATCATTATCGCCGTAAAAATATCCATAATACAACCGACAATCAGCAAAAACACATTTAGCAATATCAAAAATACATATTTACTGCTGATAAACTGCTGCATAAACTCAAACATTTTTTGCGGAACTTCATTGTAAATAATATAGTTACTTCCGGCAAAGGAAATGCTCATAATCAAAAGAATGGAACCAATGATTACCATACTGCGTTTAATAACTTCCGGCATTTCGCTCCATTTAATTTCTTTCTGTATCAATACTTCTACAATAAAAACATAAGCTACCGTAAAAGGTGCAGCATCCGACAATGCCATATTTCCGGTATAAACACCGGCAACCAACAAAATCGGCAAAGGAATTTCCCATTTTAAATCCCATGCAGATTTCAAAAGTTCTTTTAAGTCAAATTTTGTTCGTTCTACACCGTCCGAAATACCGACAAACATTGCATATAAACTTAAAATAAGTATCAATACAATTCCCGGAACGATTCCGGCAACAAACATTTGGTCAATATTTGCAGATGATGTTACTCCATACAAAATCAACGGTAAACTCGGCGGAAACAAAAGTCCCAAACTGCCGGATGTCGTTACCAATCCCAAAGAAAAACGTTCATTATATTTTTCCTTGAGCAAAGCCGGATACAAAAATCCGCCCAAAGCAATAATGGTAACTCCTGACGCTCCGGTAAAAACTGTAAAAAACGCACAAACTATCAGTGTAACAATAGCCAAGCCGCCCGGCAACCAACCGACCAAATTCTTAACAAAACGAATTAACCTTTGCGAAAAAGTCCCACTGGCAAGCATGTATCCGGCGAAAGTAAATAGCGGAATACTTGCTAATAAAGGCATTGAAACAAATTGAGATGAAATTTCTTGTGCAACGGTAAGCAAACTTCCGCCGCTGAAATGAAAGTTAAATATTGAAAACAGCCCCAAAACCGCAAATAAAGGTGCTCCGGCTATTGCAATAATAATAATCAAAATATTTAACAGAAGGCTCATTTTGCGTCCTCCTCTACGACAACTTCTTCGATTTCAGGATAAATATCACGCAAATATTCACCAAAAGGTACTACAAGCGACAACCAACCGAAAAAGAAACTTAATGTCGGTAAAATATACATTGCATTCAACTTAGCATCCGTAATATCAAATAATTCTCTCGTAACTTTTGCCTGATAATTCATGTCTATTATCTCAATCATTTGAAAAACAAACAACGCAAGAATCACCAAACCGCAAATCATACTGATTGCATGTGTTAATTTGGAAGATTTCTTAATAAATTGCATTACTGCAAAAATCACCGTTAATAACAAAGAAGAAACACTCAAAATTAAACACAGAACATTTCCTTTGTTAAGGTAAAAAACAGCAGTTGCAATCATAAAAATTGCATTAAACACAACAAATATATTTTTGAATAATGATGAATCCGGCTTTTTTCTTGCAAGCACCGTCACACTGTGAAAATCTGCACACATCATATTTATCATGCGTACAGCCATCACCAAAAATCCCCACGGAATTACAGCCAAAAACAAAGTATGAATCAAAGCGTCGTTTCCCTGTGTGGAAACTTTTGACAAGTATTCAATTACCGTCAAATAAACCACAAAAAGTACCATGAAAAGTGACGACGCCAAACTTCCGAACAAAGAAATAAAACCATAAACAAGTTTTTTTCGAATACCTTTTACAAAACGTCCGATTATATCGATTTTGATATGAGAAGCTTCATAAGTCACCACTCCGGCCGCAATAAAAGCTGTCCAAACTACAAGAATATTGATACACGGATCAATCCACAGCGGAACTCTCGCAAAACGACGTAATAAAATCTGTCCTATTGAAAAAAAACTTATACTTAAAACCAGAAGTGCCAAAAAATACTTCTCGATACGTCTAATCCATTCGACTACTTTTTTCATTTATCCTCTTTTTATTTTTTATTCTTTCTGTAATCCGTCATCAACGTTTTAATTTCTTGATACAATTCATTTGAGAAACCATATTTTTCTATCAAATATTCGCTTGTCTTTTCTCCGATTTCATAAAAAGCTTTTGCCTGGTCTTGAGGAACTTCTATAAATTTTATACCGCTCTTTTTCAATACTTCTTGTGCTGCCGCATTATCACGACGTACATTGTATTTTAGAGCATCAATTTTTTCTCTGAATAATTTTTCCATCACATCTTGATATTCTTTAGGCATTGACTCAAACATTTTTACGTCTACCATTACGGAACCAACCATAAAAGTAATAATAAAATCTGTAGCATATGACACGCTAGGAGCCCATTGCATTGCAAGAAGTGCATAAGGCGGAGAGAAAACTGTATCGATTTGACCTGTTTTCAAACTTGTTAAAATATCAGAAATCTGTACCGGAATCGGAGTAGTTTTAAGCTCTTTTAAAAGTACTTCTGAAATTATATCACCCGGTAAAATATAAGGTTTTGAAGTTTGTAATGTAGGAATCGTATTTACCTGTTTTTTAGAATAAATATAAATCGGTCCGGTTTCTGTCCAGCACAAAAACTTATATCCGCGTTTTTTAAATTCATCTTCAAAAAACTTACCTTTTTTTTCAACCAAATAATCGTATTCTTCCTGATTACGCAATGTAAGAGGAAATCCTACGATTCCGAAATCTTTATAAATCGTCTGCATTCCTGTGTTAGAAAATGTAGCACCTTGAATCTGACCGATTTTCATTTTATCGATTATCGCATCTTGGTTTCCCATAATTCCGCCGGCATAAACACGTAATCCCACTTCGCCGTTTGTTTTTGCCATAAGCTCACGATTTACTTCCATTAATGTTTTATGCCACAAAGAACCGCCCGGAACCTCACTGGCAATTTTGTACAAATATTTAGGTTCTTTTTTTTGCTGTCCAAACATCGTCAATGCAATAAAACAAAAAAACACTGCTGTAATTATTCTTTTCACAACATTACTCCTTTAAACAATTATAATTTATATTTTAGAAAAAAACTTCATCAATTTGTTCTAGATAAGACTTAGCCTGTTCCTGAGCCATACTGTTCATAATTCGTCCCGTAGGATGACTTTCTAAGTCAAAATTAACAACTTCATTCATCAATTTTTCGTAATTTTCACGGTCATACAAAGGCTTATAATAAAATTCAGCATAAAGAACTTTGTACAACAAATTCTTTCCGCCGGAAATTTCTATAGCTTTATCAAGCTCTTCTTTTCCCTTTTCAAAACTTCCGCCGTAAGCTTCCGGATATACACAGTTATAAACACCGAATATCAAGTGCGGCATTCCGTCCATAAAAGTATCATCTAAATCATAAATACGTTGTGCCAATTCAATTATACGAGGCAAAATCAAAAATAATGACGGGTCACTCAAACCACCGGAAACTGCATTGGAAATATTTCCGTAAAATCCCCAAAATACATAAGAAATATCTTTTTTCTTCACAGACGCAACAAATTTTGAATAAGCGATATTTTTCGCCTCATTATCTTCATTACTTATTTGTTCATATTTTACATACGCCGGATAAGTCGCAAGAAGTGCATTTCCCCATTTTTCAACTTTTTCTTGGAAAAGTTTCTTTCGCCCTTCATCTTTTACAAAGGAAGAATACGAGGAAAAAGTTTGAATCCCTGCCATCAAGAAATCTCTGTTTTCAGGATTATTAAAAATCAAACTTTCAACTATCAACAAATAAGCCGGAGCTCCGTCTTCAATAAGACGCATATCATTTTGCTGCATTACTCCGCCGATTAACGATTCCGTCACACCTTTTACCATTGTAGAACATGACAATGACATCATTGCGATTAATGTGACAATAAACATCTTTACTATTTTTGACATTTTACATCTCCTTTATCAATAATCTCTTTATGGAAATCACAAAATGAGTCATGACTATAATTATTTTATTTTCTATTTTCAAGCCCTTATATCAAATAAAAGAAAATTTTAATTACATATTTTCCATAACAACAAATGTATTCTCTATTACAGTCAAAAAAACATAAACAAAATCAAAAATTATTTTATGATGAAATAAGAAAATAAGGAGTTTCCTATGGCAGATTTTTTTTCAAATATCATAAAGAAATTATTTCCCAAAAAAATATTTATTATACGCATGATTACCGAACACGACGAATCAAATAAAACAGAAACATACTTTACGGGAACAGATACAAAACCGGACATCAACAGTGCAAGAACATTTAAATCCATGAAATTCTTACAAGCTCACGACACGCTCTTTGATTCTATTTTTGAAATACATCACGACTTCGGTTTAAGAACAATACAAATTTGTTATTTAACCAACGGCGAGAATCCGCAATCAATAGCTTCTATTCTCTGGAATGTTTGTGAAGCTCCCGACGGGAAAGAAAAGTTATAAAGCTATATTAAGGAAAACTTTAATACAGTTTTTTTATCGGGGACAGACCTTACAGAAAACTTTCTAGCTACAAATATTCCTTTGTGTAAGAAAAGAAGTAAGCTTTTTACTTCAAAGTTTTATAAATTCTCTTTGGTTCAAAATTTTATTTACCGACAAGTCGGCGTTTGGAAATCGTTTTGGGTTCAAAACTTTATAAAACCATCTTGGTTTTTATTTTTTCTTCGGTAACGGCAATTCATCATACATTGCATTAAACAATCCAGTCAAAAACTCTTTGCTGTCAACATTATCTACCGACAGCATTTCTTTTGCTCCTTTGTAAGGCAATTCGTAAGTCGCATTCGGCATAAATGAAACCGCAGATTTAACAGGTTTTACAAGTAATCTATCGTCATATATACCGCCTACGATTTTACCACGATAATATATTATATATTCGCCCATCATTGCTCTGTATGTGATTTCTTCCAGTTCGGATAATTGGTCTAATATAAAATCTAAATATTCTTTGCTTGAAGCCATATATTCTGCTACCTGTTTTTTGCCATTTATTGTTCAATGTTTTTTTTCAACTGATAAAAACTTACTCCGTCTTTTTCACACATTTCAATCTTTCCGCTTAATGTCAGATTTGATATTGCATTATCGCAAGATTTGAATTTATTCCTTATATCTTCAATCGGCGTTGCTCCGTTATTTAACATTTTCATAATTTCCGATTCC
The DNA here is from genome assembly GCA_045133795.1 of Spirochaetota bacterium. GTDB lineage: Bacteria > Spirochaetota > GWE2-31-10 > GWE2-31-10 > GWE2-31-10 > RGIG8597. Next base: position 23,637 of record JBGUUT010000045.1, read on the forward strand.
GTCGTTTTGCAATCCTGCGGTATTCGTGAAATTATTTCGGTAAATACTCCACTGTCATCAAAATACTCTTTCAATTCTTCCAGTCGCTTTCTTGTCGCAATCGCCACATTATTTCCCGGCGACGGTCTGTCCAACGAATTCAACTGTAATCTGTCCGGATTAATTTTAATTACCGCCTCTTTCATCAATTTTAATTCATCCGCCGTATCATTTACCCCCGGAACAACAAAAAATTCCAGCCACATTTGCCCTTTATATTCACGACGAAATTCACACAAGCCGTCTATAATCTTTTTATTATCCAAAGAAGCTTCCGGTTTATTTACCTTATTAAATGTTGCTTGCGAAACAGCATCCAATGACGGCATTACAAGGTCGGCAAACATAGCGTCACGTCTTACATCTTCACGATAAAACAAAGTTCCGTTCGTAATTAATGCAAGTTTATAATTACCGAATTCTTCTTTAATACGTCGAGAAACATCACCCAAAGCGGCATACAATGTCGGCTCTCCCGCTCCGGAATAAGTTATAAAATCAATATCAGGATTTTCATTAATATAGCAACGCAACTCTTCAATTACCTCTTCTGTCGGAAAGAAATCTTGACGTTCCGTCGTAAGGCTCAAAGTTCTGCCCGCCTCGCAATACACGCAATCAAGTGAACAAATCTTTCCCGGAATAAGATTTACGCCGAGTGATCTTCCCAATCTGCGTGATATTATCGTTCCCATAATATGGTGATATTTCATTTTTTGCTCCTAAAAATTGACATTCTTTTATAAAAATATTTCTACTTTCCTAAAAATATGAGTGGATTATTCTTTATAATACATATTTTCAAAAACGGAGAATATAATGTTGTGTCGTTGTAAATATCTCAAACGTCTTAATGATAAAAAAAATGCTGCAATTCCGACAAAACTCGTTTATCTCGATAATTGTGCTACAACGCCGGTAGACCCGCAAGTCATCGGGGCAATGGAAAAAGCCTGTCGTAAAACTTGGGGAAATCCGTCAAGTATACATTTGGCAGGACTTGAAGCCGCCAAACTTTTGGACCAATGCAAAATGGACGTCGGACAATTTTTAGCATGTCCGCCGGAACGAGTTTATTTCAGTGCCGGTGCTACAGACGCATTATTTACCGCCATAAAAGGTTTCAATCCTCAAAAATATCGTTTTATTTCCACAGTTACGGAACACTCAGCACTTATCTCTCCGTTGCGACATTTGCAAAAGAAAGGCTTCAACGTTGACTTTTTAAAAGTCGGTTGCGACGGTCAAATTTATTTAGAAGAACTTGAAAAACTGTTAAAAAACGGTCCGGCTGTATTTTTTTATTCTCCGATTAATCATGAAACCGGCAGTATACAACCAACAAAAGAAATCTATCAATTAAAGAAAAAGTACGACCTGACAATCGTAATAGACGGAGTGCAAGCCGTAACAAGATTGCCTGCAGAAAAATGGCGGTCATATTACGATATAATCGCATTGGGGGCACACAAATTCTACGCTCCTAAAGGTACCGGGATTTTAGCAATCAAAAACAAAGACATTCGGCTACATAGATTCAGACAAGGCAGCCGACAAGAGGGCGGTTTTTTCCCGGGTACACAAAATATGCCCGGAATAACAGCTTGTTCTGCTGCATTAAAATTATTATCCGACGATGAACTACGCCGACTCAAAATTTTACACAATGAAGGTTTGGAAATATTGCAACGAGAAGTTTCGCAATTTGTGATAAATACACCGCCCGAAAGTCAAACGGGGATTTTAAATATCAGCTTGATGGGAAAAAATACAGACTCTATGGAAGAATTGATAATGGCACTTGCCGATGAACAAATCTGTATCAGTCGCTTTTCTGCATGTAACGGAAAAATAAAAATCCCGTCTCTGATTTTAACAGAAATGGGATTTTCTCCGGAACGCACATTGACATCATTGCGAATCTCCAGCGGAAGATTCAACAGCAGAGACGATTATTTCCGATTGGCACGATTTCTAAAGGAATGGCAAAAAAGATAAAACGCCCAAACCTTTTAATAATAAATGAGTTCCTATAAGAACCAATATAACGCCGCCGAAAAGCTCAGCTTTAGCTCGGTATTTTCCGCCGAAAATACTGCCGACTTTTACTCCCAATGCGGCGATTATAAATGTTGTAATTCCTATTATTACCATTGCCAATGATAAATTTACGTGTAATTCCGGGAAAGTAATACTGACAGCCAAAACATCAAAACTGTCAACTACTGCAAGTACAAACATTTTTGTATGCGATATTGAATTGTTGCTTTCTTTTTCCAAAATCCCTTTCAATATCATGTCAAAACCTACTGCCGCCAGAATTACAAATTCTATCCAATGATTAAATTTGTGAATAACCTCTATAAAAACGCTTCCTAAAAAATATCCGAAAATCGGCATTAACGCCTGTGCTACACCGCACCACAAGCCGGCAATACACATATGTTTAACCGTTGCATTTCTCAACGACGTACCTTTACAAACTGAAATTGCAAAAGCATCTAATGAAAGTGCAACAGCTAAAATAAAGAGCTCTATCGTCGCCATTATTTCTCCCAATAATTTCTTGTAACCGATTTATTAATAAAAAAACGGCAGAACGTTTAATTCTGCCGTAATCACAAATCGTTAAATAATTGATTTTACATGATTAATCAAGTTTAAATTTATTAATTAATCTATCAAGCTGTCCTATTTTATCACGTGCCGTTCCCGCCATATCGGAAACGTTTTGAGCTGCATTTGTAATATCAATAATTCCGGCAGTCATTTCTTCCATACTTCCGGCAACCGTATGAGCAATATGTCCTAAATTAGCCGATTCAGTTTGTACTGACTGAATATGAGAAGCCATATCCTTAGATGTTGACTGAACATTACTTGTAGAATCATTCATTTCATGTAATGCAATCAAAATTTGTTTAGAAGCCTCTTCCTGTTCATTCATCGCATTATTAATTTCCTGCACCAGCGTACTTGTAGAAGAAACCTTCTCGATAATTTCATTAAACTCTTTCTTTGAACTTTCTGTTGCATTTACAACCGTATCAATTATAGCCGTGATTTCATCAAGCTCAGTTTTTATAGATTTAGATTGAATAGAAGAATTTTCTGCAAGCTTACGAATTTCATCCGCAACAACCGCAAAACCTTTTCCTGCCTCTCCCGCATGTGCGGCTTCGATTGCGGCATTCATCGCCAATAAGTTTGTCTGTGAAGCAATCTGTGAAATAACATTATTTGTATTAGTAAGATTTTCAGACTGCTGAGCCATTTTATTAGCCTGTTCAAAAACTTCTTCCTGACGTGTTTTTACGATGTTTGTAATCTTGATAAGCTCTTCGTATTCTCTCGACATCTTTTGAATAACAGCAGAAACAGAACTGATATTACCAACCATTTCTTCAATAGAAGCCGATGATTCTACAATTCCGGCAGACTGACTTTCAATCAATCTGTCAAGATTCTGAACTCCGCCGATACTCTGGTCGAATATAACCTGAACCCCTTCAAGTGTTTGATTTTGTTTTTGTACAGCATTGCTTACACTTGTAATATTAGCCGAAATCTCAGTAGAAGCCCCGGCTGTTTCCTGTGCATTTGAAGCTAACATTTCCGCAGCAGCATCAAGTTCTTTACTTGTAGCTTTTACGGTACGAATAAATTCTCTCTGTGCTACAAGGAATTTCTCAATAGAAGCTTCCATTTCACCGATTTCATCGCTTGATGTAACATCAATATCCAATGACAAATCAATTGTTCCGTCATCCCGCAAAATTGAGTTAAAAATATTTAAAGTCTTCTTTGTCGGTTTTATAACCAAAACTACCAATATTCCAATTACCGTACTTGCAAGCACAAATAATGAAATAAGCACGGTAATCAAAACATTTTTAGAAATCAAATTTGAAACTTCATTAACGTGATTTATATTCAACGCAACGGAAAACATTACTTTTTCATGAGCATTATCAGTTTTGTAAGGACGATATATTGCCAATAATTTTTTACCGCCGACATTCACCTCTCCGCAAAATTGCTTGCCCTGATTGTAAACTGTATTCAAAATTTCCTGATTTGAAAGTCTTGTTCCTGTTATTTTCTTTCCGGAAGTATCAATATTCGACGAACCGACTCTCAAATCATCTTTAAACAACGTAATTACGGTACCGGTTTCACTTGCAATTTTTGACAAATATTCATCATCGGAAACACATTTCTGGAAAAGGATAACAGAATAAACTCCATTTCCCTGAATATCAATTCTTCCTGCCGCCGTAAATACAACATCTGTATTCGTAACTGTTTTTACTATCATCGCCGAGTCGTTTTTAGCATTATTTATAGCTAAAACCTCTGACTCATGATTGTATTGCACATCCAAAAGCGAAAAACTAACTTTTCCGGATATTTCAATAACCGCAATATTCATAAGTCCAAAAGTTTGAGCGTATTTTCTGAGATATTTGTAAAGTTCTGTTCCGCTATCAAACAGCGGAGCCAAAGTTTGTAAATCTTCAACATAAGACAACATTACCTTTTCATCATTATTGATAATATCCGTAACTAGTTTTTCTTTGGATGTAAGAGAATCAAAATCTGATTTCAAAACAGTTCCGCGAATAATCGGATAAAGAATAACGACACTTAGAATACATGCAACAAATAACAATACCGAAATCAAAGCTCCGAATTTAACAGATAAACTAATCTTTCTCACAATTAACCCCATAACCTAAAAAAATAAAGCGTTACATTAATACAAAATCAATGTTTTTTATCGACATTTTTTAATCTTCATAACACTTTACAAGCAATTTACACAAATAAATTACAATTATTAAACATAAATACATTCCCCCTTTTACTTGCTAAAAATCGGCAAAAAATATAAATTCCGAACAATATAAATTGGAGGTTTTATTATGCTACATATAGGCTGTCATGAATCATCATCAAAAGGTTACGTTGCAATGGGCGAAGAAGCTTTGCAACTTAACGCCGATACTTTTGCCTTTTTTACACGCAATCCCAGAGGCGGCACAGCAAAGCCCATAGATTCTGCCGACACCGCTGCATTCTGTGAAATGGCAAAAAAACATAACTTTGCAAAAATCGTAGCTCATGCACCGTACACGATGAATCCCTGTGCTGCAAAGCCGGAATTACGGGAATTTGCATTCAACACCATGTTAGACGACCTTTCTCGCCTGGAGTACACTCCCGGAAATTATTACAACTTTCATCCGGGCAGTCATGTAGGACAAGGTGCTGATGTCGGTATAGAATTGACCGCCGAAATGTTGACCAATGTTATAAGAAAATGTGAAAAACTTTCCACTGTTATTCTTATCGAAACAATGGCAGGGAAAGGTTCTGAAATTGGACGAACTTTTGAAGAAGTCCGCATGATAATAGATAAAACCGAAGAAAAATACGAAACATCCCTTTCCGATAAATTAGGCGTTTGTCTCGATACTTGTCATGTTTGGGACGGCGGATATGATATTGTAAATGATTTAGACGGAGTTCTTACTCAATTTGATAAAGTCATTGGTTTAAATCGGCTCAAAGCAATTCACTTAAATGACAGTATGAATCCAATGGGAGCTCACAAAGACAGACACGCAAAAATCGGAGAAGGTGAAATAGGATTGGAAGCTTTGGTCAGAGTCATCAACCATCCTAATCTGAAAGATTTGCCGTTCATTTTGGAAACACCGAACGAACATGACGGTTACAAACAAGAAATTGCTTTACTTCGTTCTCATTCATAAAACTTTTACTTTGTAAAAACAAAAAGCCTGATTCTTCATTTTTAAGAATCAGGCTTTTTTTATTTAGGTATTAATTTTATTTATCCTTATTTGTAACTATAGAGTTACGTACACCAAAACCGAACTGCGGAATAAGTCGGCTGTCTACTTCACTGGCAACAAAGTAGAATGAGTTTTCAAAGTACAACGCAAAATCCTTTAAGAATTTATAATCATGAACTTTGAAGAAATCTAACTGGTACATAAAACCAGCCAAAACTCTACCATCAATTGCCGGATCGTATCCTATATCACCTTTACCTTCATTTTGATGTTTTGTTCTATAGAATGTTCCGTTAATCTCATCGGTCGCTGCGGCAAAACCACTGAACCAATAGAAACCGGCACCGATTTCCAAACTGATTGAGAAGTTAGCAGCATCTTCTCCGAAGAAGAACTCGAACGGTAAATCCAATACCTGTGCAAGCAACTTACCACCGGCTACAAATCCCGGGAATCTAGGTTCATATCTATAATTCTTCCATCCCAAATCCGCAGTAAACATCGAATCATAGAATGAATTTCCCTGTACAAGTCCCATATCTTTTAAGTTAGATTCTGACGGAACCCAACCGAATGCACCTTCCAGACGTACAATATTGTCAAAGAAGCTAAATCCAAATCCACCGGAAACGATAGGACCACCGAAAGCCTGAGCCCATAAGTAAATACCGTCAATAAACTTCGGCATCTTTCCTAAGTTTTTGTCATAACGTTTTAATCGTACTTTTACTTCTTCAAGCTCATTATTATCGTTTGCATATCCATGTACTACAATCGCACTGTTCAAACGAGTATTTTCTTCCGGTGAGTCTATTACAACCGTAGGAACTTCACGGTCAAGATTAACTTTAAAATATTTTAAAGTTTCTTTTCCGGAAGCAGTAACAGCTTTAAACTGCAACATATGAGAACCATTTTTCATATATTGTGTCTGTAATCGAACTCTCCATTCTTCCGGAGTTCCCCAGTTTTTCTTATAAGTATTTCCGTTATCATAACTCATATAAATAGCTTTTATTCTATTTTCAGCCAAATAACGTGACATCGCTGTATTTACTTCAAACTTACTTACCGGAATCTCTTCCATCGGCGGTACAACATCCGGATTATCATGATTTTTCTTCACCAACTCATGATATTTCTTTTCCTGAAGTTCACGCTTCATTTTCACATCCAAGTTTCTTTCATAGAACTGTGCTGTTCCGTGGAACCAAGGACGATAACCAATAGAATCACCGTTCAAGTTAGACGTAATATTAATGATAATTCCGGATTCATCCACAAAAAAGTTTCTGGAAATAGACATTGAATATTTACCTTTTTTGTCTGGATCCAAAGATTTTTCCTGAGCAACAACTATAACTTTGTGAAGTCCCGGTTCAAGGTTTACAGACGGTTCTAAATAACGCCATTGTTTAGTACCTTCAGCCTTCACTCTCGGCTTATTATCTATCTGCAAATAAACAGCCTCGATTCCGTCATCATCATATGCCGTACCGTAAAATTCGATTACATTACCGGTCAAATGTTGACCAGACTGCGGTTGGTCTAATTCTACTACAGGGAAATCTGAACGTGGTTCTACAAAGAAATCAAAGCTTTTTTCCGTAATATTTCCCGCCATATCGACAAATCTTACAGCAGCATGATATTTTCCGAATTCCCATTTACTTACATCTACATCATAAGTCCAAGCTTCCAAACCGTTCAACGGAATATATCCATCTTCATCACATCGTTCATCACCTTCATACATATTTTTTGCATCTGAAGTAATTTTGATTAAACCTTTAGATAAACCGATATTATCTTTTGCTCTACCGATAAAAGTATATTGATTATTAATTCTCATTCCGTCTGTCGGTAACAATATAGACAATTCCGGCGGAGTATTATCAATATTAAATAATGCAAATGAATATGAAGAAGAACCTACTTCATCTTCCGCTTTAATCAAGAATTTCAAGTCTCCGTCAGGCAATGTTTTTGAATCAAGATAGAACATCCAGTTTTCCTTACCTTCGGCAAGAACAAACGTCCATCCGTTATTAGTACTTACATTTACAAAAGAAATTCCGTTAGGGTCATACGCCTTACCGTTAACAAGTCTGGTTCCTTTAATATATTCACCGTTTCCCGGACCGATTACGGTAATCACCGGATTTTCCAAATCTATCTGGAATGTAACAGACTGAATTTCACTTTGAACAAAGTTTTTATCGAATGCTCGCAATTCCAAAGTGTGTCTTCCCGGAGATAAATATCCCGGCACCATTGTTATATTCCAGTTAGGTAATTCATTTTCTTTCAAGATTACACTTTTCCAGCCGTCGTTTTCAGCTTTAGCCGAATCACCTTCGTTCATTCCGAAATCTAAACGATATTGCAAGCTGTCAATTCCGTCATCATCAAATACAACTCCCTCAAAACGAATTGCATCAGTTGTATATCGTTGATTGTCAACAGCCGGACTGTTAATTATAATCGCAGGAACGTCATTTTTTACATCAAGAATTACTTTTGACACTAAACTACTTTTATTTCCTGCCATATCAAAAACGTTAATATTGATATTTAAAGGAAGTTCTTGATTTGCATTCTCTCTGTTAAATTCTGAACGTTCATATAAATCATAAGGAATATTCCAGATATTCTTTCCTACACCTACGATTTCTTTATCATTAAGAGTTGCTACCGCACCACCTACTGCAAAATCATCTTCAGCTTCCCCACGTAAAGTTATGGTTCCGTTTATTCGTAAAGATTCTTCCGGAGCCAAAAGTTTTGCTTTCGGTGCGGTTCTGTCAATAATTATCAAAGCTTTAGCCGAAGCAATTTTTCCGGTTTTATCTTCAATGTTGAAATAAACAGTATGCTCACCTTCTTTCAAATCATCTGTAGGGAAATTGAAAGAATACATAACACCGTTTTTGTAAATTTCAGTTTCATTCTCATCAAGAAACTCTTTTATTGTCTGAGTTTTATCTCTGAAATGAGGTGCAATAACCGGAACTGCTTTATTCATTATATTTTCAATCGGCTCTACTGCAACCGCATGGAAATCTTCCGGATTTAAAGAATCCAATGAAGCTTTAACAGACGCAATACCGGAATCATCCGTTGCCACACCGTAAACGGTAATATTTTTGTTAAACGAAACACAAGCCGGCGGCCAAACAGTTCTGGCTTTAGGCATCAATAAATCATTTTGACAAACTAACTCATCAAAATTGCCTGTAGAATCACTGAATACGATTTTGTTTTCACCGATAGCAAAGTTTTTACGAACATCTGCAGACAATTCAAATGAAAAGATTCCGAATTCTTCATCCACGATTGTAGGTTCTATAGTTACGCCTTTGTCTGTAGAAATACTAACGCTTTTAACATCCGTATTTACGACACCAAAACCTCCGGAGATATAATCAGGATTTATCTTCTTTGATCTTAAGAACAAACCGGCTTTTCCCATTAATTGAGCACGTTCTTTTTGTACAACTTTCATTGTCAAAGTATGATTTTCTGCTGTGGTATCTTTAAATTGTACTTTGATATTTCTTACAGTTTCAGCTCCGGTAATATCTTTTGCTTTTATTTCATAATTATATGACACAAAAGCTCCGGAATCATCTTTGACTTTCATCGGGAATTGGAAATCTCTGTTTCCTAAAATATTTATTTTATTAGGAGTTGAAGTTAAAGATGAAGTTTCAATAACTTCCACACTTGATAAAAATAAATTGTCAGATATCGTTACAACAACATCTTCCATCAATCCGGTATCCTTATTGTAAGACACATCGGTAACTGTCGGAGCCATGTTATCTATAATAACCGGAAGTGTAATTTCGGCATTTTTTAACGTATCATCCAAAACCGAAAGTTTTAACAAATTCACACCGTCATAAATTTTACTGTCTGAAACATCAAGCACTACAGGTTGGATTTGATGCAAATTGTTTTCACTGCTTTTTACTTTTAAATCACCGTGAGTAAGCACTTTACCTTCTAGATTCGTTAATACATAAACTACGTTCTTTATAGATCCGGTTTTTGTAACAGAGAAACCAAGCTCCATTTTATTTGAAATCTTGTTTTTCACAAATTTTTCAGCAAGTTCATGAATATTAAACTGCGGACAAGAACGATCGATTCCGATTTTTACTCTAACCGGTTCATATTGCATTAATTCATTTTTAGGAATTACTTCAAGAATATAATTTCCTTCAGACAACTCACTTACATCCAAAGATGTTGACAATGAATATTTTGCAATAACATCATTTCCTACAAGTAATTCATTTTTATCATTATAAAGATTTATCAATGCACTTGTTACATTACATGCAGAAGATATTGTTCCGAAAACCGGGATTTCATCACCAAATCTATCCCCCTCTTCAATTGATTTCAGAACAACTGTTGAATTACCAACACTATCATCAATCATAAGAGAAAGTTTTTTCTTAACAACATTATTCGCAACATCGGCTACGGTAACTTCAACATCAATTTTACCGTTTTTTATCTTTGAAGGATCTGCACATATTTCTTTTAAATTTATCGGAAAAGTCCACATCGCATTTCCTCTCTGGAAATCCACCGGCAATTCCGGTGTTGAAAATCCTGTACCGGAAACTTTTATCGACAACTTATTTATCTCAACATTATCATAAGCATAACCAAACAATTCAAAAGCTTTTCCGACTTTAGCGTTAGGATGCGGATAATGGAATCCAACATCAGGAACTGCCTTATCGACAATCAAAGTTAACGGGAAAAATCCTTCCGAACCGGCTCTATCTACCGCTTTTATCCAAACAATATTTGTTCCAGAACTTAATTCTTTACTTGCATCAAGATTAAAACTCCACGCACATTTTCTTTTACCCATTCCGTTTCCGATTCTTGAATATGAATATCTACCGTCAACAGAATAATAAATTCCTGCAATTCCGTTTAAATCTTCTGCCTCTCCGGATATTTTACATTTATCGGAAACTACTGTTCCGGAAGTCATAGACGGCAAAGTAATTGTAGGAACCTTTCGGTCAAGTACAAACGGCACGACATAAGGCTTACATTTTACCCCGTTAACATCTTCCACTTTAAAAGTTAATCTATGAACTCCGTCATCCAAACCGGTAGTATCTAAATCATAACTCCAAAAATCAGTTCCGTTACACACTCGTTCCTCTAATTCTGCATCCAAAGTAAAAGTTACTTTACTTACCGCATCATCATCATAAGCTGTTCCTACAATCATCAAATTTCCGGGAACACGAGATTTTGATTTCGGGTTAATGACATTAATTGTCGGAATATCAGATTTCGGATCTATTTTTATATTTATCTCAGTAGGTTTATTTTGATTTTTATTTGAATCTGTAGCAATTACGGAAAGATGCCATGTACCCGGTTTTATTCGTTGCAAAGTTTCGATATCATAAACTTTACTCCAGTTTAAAGTTCCGTCAGCAGGCTCATAACCTTCATCACGTTCTGCTAATTTTGCAATTAATTGTTTTTCTCGACGTTTTAGAGCATCAAGCTCTTTTTCAATATGCGTTCTTTGCAAAACAAGAGAACTTTTTTCTTCCAATAGTTTTTTATCTTCATCTTTTGAGATACTTAAAACTATTTTTTCAGAAACTTCTTTAATTTTTAAATTCCCTTGATTAACATTACTTGTTCGTTCTCTGATTTTAGCTTTTACTTCGCTTAAATGCTTTTGCAAAGCTCTTCGCTCTGCTGCAAGACGTTGTCTTTTTTCACGCTCTTGTCTTTTTAACTGTTCCAACAGTTCAAAATCTTTTTTATATTTATCGCGAAGAACCTGATTTTTCTCTGATTCCTTTGCAACATCTTCTTTATGTTCTATTTCTGCTAATTCGCGAGAATATTCATTGCGTTTTTCCGCCAGTTTAACGATAACATCGTTTAACTCTTTTTGTTTTACATCCAATTCTTGTACTTTAACTTTATTCTCTTCAGAATTACCGTCCGCCGTTTTCATAGCTTGACTTACAGCTGTCAATTCTTTTTCCACATTTTCCAGCTCTGTCTTCTTTGCTTGAAATTCAGCTTCGACTTTTTCAATCTTTTCTTTCAATTTACTTATCGAAAGCTCATTCTTTTTCTCTTCTTTCGCTCTTTTAACGGCTCTCTTTTTTGCTTCTTTGTCTACAGTTTTTACTTCTTCAGCTTTTACTTCTTCTGCATTAGGCAAAACTTTTTCTTGTGCATTTAAAGTAAAAAATGCTCCACACAAAAAAATACAGAATAACTTTCTCCAGTTATACATTTCATAACCTCCTAGTTTCCTTCTATTCCTTATCTTTCCAAAATGCAAGAAAACCTATTCAATGACAGGTACTCCAAAAAATCTTACTTTTTATTAAAGACAATTCAATATAAAGAAATTACATTACCATTTTTTTAATAACGGAATATTCTAACAATATTTTGAGATTTTTGCTCTTCTATTTTATAAAAAAATATAAAAATATCATGAGTAAATATTATTCCGTCAAAAAAAACATTAAAATACTCTTTATTATCAATTATGACATATTAATCACTTTGATTCTATGCAGATTATTTTTTTTCTGATATTGATAAGCTATATTACTTTTATAAGGAAGAAAATCATGAGTAAACCTACTGTTGACGAAACAATCGAAACAAATATCGTTTTACCTAAAAAACTTTATGAATTAATTTGCGGAATGGCAAAAGCTGCAAACGAAGAATTAAAAACTGATTTAACCGGAGAACAATTGATTTCAAGACAAGCAGTTCAATATTTCGGTACAAAAAATAGCTTGGAAATCATGGCATTCTCATTACAAAAACTGCCGGAATTATTGAAAGACGAAAAAGAAGAAATTATAGAATTAAATAAAAAATTCAATCAATTATTATTAGATTTAGACCAAACATCTCAAGACTGCAATAAACTTTTCCACAAAGTAATCGATCGCTTGGAAACATTGCAATAACTCGGAGCTTCAATTTTGAATAAACATATACGGTTATTGTTCATTCTCATATTATTTTCCAATACGTTTCTTTCTTTTGCCGATGAAAATACAAAAAGCGGGAAACGTTGGGCTTTAGTTATAGGAATTAACAATTATCAAAGTCGCTTTATCGAGCCGCTATCAATGCCGTGTTATGACGCAAAGTTAATAGAAGATACACTAAAGAATGAGGGGAAATTTGACATCGTAATACGAATGACCGACGACATTTTCCCTTCTTCTCCCAAATATCCGTCAAAGAAAAACATTTATAAAATCTTGCAACAAATATCTGACGATATACAAGAAAACGATAATTTTCTTTTATTTTTCTCCGGATATACAATTAAAGTTTCAGAAAACAAAACTCACCTTGTCACTGCAGACTGCACACTAAATGACATAAAAGATTCTTCTATTTCCATTTCCGAAATATCCAATATTTGCAACCTTAACAATCTAAAAAATACCATGTTCTTTATTGACGGCTATAAAATTGTTACATCCATCAAAGTAAAACATTTATTGCCTGCCACCCCGGAGAACAAAAAATCTTTATTGCACTTACCGCAAATAAAAACTGACGAATTGCCAAACAACAGTTTAATTTTCCAAGCGACATCAGAAAAAGATTTTACGGCAAAGAACAAACAATCCATTCATACTCCATACGGAATTTTCGCATATTATCTGTGTGACGGATTACGCGGAGCTGCAAATTTCAGCAATGATAATATTATACACATTGATAATCTAATAACTTTTGTAAAACAGAAAATCATTTCATGGTCATTATGGCATCCGAAACAATGTATACCGACAGAAGACTTTGTGGGAAATTTTGATTTTCAATTTCCTGCCGGTTTTGTGCCGCTACTTGCAAGGCCTATATTCGATCCGTATAAAACAGATTCCAGTTTTTACTATAAAAATATTTATTTTCACTTAATGAATTATATCTCATTGGGCAGTTTTTTAACCGGGCTTACCATTTTCGCTACCGGAATCACAATTTGTGCTTTCGGATTATCACAAATAATCGGAAATAACTTCAACTTGGAGACATTCATTTACGTAATAAAAGATATTTTCACTTCATACGGTTCAATTAATAACGATTTATTAAAAAACGGAGCTTTTGTTACCATCTTCGGAGCATTATTTACCTTAGTATCATTCGCTCCTTATTTTTTCAGCTTCCATCTTGATTTAAACAACACACATAATTTCCAATTTTCACTCGTTACCGGAATAAAAGATTCATATTTTCGAGTCGGATTCAGCTTAAAAACAAAGAAAATTTAATTTTTTAGCTCTATTAACTTTTTATCTATTTTTTTTGTATATTTTGATGTATTATTTTAACAATATTAGTAAATGAATACATAAATATTTTATTATCTGTACGTTTTGACGAAAATCAGTTAATAATTGAATAATTTCTAAAATGATAATGAGAGAGGTTTAAATATGGCTCTAACTCCTAAAGATAAAGATGATGAAATCCTTGACAGTCTTGATGATTTTGACATAGATACTTCAGATTTTATGTTAGATGACCCTCCTCAAGAAAATGATTCCGACATTACAGAAGATTCGACATTACAACTCGATGATGATTTTGATTTAATATTGGATGACAATTTAGATGATAACAATATAGATAATGAAGTTTTAGATGAAATAGATAATAACGAAGATGTTGTTTCGGAATTAACAACAGAATTAAACGATGATGATGAAGAAATCTTCCTTACACCGGAAACCATCGCTCCGGCAGATGACGAAGAAAACAACGAAGACGAAGATTTTCTATTAGATTTAGATGATAAAGAAATATCCAACGACGAAGATTTATCATTAGAAAATAATGATTCTTTATTATCATTGGACGCACTTTTAGACAGTGATTTATCTCTGGATTCTGATTCGACAATTAACAACAGTAATTCTTTTACAAATGAAGATGAAGATTTTAATTTTGATGAAGACATTGACCTTTCAGGACTTCTTAACGATGAAGAAACTGATGATGATGACGAAGAATTTTGCGGTGTTGCTTTAAAAGAAGGACCTAAAACTATTATTTTTCCTCAAAATCAACTTTCTGAAGATTTAATCGACTCATTAATAGATGAAGATGACAATGATGAGATTATTAATTTTTCTTTCCCTGAAAGAAATGAAAGAGCTGTAAGTCAAGAAGAAGAAGATTATTTAAAAATTGATCTAACTGAAGAACAAGAATTATTAGCTAACGAAATAAATGCAAATAACAATTTGTTTAATAATGAATTTTCTCATAAAAATGACGGTAATTTGCTTTCCGATGATGAATTAGACAAATTAGTAATGGAATCTTCTGATAATGAGATTGAAGAAACCGAAACAACTATCGAAGACGAAGAAATCATCATTCCTGATGAAAATGACACATTTGAAACTCCAGTTGATAATTTAGATAATAATGAAAAAGATTATGAAGATGATTTCAAAGGATTAGACACTATTCTAGATTCGGCTGACATTGATGATACTGATGTTCTTGATGAAGATGACATCAATTTAGATGATAGCTTAATCGAAGAAAACGACGAATTAGAAGATTTAAACATTGAGGACGATGAAGAATCTATTAGTTTATCTGACAATGAATTAGACTCTATTCTAGATTCGACTGACATTGATGACACTAAAGTTCTTGAAGAAGATGACATTAATTTAGATAATAACTTAATCGAGGAAAACGACGAATTAGAAGATTTAAACATTGAAGACGATGAAGAATCTATTAGTTTATCTGACAATGAATTAGACTCTATTCTAGATTCGGCTGACATTGATGACACTGAAGTTCTTGAAGAAGATGACATCAATTTAGATGATAGCTTAATCGAAGAAAACGACGAATTAGAAGATTTAAACATTGAAGATGATGAAGAATCTATTAGTTTATCTGACAACGAATTGGATTCTATCTTAGATTCGGCTGAATTAGATGACACGCAAATCATTGAAGAAGACATCAATATCACTGACAACTTAATCGATGAAAACGATGATTTAGAAGATTTAAACATTGAGAATGACGAAGAATCTATCGGATTATCTGACAATGAATTGGATTCTATTCTAGATTCTGCAGATTTAATAGAAACCGAAGCTTGTAATGTTCCCGATATATTGGAAGAAATCGACAATTCTGATTTACAACCATTAGTTTCATCTAAAGAAGATGATGTAGCGATTTACTCTTCATTAAAAGCTGAAATGCAAGCTAAAGAAGCCAAAGAAGCTGAAGAAAAAACAGAACTATTAAAAAAAGACGTAAAAACTGTTTTATCTTATTTAGACCAATTATTGGATGCTTTACCTGAAGAAAAAATTAAAGAGTTTGCTGAATCTAAAGAATTCGATATTTATAAAAAACTTTTTGAAGAATTAAACATCAAAATAAATTAAATTAAGGTTCTCTATTTATGGGATTATTATCAAAAGCACTGGAATACAGAAAAAATTACTTAGAAAACAAACCGAAAGGATTATTAGCACGTGCTCTCGCTTATAGAGAACTAAATGATTTAAATAGCTTTCCTAAAGCGAAAGATGTTCAACCTAATTTATCTTCCGGATTGTTGAAAATATTACAGCTTAAAGCTTCAAATGATATTGCAAATAATAATTTGCTTGATTCTGAAACTAAAGATAAAAATGAGTCTCTTTATCAAGCTGAAAATAATTATTCACCTGATGAAATTGAATTAGATATTGAAATCCCAGAAAATACAGAAAATCTACAGGATAAAATTGATAATATTGTTAATGAACGTCTTCAAAATGATGAAACTGAAAGTTATGACGAGGAAGAATTACCGACTGAAGAGTTCGCAAATGAAGAAATCATTGAAGATAAAAGTGAAACATTAAGCAACGAAACTGAAGATTACGGCGATGTCGAATTACCAACTGAAGAGTTCGACGAAGAAGAAATTATCGAAGATGATAGCGAAACTTTAAGTGATGAAGTTGAAAGCTGTGATGAGGTTGAAGAACCGACCGAAGAACTCGCTGACGAAGAAACAATTGAAGATGAAAGTGAAACATTAAGCGATGAAACTGAAATCTGCGATGAGATTGAAGAACCGACTGAAGAGTTCGCAAATGAAGAAATCATTGAAGATAAAAGTGAAACTTTAAGCAACGAAACTGAAGATTACGGCGATGTCGAATTACCAACTGAAGAGTTTGACGACGAAGAAATCATTGAAGATGAAAG
>JBGUUT010000046.1:0-38951 GCA_045133795.1 Spirochaetota bacterium
ACATAAGGTAAGACCGACGAACCACATAAGGTAAGACCGACGAACCACATAAGGTAAGACCGACAAACCACATAAGGTAAGACCGACGAACCACATAAGGTAAGACCGACGAACTACATAAGGTAAGACCGACGAACCACGTAAGGTAAGACTGATGAACCACGTAAGGTAAGACAGCCACACGGATTGTTTCGTTTTTTCCCCTCACCTTACTCTCCATAGTTTTCCGCACTTTTTTGATTGTTAATACAAAAAAAGTTCAGCTTTACGTTATTGATAAAGCTGAACTTTTATTTTACTTAAAACGGAATATTTACTTCCGCATGATATGGATTATTTTCTTCTTTTGATGAAAACGACACTGCTACATTACCATCTTGACGTTTTTTACTGCCGATAAATTCTACAGATGCCGCATCGATATGGACATTAGACATTTTTCGTCCGTCTTTCGCCGTCCAAGTATCGTGTTTCAATCGACCTCTGATTCTGACTTTTGCTCCTTTTTTTAAATATTTAGAACAAATCTCCCCCAGCCGATTCCACGCCGTAATAGAAAAAAAGTCGACCGTATTTCTTACCTCATTTCCGTATTTGACCGAATTATTTACCGCAATATCAAATTTACACACACTTCCGCCGGATGTCTGCAATAATTCCGGGTTTCTCGTAAGTCGTCCTTCCATCAAAGTAAGATTTAATTGTTTTTCCATAGATTACTCCTTCAAAAAAAATAAAATATTTTCATTTATCTTTAATGTACTTGAAGGGTATTTTTAACTACAAGATAACAATTACTTTACAAGCCTTTTCATTATATTTACAGTTTCATCCTTTAAATCTGCTCTTGTCAATGCATAGCGAAGTATTCCTTCTATATAGCCCAACTTGTCCCCTACATCGATTCTTTCTCCGTCAAAACAGCAAGCTCGCATTTTTCCGGCTTTTGCCAATGCATTAATCGCACCAATATGATAAAATTCTCCGCCTGAATATTTTTTATAATCTTCTTCCAATAATGAAAATAATTCCGGAGTAAAAAGGTAACGCCCGATAGAAATCATATGGCTCGGTTCCGTTCCTTTAGCCGGTTTTTCTACAATTCCGGCAACTTTCAAAATTTTATCGTCTTCATTACAATCAAGTACACCGTATCTTGAAACATCGCCGTCAATTTTTTGTGCAGACAAAACAGAACATCCGGTCTCATTGTAAACTTTTATAAGCTGAGCCGCCAAAGGTACATCTGCAAAAACAATATCATCAGGATATGCAACTACAAACGAATCATTTCCAACAAACGGTTTACATTGTAAAATCGCCTGTCCCGTACCTTTCATTTCCATTTGTCTCGAAAAGAAAATATTAGCTTCAGCCGGTGCAATCAGTGATAATTTTGAATCTGCATTTTCTTTAGAAAAAACACCTTCAAGTTCCACTTCCCTGTCAAAATAATCTTCCATTGATTTCTTACGTCGACTTGTAACAATCAAAATATCTTTGATTCCCGCCGCTAAAAATTCGTCTACTATCAATTGGATTGCCGGAGTATCTACAAGCGGAAACATTTCCTTAGGAATTGTTTTTGTTCCCGGTAAAAAACGAGTTCCGTAGCCGGCTGCAATAATTACACCTTTCATATTTTTTCTCCTACATTAATATTTTTTTGATTTTTAAAATGTATTATACATACTCATAAAAAAAACACATAAAAGCTTTTCCAAACATTTACACTATTAGATAACACAATCTCAACTTTTTTTGGTATTCTATATTTTCAGTCGTATTATAGGAGACTTCATGAAATTTAAAAAGAAAGGTTTCGATTATTCTTTATTGGAAACTACTTTTACACCGCCGGAAGATATAAACTTCATCAATTGGCGTGATGTTTTCGGAAACGAAAATCCCTTAGTCGTAGAAATCGGTTGCGGAAACGGACATTTTCTTACTCAACAAGCTTTAAAAAATCCCACTGAAAACTTCATCGGTATAGATTTAAAAGATTACAGAATCGTAAAAAGCAGAATGAAAGAAAATCTATTAAATCTTAATAACGTTCGCTGGATTTGCGGAGAAGCCGGAGCTTCCATCGAAAAAATGTTTCCTGACAAAAGTTTAGACAAAATCTACATGACATTTCCGGACCCTTGGCCAAAAAAACGCCACTGGAAACATCGTTTATTCCAAGCTCATTTTATCCCGTTAATAGCACGAAAACTTACTGATAACGGTAAATTCATTTTCATAAGCGATCACGAAGGATATTATCAATGGTGTATTGAATTAATAGAAGCACAAAAAGAACTTGCCGTTGTAAGTCATGATTATGATATTTCAATGACAGAATCTGCATTCGGAAAAATCTGGCAAGCAGAGCAACGTACTTTTCATTCCTTTACACTTGAAAAGTCTATAAAATTATGATTTTCTGATAAATACTTGGGGGAGATTACAGGAAATGGATAAAATTGAAACTGTCAAAGAAGATGACGTAACGTTATCCTTTAAAGAAAACACTGTTTACATTTCCGGAAATATTGTTCAAATAAAACCGGAACTTTATATGCATGATTTCTTTACCGAACTACATCAATATGTTTTAGAACATGAAATCAAACGTGTTGATGTTGATATAACAAAATTGAAGTTTCTTAATTCTGCCGGAATAAAAGTTTTAATAGATTGGATTATCCTCATAACGGAACTATCAGAAGACAACCGTTATCAATTGTTTTTTATTTGTGATTCTAAATCTTTTTGGCAAGAAACCAGCATAAATACTTTAGCTATTATCGATTCAAGCATAGTAAATTGTCTGCCCTCTTAAAAAAATAAGACAATTTTGTTTTTCTCCATATTTTTGGATTTTTTCTTCGGAAATCCGTTAAAATGTTTATTTAAATATATGGAGGTTTTCATGAAAAATATACAAGTCACAATTAATGACAGTTCACCTATAGAAATCGTAAAAGGTACACAACTTTTAGATTTAATTCAAAATGACGAGAAAGAAAATTATATCTGTGCAAAAGTCAATCATCAAATCTTACCATTAAGATTTTCTATTGAAACTAATGCCGATATACATTTTCTTACTCCTAAATCAAACGAAGGCATGGAAGTTTATCGCAGTACGCTGTCGTTTTTATTAGAAAAGGCTGCTCAAAAACTTTTCCCTACACTTACTCTGACAATAATGCATTCTCTCGGTGCAGGTTACTATTATGAATTTGAAAATTACACCCCTACACCAAAAGAAATTGCGTCACTTGAAAGTGCCATACGCCAAGACATTACTGCAAATAAAATTATAGAAAGGGAAAAAGTTTCTTACCATGATGCAATTACCTTACTGAAAGAACAAAATAAAACCGGTCAACTGCTTCTGCTTACAACACGTGCCGTTCCGACCGTAAATTGCTATCAATGTGATAATTTCACCGGAATCTTACAATCACCGCTTGCCGCAAATGCCGGTCAAGTTCCGGTATTTACACTCATTCCGTATGAAAACGGCTTTATATTACAATTCCCGTCACGATTTGATTTATCACAGCCCAAACCTTTTGTTGAACAAAAAGAGATTTTCAAAGTTTATCGAGAATATAAAAACCTAGATAAATTATTTCACGTTGACACTATCGGAGCCTTAAACCAGCTTGTAATAAACAAAAAAATTAATGACCTTATTTTAGTAGAAGAAGCACTGCAAGAAAGCAGAATTATGAAATTAGCGGAAGATATTGCCTCTCGCAAAGATGTACGTCTTGTAGCTATAGCCGGTCCGTCTTCATCCGGAAAAACAACTTTTTCAAAAAGACTCGAATTACAATTAAGAGCTCTCGGACTTACACCGCGAACAATTTCTGTTGATGATTATTTTGTAGACAGAGCAAAAACTCCGCTTAATGAGGACGGAAGTCTTGATTTTGAATGTATAGAAGCTGTAGACTTAGAGCTTTTTAATCAACATATTTCGGCACTTCTTAACGGACAAAAAACAAAACTGGCTCGCTTCGATTTTATCACCGGAAAATCCTCTCTTACCAAAGAAGAATACTCTCTTTCTCCGGGAGAAATTATCGTAATCGAAGGAATTCATTGTCTCAATGAAAAAATGACTTATATGATTGAACGTAAAAATAAATATAAAATCTATATTTCTGCATTGACACATATCAACATTGACCAAGCCAACAGAATTCCTACTACCGACAACCGTGTAATAAGACGTCTTGTACGAGATTATAATTATCGCGGTCACAGTGCAGAGCGAACATTAGAAATGTGGCCTGCTGTTCGTCAAGGTGAAGAAAATAATATTTTTCCATACCAAAACGATGCTGACGGCTATTTTAACTCTGCTTTGATTTATGAACTCGGTATATTAAAAACATACGCTGAGCCTATTTTGAGACAAGTAAATCCGGACAGTCCGTATTACGGAGAAGCCTCCAGATTATTAGATTTTCTTTCATACTTTTTAAACATTCCGTCTGATAAAATCCCCCCGACTTCAATCGTCAGAGAATTTATCGGAGGCTCAAGTTTACATTACTAAACAGTCAATTAACACCATAAAAAAAGCGTACCCCAAAAAATTGTTTCCGACTTTTTGGGGTACGCTTTGCTTTTTATACCAAAAGCTTTTTAGCTGTATAGTTTTTGTCATAAAACATAAATGCCGCTGCCGTAGCTGCATCATCAGTCAATTTATCCGTAGTCTGAACATTCTCATCATCTGTAAGCTGATAAGGCAATACAAATTTGTGAAGATAATTCACGGTCACAGATTTCAAATATTTTGACAAAACATACTTATGATATGACAATTCCGCACTTATTATCTGAAAATAACTGTCCGTTGTATAAAACAATACAGATAAACGGCTACAGTTTTTCTTCAAATATGCTTTCAGATTATAAGATGTCAAAATCCTCAAAAGAAGCATTTTTTCATGTTCGTCTTTACATTTTATCGTAAACCACTCTTTTTTATTATCATCAAGCATTCCGATATCAATTGCATATTTATCCTGCAACTTATCTAATAATTTTCTGGCTACGTCTTTTTCTCCGTCGCTGGCAGAAGAATCTCGAAGAATTGCCATAATTTTTTCAATTTTACGTTCTATTTCCACAATACTACTTCCCTCTACCCTTACACAATTAAGATAATATTATCGTCTTTCTTCAGTTTCTTCCGGTATACCTAAATATAAAACCATATCAACAAAACCGGTTTCATCCATAATCGGTTTATAAACTGCAACATAACGACGATTGATAACGAAAGCACGACCGTAGAATACGCTTCTTTCATCAACAACTTTTTTGTAAACTTCAGAATCTTTATCAATAATAGTTCCGATTGCTCGGCTGTTATCAAAATTACGTACCGTAGTAGCAACACGAACAAGACAATCATCACTAGGTTGCATTAATGTTACGGAACATTTTATTTTCTTTGAAATCTCATCTACAACTGAGAAGTTTCCTGTAACAATTTCTTCACCTATTAACATTTCCTGTAACGGATATTCACCAATCTTTTTAAGATTTCCCGTAGGAAGGAAACGACTTCCGTAAGATTTCAATATATCTTCTGCTTCTTTTAATTTTACTCCGAGAACTTCTTCCATGTGAAGCTGTAATTCTTTTTCTTTATCCGAACGTACATCAAACTGTCCTACAAATCGTTGTAAGTCTATCGTTGTATCTACGAATTCTGTTAATATTCCCTGTACTGTTTTTACCGCTGCTGTATTTTCACGAGAAATATTTGAAACATCATTAAAAGCATTGGTAATCATTTTATTTTTTTCATTAGCACCTAAAATTTCTTCAGTAATTGTATTAACTAACTTTAAAATTTGTTGTGATGCATTTGAAATCTCATGCAAACTTTCTGTAACCTCTTTTGTATATTTTACACCTACAGAAATCAAATCATTGTTTGTCGTAATCAAATCTCGAATTTCATTAGCTGCTCCGGTAGATTTTTCTGCAAGTTTTCGAATTTCCCCAGATACAATATTAAATCCGCGTCCTGCTTCACCGGCACGTGCACTTTCGATAGAGGCATTTAGTGCAAGTAAGTTTGTCTGTTCCGCAATATCATTCATTACGTTAATAATATTTGTAATCTGAACAGAACTTGCCTCAATTTTCTGCATTTCACTATCAAGGTTATTCATAAAATTCAACCCTGCATCTACTTTCTCAATAGCAGCAGAGGCTAAGTTTTCAGATTTCAATGAATTATCAGAAATTCTTTCCATCATTTCATTTAATTGATTAAAATTTAAACTTGTTTCTGTTAATGTTGTAGCTTGACTTTCTGTATAGTTTTCAACATCACCTGATGACGAATAAAGTCCACGCATATGTTTATCAAGCAAAATAACGGAACTATAAATTTTTGCATTTAACTCACGCAACTTACTAACCATTACTTTAAAAGCTTTCACAAGACTTGCAAACTCATTATTTGATTGAAAATCAAATTTTACAGTCAAATCTCCGCCGGCAATTTCATACGCTTTACCAACCAACATATTAATCGGCTTTATAAATATATTTTCTATTTTTTGATTAATAAAGAAACTACCGCCCAAAAGGAAAAGTATAGCAAGCAAAAGTGACGTTATAACTTGGATTCTGTTCCATTTTGCGGTTTGAACAGATAAATCTTCCTTTGCATCAAAGATTTCTTCCATAGATGATGAGGCAATAAGAATTAATTTCCATTTTTCAAAATATGAACTGTAATACATATTGAAAAATTCATTTTTTCCGACTACTTCATGAGTCGTTACAAAACCACCGCCTTGCATAGCCAGACGTTTCAATTCGTCAAAATATGCAACTCCGTTTTTATCTTCTACATCAAGACGATTTACACCTTCTAAAGATGGGTCTTTTGTATTTACAAACATTATACCGTCTTCATTCAACAGATAAAAAGAAGTTTCATTGGAATGAATTGCACGCAATTGTTTAGCTAATTTTTCTTTGTACTCATTCGGTATTTCACTTTTTTCACTAATTCTTTCCGTTGATAACATTTGTGCATTTTCAAAATCAACATTTATCAAATTAATCCCGAATTGTACGGAATTCTTCAATGTATTACGTTTATAACGTGTAATAACATTATTATAATTTTTGACTTGTTCTCTCCCGGATAAACCAGAATTAATCATTGCAGAAAAGAAATAACACACAATAAAAGATAAAAAAATTACCAACTGCCAAAAAACTAACGTCAGCTTTATTGAGCTCTTTCCTTTGTTCTTCAGATTTTTTACCCAATCCATAATTTTATGGAAAAACATTTTTTTCTTTAAATTAAAAGATGTGCCTTTCAGAGCTGCTTTCATAAATATCCCTTAAGAAAGAATTTCCGATATCAAACCGGATAAAATATATTCATGTATTAGTATCGGCAATAAAAAAAAGAAATTAAATCACATCATTAATGTACTTCAATTTTTAATGAATTTTCCCCAAATAGATTACATTTTGAGCTTTTAATATATCAATAGCTTTTGATTTTTCTCCCGACTCAAAAGCAGATAACGGCACCGGAATAAAAACATTACGACTGAGAAATATTAAAAAATATTCTCCGTATTCTGCCAAATGGCAAATTTGTTGTGTCTTTGCAAAATGTACTACATTATCATTAGTAAAAAAACAAACCCCGCCGGACATAATTTTCACATCACAAACATTAACCATCATTCTTCCGTCAGATTTTGTAAGAAAACGATTAATAATTAAAAATGAAAAACTCAATCCTAAAATCGGTGCAGCATACATAACAGAAATAAATACTATAAAAAAAACATTCATTGCTTGACCGACAGAAATCACCGCAACATGGTATAAAACTAATAACAGATACACACCGGCAAAAATATACCATCTGTTCATAAAATTAAATCTATAAATCATTTTTATAATTGCGTTCTTGTTCAATGCAAAAGTTTTTGTTTTTACGGTATTATTATCTGCATTTTCCATATCTAGTTTTTATATCCTCCGCCTGAAACTTTATTAATTATACTGTCACAAGCTGTTACCAAAGAAATATAAATAACGTCATCCGTAATCGGATTTCCCATACGTAAAATATCAAACTCTATTCTATCAGAAAAATATCCCATCTTCTTTTTCATACAAAACAGCGTTCTTTCATCATCATTCAGATGAAATTCTGCACCAAACGCCTGATTATTCGCACTTTTCTTTCCGGTAAGCTTATAATTTCCTTCCCCAACATTCACATCAAAACCAAAAATATCTTCATTAGTATCTTTTGACATAGTCATCAAAACTACGCCTGTATCTGTTTCCAATTGAAATGAAAAAGGAGAAAATGAATCTTTGACTCGCTGATTATCAATCTTTTTTAATACATAGCGGAACATCGGTTTACCTTCATTAAACAATGTAATCTTATATTGTTCCAAAACATTATCTTCCGTAGGTACACGTTTGCCGACAGTAAACTTTCGCATTTTATGACGCTCGCTCGGAGAATTGGAAGCATAATCTTCTGCCGTCCAAACGGTAACTTCACGTAAAAAAAACTGAAACTGATTTCGAACATAAACGAAAGTTTCTCCGTTTTCTACGGAAAGATTCTTTACCTCATCCGATACAACCGTATAATAGGTACAAGAAATGAAAGAAAATAAAACTACGCTGATAATAACCAAAGACTTTAATATTTTTTTAATATGCATGATTTCTCGCTTTTTTCCCAAATAGTGTTAAAAATATAATTTTAATATCCCAAAAAAATGTCCAGTTTTCTATGTATTCGATATCAAACTTTACACGCATTTCGATATCAGAATCCCCTCGCCAACCGTTGACCTGTGCCCATCCGGTAAGCCCCGGTTTCACCCAATGCCGCACCATATATTTATCATATTTTTGATAAAATTCTTCTGTATGTTTTATCATATGAGGACGAGGTCCTACAAAAGACATTTCACCTCTGAAAATATTAAACAACTGCGGCAACTCATCCAGGTTAGTTTTTCGCAAAAAGTTCCCGATTTTAGTTTTTCTCGGATCATTTTCATATGACTGCACAGTATCAGACATAGTATTTACAACCATAGTTCTGAATTTGTAAATATTAAACTCCCGATTTTTTAAACCGGTACGCTTCTGAATAAAGAATACAGGTCCCGGAGAAGACAACTTCACTGCAAGAGCAACAACAAAAAATACCGGTGACAATATTATTATTGCAAAAAATGAAAAAACAATATCAAAAATACGTTTAAACATTCTGTTAAACATTCCTTCCAACGGAACATTTCTGATTCCTATCAGCGGCACTCCGTTAATTTCACGTATAGAAGGATGTCTTGAAACAATCTGATAATAATTAGGAATTAATTCAACATGAATTCCTCTTTTTTCACAGATATTCGTAATTGTCGTTATTTTATCTTTTTGCGTCATAGGCAAAGTAATAATTACATTATCAAAATGATGAGATTCAAGCAATTTTTCAATTTGAAATGTTTGCCCTATAATCTTTTTGCAAAATTTTTCATATTCAGCCGATTCATCGACTTCATCATTTAAGTCGCCGTCATCCAAAACGCCGGTTATTTGTATACCGAGTGTCGGAGAATGAATAATCATTTTGTAAAAATCAAAACCTTGAATCCCCGCACCAATCAAAAGATATTTCTTATTATTCACACCTCGTTTGCGAAGCCAATCAAACAACACTTTCAATATCATTCGTTCCGGCATAAAAATACAAAACGTCACACAAGTATATATCCAACAAAAATTGCTGTTATACGAAAACAATCCTACCATTTGGCACAAACACAATGAACTCATTGCCAAGTACCCATATGTAATCATTGTTCCGATTATTTTTCTTTTAGAACGTAATCTAAATTTTTGAGGGTATTCTGCTTTTTCCAGAAATAAAAAAAACACAGTCATTAAAATAAAAAAAGTTAAAACTTCTTTAACAGTTATCTGAAAAAAATCTTCTTGCGTAAATGAAAAATATCTTGCTGCCAAATATCCTGCAACAAGAATAAATGCATCAAACATAACAAAGAAAACTTGAAACTGATGGTTATATTTCTTAAAAAAATCCACAAAAAATCCTTTTGAAAAAAGGTATCATAAATCGACAAATATTTATCAGAAATATAATCATTTGTCTATAATTCAGATTAAGTAAAATGTAGATTTAATTGTAAATTACTTTAATACACATCGTTGTACACGTGAAGTTATGCAAGTTGTTATTTCATAACTTATTGTTCCGCAAAGTTTAGCCAAATCATCGGCATTCATTTTTGCATATTTTGATGAACCGAAAATCCATGCATCATCGCCGACTTTTACGTCTTCTCCGACAGAAACAACAGTCAAATCCATACTGATTCGTCCGCACTGTAAATAATCATGTCCGTTTATTCTCACAGAAAAACGTCCGGACAACATTCTAGGAAATCCGTCACCGTAACCCAATGCCAAGGTTGCTAATTTTCCGTCTTCCGGAACAACATAAGTCGCTCCGTATCCTACCGGCGTACTTTTTTTTGCATATCGAGTATGTACGACTTTGCTGCAAAGATTCATCACCGGAATCAGTTCTGTTTTAGGATTTCCCGGAATTCCTTGAGAATATCCGTAAACCATCATTCCCGGGCGAACCGCAGAACTTTCAGAAATAATCTTATTAAGATTATTTGATAAATTTTCTACACCGCCGGAATTACACAAATGATAAAAATCCGGATTAACGCCGCAAGCTTTCAAAACATCTAAAGATTCACCAAACATTTTAACATGTTTCAACGTTATATTTTCATCTTCATCACTTTGAGCAAAATGAGTAAACGCCGAAACCACGTGCAATCTTTTACAAGACGCTAATTTTTTTGCAAATAAAGCAACATTCTCACTGTCGACACCGAGTCTGAACATTCCGGTATTCAACTTTACATGAACATTAAAAATTTTATTTTCCTGTTCTGCTATTTTTTCCAATAGTTCAATATGTGTTATATCAGAAACCGTAAGCCCGATATCATATTCCAACGCCAATTTTAAATTATCAATATTCCATTCAGCACCGAGAATTATCATTTGCCCTTTTATACCGGCAAGACGTAATTCCAAAGCCTCGTTTATTCGTGCCAATGCAAAAAAATTAACATTGCAATCTTGTGCCAATCGTGAAACCAATATACTTCCGTGACCGTAAGCATTTGCTTTCACCGGCAAAATAATTTCTTTTCCGGGAAACTTTTGTCTTACGACATTTATATTATGCTCTAACGCATGAGAATCAATATACGCAATCAACGGATTCTGATATTCCATATTTTACCTTCTGAATACTAACCGAATAAGTTTGAAATCAAACAGCAACGGTCTCTATAAAAACATTCTGATTTTTTTGTTTTTGCAACACTTCTACCAATTCATCGTATGCTGCACCGACATTCTTTTTTGATTCAGCCACACCTGAAATATCATCATGTGCCGAATGTTCCAATTTACGCAAAATTAAATGTTCCATATCATGAAATGCTTTTGAATTCATTACCGCCAAACCGCCCCACACCGGCATAGTTTGCGTAAAGTAAGCAAGTACTGTCTCCAAAGCTTTCAATGATAAAACATAAGCACTTGTATTATTAAATTTGTTCAGGTTCAAAACCATTTTTCCAAACAATTTAGGAAGCATGGAATATTGACCTTTGTCGTAAAGAAATTTCATCAATTCCAAATCTTGATACAATTCTTCATCTCTGGTAAGTGATGTTCCGACTTCCAAATCCATATAAATTTGTTCCAATACACTGCAAGGCAAATCTTTCAATAGATTCAAAGTCTGTTCTTGTTCCGTAAAGCTGTTGAAATGCGTTTTGAACTCCATTTCATAATTTTCATAAACCTTTGAAAAAACAAATCCGCTGTCACTTTTTTCACAATCAAAACCTTGCTTTTTCAATAAATTACAACTGAAATCTTTCTGAAGGTCCACTTTTATTTTATCCAAGATTAAGAATTTCTTAATTTCATCCAATGCAGTTTCTTCTTTAGATTGTACCGCAACAAGCGATTTGTTTGCAGCCATATCGCAAACAACTTTCTTTTCTTCCGTACAATCTACCAAAATAACAAATTCCACATTTTTAGTTTTAGTAGTTAACGCCTGTTTGCCGCCTCTGTATTTAGTATATTCACTCGAAACGATATTCATTTTTCCTTTTGACGATAAAATATCCAAAATATTGTCAAACGGTATAATTCCGTCGGTAGAATAACTAATCATCAAATGTTCTGCATTTATATTATCAATCAATTTTTTAAAATCTGCTTCCGCCGAAGATTTATAACAGAATGTAGATTTTGTCTTTGTCCAATCTGTTCTTATTGCTGATTTATTAGTTTTCTTTCCGTCTACAATAATATTTTTATTTACATCCGGTTTGTCATTACGTGCAATAGTATTAAGCAAATGATAATTTGAACCGTATTGATGTTGATTGTACGGCGGATCCATATAAACGATTCCGAAGCGAGTATTTTGAAGCTTTTCAGATAATTTCAAACAATCTTCATTGTAAACATAACCTTTACCCGGTAAAAGAACCGGTTTTACAAGCTGTAATGTTTTTAAAATTCGTCCTAAAGCATCGCCGTGAGTTCCGCCGAATCCGCAATGAAAACCTTTGAAAACTCCGGATGTATTTGCACGTGTAGAAGCCTCATGTAAAAGAAGAGCTAACAGTAAACATTTTTCATCTTCATTTATCACACCTTGACTTTCCCATTTCGCAATTTGAGCTCTTATTCCGTCAATGCGAAGTCCGTTTGCACGAGAATAGAACATTCTTTCATTTAAAATATCCGGATTATTATCATCTGCCGGGCAATAATATTCACTGATATATCTATCTTCTTCAGCTACATCGCTAATCATATTAAGATATTCCAATACCGTATCGATTCCGCCCAATTCAGCAAAACCGTCTTTTAAAATAGAAGAATCAAGTCCGACAAAAGCACGATTGATTAAATAAGAGTATTCCTCCCAATCATTGCAGTGAACTTCAAATCCCAATGACTTTGCCATTCTCGAAACTACTCCCGTACCGGCAAATAAATCTAAAAATTTTGAATTGCTGTTTATATCATGTGAAGTACTTTTAATTCCTTCCAAAATTAACGGTAATAACTTTCGCTTATTCCCCAAATAAGCAATCAGATGTTTTTCAACATAATCTTTATTGTAGTCCATAGACCCTCCCCCGATTTTTATTTCGGAATTCTGAATTTTTCCTTAACGTATCAAATGTGAAAAGAACAAAGATTTCATTTTAATTTTCTTGCCTGAATGAGTAACTTTAGGTGCAGATAAAATTAAGGAGACAAAAGATATGAATGACAAAAATCAAAATCTTTCCGAAAAACCATCTGTTTATAACCAAAACATTTTAGAAAAGGCATTTTCATTCTATAACAGAAAAGATTTTGAAAAAGCCGAATATTTTTTTGCATTAGCTTTGGAAGAACATGAAAACGCTAAAAATTATTTTTTCCGAGGAAAATGTTTTATGAACCTAAAACAGCCTCTTGCAGCAATTGCCTGTTTTGAAAAAGCAAGAAACTTTGCTCCTAAAAGTTTTTGTATTTATACAAAAGGAATTATCACATTATTGCAATTGAAGTTCCCGGACAAAGCACTGGAATGGATAGATAAAGCACAAGAACTGAAAATAAAAACCACACAACTTATTGCATTAAAAGGATGTGCATTATTACAAAAGAAAGCCTACCGACAAGCCGCAAACTGCTTCAGTTCCGCTATAAAAAACGGAATAAATACCGCAGATATTTTTTCAAAACTTGCAATCTGTTTTTTCTTTATGCACGATTACAAAAATGCACGTATATTTTTTTATTTTGCACATCAAATCATTCCGGATAATAATAACCTCAAAATAACTTTATTGTATTATGAAGCTCTCTCATTGGGAAAAAACGGTCAATACCAAAAAGCTCTTGCAATCTTAAATAAGATTCCGGCAATTTACAAAAGCAGTAAGTTCGCCGAAATTCTTTACCTGCAAGGGATTTGCTATTACCGCTTAAAAAAAATAAATAAAGCTCTTTTTTATATAAACGCCTCAATCGGAGAAAATCCGGAAATAAGTAACTGTTACAAAATAAAAGCAGCAATTTTAAAACACATGAATATGCAGAAACAATCCATAAATTGTACGGAAAAAGCAACACAAATCGAAAATGAAAACAAAAGAAGAAAAATACAAATGCAACAACTTATAGAAAAAGAGGCAAATAATTTAAAAGACAAAATTGAATATTACGAACAGCAAACCGCCATTTACAATAAAAAGCTAAAAGAAAATCCTTTTGACGCCGGTTTGTATGCAGAAAAAGCAGCTATCCTTTTAGAGTTGCAACAATACCATGAAACTATTTCATGCTGTAATAACGCCTTAAAACTAAATCCCAAAGAAAAAAACGCCATAAAAGAAAAAAGTCGAGCGTTATTTGCTTTGGGACGTTATGAAGAAGCTCTGAATTGTATTATTTCGATAGATTAAAACTTCCCAATTCTTCGCCGTCAAGATTTTTCAAAGTAAAACACGAGTTTTCATAAATCATATAAGAATGTTCACTGTTTTCTTTTGGAATAGAAACAGAACCCGGATTTATAAAGAAATAATCGCCGCTTTTTTTCATTACCGGAATATGAGTGTGCCCCTGTAAAAAAACATCGCCGGGCTGCAATGCCGGAAGTTTATTTTCATTATAAATATGACCGTGTGTAGCAAACATCAGTCTGTCATCTAAAAACATCAAAAGAGATTCAGACAAGACAGGAAATTCCAAAACCATTTGGTCTACTTCCGCTTCACAGTTACCACGAACACAAATAATTTTATCTTTGACGGCATTGAGCATAGAAATGACTTTTTTCGGTGCATAATCTTTGGGCAAATCATTACGCGGTCCGTGATAAAGTAAATCCCCCAATACCAACAAACGTTGCGGTTTTTCTTTCGCAAAAGCATTTAATAACTTTTCACAATAAAACGCACTGCCGTGAATATCCGATGCTATCATTAATTTCATAAATCACCTCTTTGTTTTCTGTATATAAAATCTTTTAATAAACACAATTATAAAAAATTATATCACATCTATACCTCTAAAAAAAACGTGATTTATACTGTTTCAAACATTTTCCAATAATAAATCTGCGAGAATACACGATTCACTTTTTTTCATTGTTATTTTTTTTATTTTACAGTATAAGGTTATGCTTATTTTCACAAACTCTAACGAGGAACGAAAATCTTAATCATATAATTTTATTTATTTCATAAAATCAACCAGGAGTTATCGATGAAATCACTAGGTATTTGTTTGGGAGCATCAACAATTACTGCGGTAAAAATGGAGAAAACTGAAGGTAAAAAACCGGAAGTTCTCGAAGTAATATCGCGTTCTCATGAGGGAAACGCAAGAAAAACTTTTATCGACATTTTAAATGAGGTAAAACCGGAAACATTCGACAGAATTACAATTACCGGTCGTAAGTTTCGAGAAAATGTGAAGCTTTCAAAAATTGCCGAACCGAATGCTATTGAATATGCACTCGATTATTTAGATTTAGATACAGAAAAATACAATATCTTAGTTTCTGCCGGCGGTGAATCCGTTTTGGTATACGAACTGGACAAAGATCATAAAATTACTCAAGTTCACATGGGAAATAAATGTGCTTCCGGAACAGGAGAATTCTTTCTTCAACAAATCAGACGAATGGATTTAAATGCCGAAGAAGCAATAGCTCTGGCTGAAAATCAAGAACCGCATAAAATTGCGGGACGTTGTTCCGTTTTCTGTAAATCAGACTGTACACACGCATTGAACATCGGAGAACCTAAAGGTGCCGTAGTTGCCGGTTTGTGTAAAATGATTGCCAATAAAATTACAGAGCTTATTTCTGCAATAAAACCGCGAAATATAATCATGGTCGGCGGAATTTCACGCAACAAAATCGTATTAAAATATCTGGAAAAAGAAGTTGATAAACTTTACGTTCCTGAACAGGCATACTTTTTTGAAGCACTCGGAGCTGCACTTTACGCACTTGAATATGAAACAGAAAAATATCCGGGTATCGAAACTGTTTATGAAACAGGAAAAAGTTCATTTGAGTTTTTAAAGAAACTTTCAGACTTCGAACACCTTGTATCATTTAAAAGCGTAGAACACGCAAAACCGCAAGAAGGAAAACATTATACTCTCGGTGTGGATGTCGGTTCTACTACTACAAAAGCTGTTTTACTTGATATGGATACAAATCAAATTGCGGCGGATGTATATTTACGAACAAACGGAAATCCCGTAGAAGCTGCAAGAAATTGTTACCGTGAAATCAAAAAACAAATCGGTGACAAAAAAATCATCATCGACGCTCTTTCTACTACCGGTTCAGGTCGCCAAATCGTCGGACTTCACGCATTTACTGAATGTGTAATCAACGAAATTATTTGTCATGCCGCTGCCAGTGTTTATTTTGACAAAGACGTAGACACTATCTACGAAATCGGCGGACAAGACGCAAAATATACTTACATTGTCGACGGCGTACCTGCCGATTACGCAATGAACGAAGCATGTTCTGCCGGAACGGGAAGTTTCTTGGAAGAATCTGCTTATGAATCATTGGGAATCAAAACTCAAGAAATCGCACCTATCGCTTTAAAAGCTGAAAATCCGCCGAACTTCAACGACCAATGTGCCGCTTTTATCAGTTCTGATATAAAAGTTGCGGCACAAGAAGGTATCAACCGTGAGGACATCGTAGCCGGACTTGTTTACTCTATATGTATGAACTACACCAACAGAGTTCGCGGAAACCGTAAGACAGGAAAAAAAGTTTTCATGCAAGGTGGTGTTTGTTATAACAAAGCCGTACCTGTTGCAATGGCAGCTCTTACCGGTCGTGAAATAATTGTTCCGCCGGATCCGGGTTTGATGGGAGCATTCGGTGCTGCTATCGAAGCAAAAAAACGTATCGAACACAATTTACTTCCTAAAGGAAATTTTGACTTGGACACATTGATTGCCAGAGAAGTTTCTTACGGTAAGACATTCAAATGTGCCGGCGGAACTGAGCATTGTGACAGAGGCTGTGAGGTTCTTACTATCATAATTGACGGAAAAACTTATCCGTTCGGCGGTGCATGTAACAAATATTATAATATGTTACACAAAGTTCAATATGAAGAAGAAAATCTGGATTTAGTTGCCAGACGTGAAAAAATGTTATTCGAAACATTCGCACCTAAAGGTGATGATTTACCTGAAAATGCAAAAGTTATCGGTATAAATCGCTCTTTCTACACAAATACATATTTTCCTTTATATTCTCACTTTTTTACAAAACTCGGCTTTAAAGTCGTAACTCCGGACAAATCATTAAAAGACGGTGAAGAAAGAGCATTGGCTCCGTTCTGTTATCCTATGATTTTGGCACACGGATTTTTCAAAAATCTTGTAGATTTAAAACCGGACTATATTTTTATGCCGCACCTTGTTCAGCTTGAAACTGAAGGAAAATGTGATGATAAATTCTGCGGTCAAATAGGTCACAGAAAAAGTTGTGTTTTCAATCAAGGCGAACCGTTCTCTTTAAAAACAGCATTTAAGTCCGAATTGGAAAGCAATAATATTAAAATGTTAATTCCGCTTCTTGATTTTTCACGCGGTATCGATTTGGAAGAAAATACACTTTGTAATTTCGCCGTTAAAGAATTGGGTGTTGATGCAAATGCAGCACATAAGGCATTCAAAGAAGCCGTAAATAAACAACGTGAGTTCTTTAGTGAATGCAAAAAAATGGGACAGACTGTTCTTGATAACCTCAAGAATAATCCGGAAAAAATGGCTGTAGTTCTGTTCGGTCGTCCTTATAATGCATTTACGGAAAAAGCAAATCTGGGAATTCCTCGAAAGTTTACTTCTCGCAGTGTTGAAATTATTCCTTACGATTGTTTACCTTTCGAAAACGAAACATTTGAACCGTTCATGCACTGGGCAATGGGTGAAATGATTTTAAAAGCAGCACAAGTTGTGAAAAAAAATCCTCAATTATTTGCTGCATACATCACAAATTTCAGTTGCGGTCCGGATTCATTCCTTGTTGAACTTTTCCGCGGTGAAATGGAAGGTAAACCGTCTTTGACATTGGAACTTGATTCACACAGTGCCGACGCCGGTGTAAACACTCGTATTGAAGCATTCCTTGATGTTGTTAATTTTTACAAAGAGTTATTGAAACAAAATAAACTTCAAACAAAAAACAAAGAGGAAGTAAAAGACGATTTTATCCCTGCAAGAGTAGAAGGTGAAGGTTTTAAAGCAAGATTGCATTTATCTGACGGTAAAACAATTATGCTTGCCGACCCTAAAAAGAAATTTAAACCTAAAAAGATGAAAGACGGAACAACAATCATTCCGGCTAATTATAAGTTTTTATTTCCGTCATTGTCACGCTACAACATGGCTCCGGCAAATGAATTCTTAAATAAAATCGGAGTTCAAGGACGTTTGTCTCCTACTACGACTTTAGAATCTATCAAATTGGGACGTTCTCAGACATCAAGTAAAGAATGTTTACCGATGGCGATTATGCTCGGTAACTTAATGACTTATATTCGTGATAACCGCAAAGATGATAATGAAGCACTTGTTTTATTACACGCAACCGATACATCTCCGTGTCGATTGGAACAATATTACAATGCGTTTAACAGCTATATAATGCGTAATAAAATCAAGAATTTCGGTATTTTCCGTTTAGATGACCGTCAAGGTTACGCCGGATTCGGTACGGGATTACTTTTAACATTATTTAAATCTTTTGTACTCGGTGATGTTTTTGAAACTATCAAAAGTGCAATGCGTGTACTTGCCGTAAATCCGGATGAAGCGTTGCAAATCTTTGAAGAAGAATTCGACAAAATCGTAGAAAACTTCGGCGGAAGAGACCCAGACGGATATTCTATGACTCGTCGTTTCAAAGCTGCCGCACAGCGTTTTAAACAGATTCCTCGTAAAGGTAACATTGAAGATGCTAAATTTGTTGTTTTAACAGGTGAAATCTATGTAAGAAATGACCATTTTGCACGCCGTGAACTTGAAGTAACATTGGCAGAAAATGGTTTTATCACTCAAATCGTTCCGTTTATGGAAGTATTGTTCTACATTGACCACTGTTTGAAAAACGATTTATCTGAAATCAACGTTAATTTATTCCAGAAGATTTATTTCTTCTTTAAATCTTTCTTCCAAGGAAAAATTGACCACCAAATCAAAGATATCTTTGCTGATTGCGGATTCTATCGCCCTTGCTATGTAAATATGAAAGAAGTAATGAACGCTTCACGTTTGATTGTAAGTCCAAAACTTCGAGGAGAAGTTCCTATTACAACAGGTGCTGCTTTAAAATACATTCTTGACGGAGCCTGCGGTGTTATTTCAATCGGACCGTTTGCTTGTCTTCCGTCTCGTATGGTAGAAAGTTTATTGAAAACTAACATGAATTTAGTTCACAAAGCTGCAATTCACGGCGACCGTCCGTTATATCAAGAATTGGATAAAATGGGCGTGTCTAATTTGCCGTTCTTATCAATTGAATCTGACGGTAATCCGTTTACTCAAGTAGTTCAAGCTCAGTTGGAAATTTTCTACTTACAATCTACACGTATGCATGAAAAGATTACACAAGCTAAAAAGAATTTAAAAGATAAAGGAATTAATCCTGATAAACATTAATATGCCGTAAAAAAAGACCGGTTTGTTTTCAAAAACATTCCGGTCTTTTTGTCTTCCGTCGGTAAAATATAGTAACTGTAAGATTGTCCAGATAATTGAACGAACGAAATGTTTTCGCAAGTAAACACCGAACGAAGACTTTCGTAAGAAAGTCGAAAAGAATTACCGTTTACATGAGTGATAGATGAGTACACAACGTGTACGAATGGAGTATTTCTGTAAGAAATACCGAAAACGAATGTAAACATTAACGTGGATAAGGAAAATCCAATTTTGAAACGTTGCAAAGCTTTAAAACAATATTCAGAGTTTATCGAGCAAGTTCGTTCCAATATTGAAAATGATATCTCGGAACCGTTTACGACAGCAATAAAACAGGCAATCAAAAATGGTTTTCTTTCAGATTATTTAAACCGAAAATCGACGGAGGTGCAAAATATGTTACTTGCAGAATATGACTACGACACAGATATTGCCGTTCAACGAAGAGAAGCTTTTGATGATGGGCTATCCCAAGGTCGTAACGAGGGAATTGCAATTGGAGAAGAACGTGGTATTTCTATCGGATTATCGCAAGGAGCACATCAAAAAGCCGTTGAAACTGCGAAAAAGTTTCTTGCTATGGGGCTTTCCGTTGAACAAGTAGCTGACGGAACCGGCTTGTCGGTTGAGGAAATAGAGAAATTATAGGAAGTAGAAATTAGCAATTAAAACTAATCAATTAAGAGCGGATTTATTCCGCTTCTTTATTTCTAACAGTCTTGAACACACATTGATTCCATTTAGCCTGAAGACACTGTTCGAGC
Source organism: Spirochaetota bacterium (assembly GCA_045133795.1). Taxonomy (GTDB): domain Bacteria; phylum Spirochaetota; class GWE2-31-10; order GWE2-31-10; family GWE2-31-10; genus RGIG8597. The sequence goes on from JBGUUT010000046.1 coordinate 20,700, forward strand.
TGGCCTGAACACACCGTTCGCATATTTCATATGCTCACCGTTGCTGAAACAATCTTAAACTGTCGGCTATCACCGAATTCAGAAATATTCTGCTGTTAATATGTCACTATAAGCACAAAAAAAGGAGCGAAAAACTTTCAATTAAAAAGTTCTCCGCCCTCTCAACTCTGAGTTCTAAACTCTACTCTCCGGTATAATTATAATTTATAGCTACACCATTAAAATTATTGTTACCTTTGCTTATTTGTTGCCATTGGCTTTGCGTACCTCGATAATTTACTGTTGTCAATCTATCACAATCGACAAACGCAAAATTACCGATAGTTGTCACACCGGCAGGAATTGTAACACTTTCTAAGCTACTGCACTTATAGAACGCATACTCACCTATAGATGACAAACTATCAGGCAATACAATTCCTGTTAAGTTATCATTTTCAAAAGAAGCATTTTGCGAAATATCAGTTAATCCGGTTGTTCTGCTTAAATCAAGCGAAACCGTGATTTTATCATTACCATTAAGTGCTGCAATAATCTTTTCATAAGAAAAGTTTGAACATTCTTCGATTGTAACAAGGTCATAATGTTTTGAAACATTTTCACCTGCTACCATTTCATTGGTTAAACTACCTATTACAGTATCAAAATCGCTTGCAAAACATTGTAACATCCCGTCAGTATCGATTCCCCACTTCGTCTCCCCATTATCCGGTGTCACAACGAATTTATTTATAAGTTCCTCAGTAAGTATAACAGAATCCCCCGTAGAAAGCACTTTTACTTTTTCTACAATAGAATCAACTGCATCTACATTTTTCTCATAAGGATAACTAGACGGCGTAATTGTTGCAACGGTAGATATTCCGCTAGGAGGAGTAAGCTCTCCGGCAATTGTAATTGTTGTCTCTTCATCGAAAAGATAAACATCATTACCGGAATCTACAACTGCACCTCCGGAGATTTTGAAAGTTCCCCTATTACTTACATACACACCTTTACCATCATAACACCCCTCTTCGGACATCGTTTTACAATTTATAATAGTAGCACTATCGGACATTGTAAAACATCCTATACCAACATATACTCCACCGCCCAAACCATCATACTTAACTGATTTTGCATTACAACTTTCAATAGTTGCGTCGTCACTCATAGTGAATTCACCATTCAGCACATATACACCACCGCCACAGCCGGCTTCACAATTTGAAATTTTACCTCCGGACATTGTTAATTTTCCCTGGCTGGTGCTGACTCCTATATCCATTCCTACTAATACACCGCCGCCATAACCATCAGGAGCTTCACAATAACTTATAGTTGTACCGTAGTTCATTATAAGTTCTCCGTCGCCACAAACAATAACTCCACTACAATTCCAATCTAAAGTTTTACCACCGGTCAAAGTGATATTTTCTAATGTTACGACAGCCTTTCCATTGATGTACATGACACGCCCATTTTGTTGTGCATTTATTGTCATGTTGCCATTATAACCGCAAATCTTTAGGTTTAATGTTTCGTTTTCTTCCAAAACCACATTGATTAGAGCGTTATTATTTGTAAATTCATAATCTGTACCGTTAATATTGCTCTTCACGTAAATTACATACACGGTCTGTCCGTCATTTGCCGTTTTTACCGCATCTACAGCCCGTTGTACTGTTGCAAATGGAGAGTTCAGAGTTCCGTCATTACTGTCATTACCGCTGTAATCAACATAATATTCCACCATAGTTTTCCATACGGCATAAAGTATAACGGTTGCTTTATTTTCCGCTGTCAAGTTTTTCACTTTTGCCATGTCAGTATAAGCTATATTTCCGTTAGCACTTCTTGCCCAGCCGGCGAATGTAAAGCCCTCACGATTGAAAGTATTTGCAGTCAGAGCTTTTTCTTCATCATAATTAAAGCTCATATCCGTCATTTCACCGTTTCCGCCGTTGGCGTCAAACTTCACAGTGTAAGTATTCACATCCCATTTTGCAAAAAGCGTAATATCACAGGAAATTGTTTTTTCTTCATTAAATTTATTACCACCGTCATCAAACCAGCCTGTGAATGTGTAGCCGTCTTTGCTCTTTGCAACAGGAAGTTGCGACAAATTACTGTCGGCAGCTACTTCAATTGTATACAAAATATCATCGCCGTCTTTGAATGTTACGGTATACGGTAAAGTTACGGTGATTGTTTGTGTTAAAGTTCCGCCGTTATAATAGAATGTTATTTGTTTATTTTCCGCAGTCAATGTCGCACCGTTTGCCGGTTCGCTTGTATACGGCAGGTTTACTTCCAAATCCTTATATTTTCCCACTACTTGATAGCAACTCAAATCAAGTATTTCTCCGACTTTGTACGTTGTTTTAGCTTTTCCCAATGTTTTCAATGTGACATCGGTAATTTCAATTTTTTCTTCCGGATTTTCTGCTCCTGCATTTTGTGAGTCTTTTACAAATACATAAAAGCGACATTTTATTTCCTGATTTTTCTTACTTACGATAGTTACGAGACTTACCCCGGCATTAGAAAAATCATATTCTGCCGTGTAATCTTTTTCATCTTCACGTTTAGTTATTGTATCCACACATTGACTTTCCATGCCGCTGCTTTTAAAAGTTTCCACGAATGTAGTATATGTTCCCAATACAACCAAACCGCTGAGGTCTATTTCTTCTCCGATGTTATATTCCAATTTGTACGGATTAGAATAAATAGAAAAAACAGAAAGTTTCGCATCTTCACTCATATCAACTCTGGCAATCTCACCGTCGTCTTTTACTGTCGGATCTTTCATTCCCTCATAGCTTCCCGCTTCCAAGACAACTTTTGCTTTTGTAGATGTTGTAATATCACCAATCTTTGTCTGTGTTTCTGTAATATTTAACTGTGAATTAAAACCGTCTAAACTAACATTTTCAATTTCACAATTTGTTACAGCAACCATTGCAAATGCCTCATCTGTCGATAAAGTCACACTTCGAGATGTTTCGCCGCTTGTACCGATTAACAAATCGCTCAATTTACTGTCACTTATAGTAAGTCTTGATGAGGTACTGACCGACAAGTCCGTAAGTTTTTCAAGCTTTACACCTTCAGACTTCACCTGCAATTTCGCATTATCAAGACTGCCGTTTTTTATCGTCAATTTTTTATTTATCGTCGCACTGTAATCAGTAAGTTCATATTGCGATAAGTCGATTTCTTCGCCGACATTCGCATAGTCTACTACATCCTGCAACTTTGTTAACTTATCTACTGTCTGTTTGTTGTCGTTTTTTTCCGATGAATTGTCGTTCAGACAATCATTGACCATATTCACACAATCATTCGAACATGAAAAAAATACAAATATCAATACAGATAAAATAAAAATCTTTCTCATACTCTTCTCCTTATATATTCCCCTATTTTAAACCATTCAAAACTGTACATAAACAAAAATAATTTTCTTTGACAATAGTTTACGATTCTTTCACGTTTATACTTTGCAAATGCAATAACTGATCACTCGCCTTATCTAAACACCTTAGATAACTCGTCCTACAGTAAACAAAAAAACGGCAGTTAATTAAAACATGCCGTTCTATTATAAAAATCATCAAGACATAAAAAAAACAGACGTCCATATCAAAAAAAGACGTCTGTTTCCCTTTTTTTAAAAAATAAATCGCTTAATTCATTATTCAGCATCGCTTGTTGCATCAGCAGTTGCATCTACAACATCAGCAGTTGCATCAACTACGTCTGCAGTAGCATCAACAACAACATCGCTTGTTGCTTCAACTTCTGCTGTCACAGCAGATGCAGCAGTAACAGCCGGAGCTGCTTCTTTTTTACAACTTACAACAGCAAGTGTCAAAACTGCAGTAACCAAAGCAATTAACTTCCACATTTTTTTCATTTTTAATGCTCCCATAAAAAGTTTTGACCCTTATACTCTTTCTTCTAAAAAAAGTAAAGTTTAATTTTAATAATATTATAAATATTTTTTTATTCTTTATTCTTCTCTTTATCTGACAAAAAGAGTATCTTCTATACAAAAATCTAACAGGAAAGTCACTTTCTGACCTGAAAGGAATTTATTTTATGGAAAATTATACTTACAATCCCAAATCTCTCAAGGCTGAAGAATTCATCCATGACGGTGAAATTCAAGATACTTTAGCCTATGCCGAAGCCAACAAAAACAATATTGAGCTTATCGATGAAATTATTGCAAAAGCCAAATTACGCAAAGGTTTATCACACAGAGAAGCTTCTGTTCTTCTTGCATGTGAAAATGAAGAAAAGATTCAAGAAATCTTTGAATTGGCACAGCAAATCAAAAAAGATTTTTACGGTAACAGAATTGTTATGTTTGCTCCGTTATATCTTTCTGATTATTGTGTAAACGGTTGTGTTTACTGTCCTTATCACTATCAAAATAAAAACATAACACGTAAAAAATTGACTCAGGAAGAAATAAGAAAAGAAGTTATCGCACTTCAAGACATGGGACACAAACGTCTTGCTCTGGAAGCCGGAGAAGACCCGATTAACAATCCTATTGAATATATTGTTGAATCTATTAAAACAATTTACAGTATTAAACACAAAAACGGTGCTATCCGTCGTGTAAATGTAAATATTGCGGCTACAACAGTAGAAAACTACAAGAAACTTAAAGATGCCGAAATCGGAACATATATTCTATTCCAAGAAACTTATCATAAAGAAAGTTATCTAAAACTACACCCTACCGGTCCAAAGCACGATTATGCTTATCATACCGAAGCTCACGACCGTGCAATGCAAGCCGGAATTGACGATGTAGGTTTCGGAGTTTTGTTCGGACTCGAAATGTACAAATATGAATTCGCAGCTCTTTTAATGCACGCAGAACACATGGAAGCCGTATTCGGCGTAGGTCCACACACAATAAGCGTTCCGAGAATAAAACACGCCGACGATATCGACCCGGATGCTTTTGATAACAGTATCAGTGATGATATTTTTGCAAAAATATGTGCATGTATACGTGTTGCCGTTCCTTATACCGGAATGATTGTTTCTACTCGTGAAAGTCCGGAAGTTCGTGAAAAAGTTATAAAATTAGGAGTATCACAACTTTCAGGCGGTTCGAGAACATCTGTAGGCGGATACTGTGAAGAAGAACGACCTCGTGATACCGAACAATTTGATGTTTCCGACCAACGAACTCTCGATGAAGTAGTAAATTGGTTGATGACAGCCGGTTATATTCCAAGCTTCTGTACTGCTTGTTACAGAGAAGGCAGAACAGGCGACAGATTTATGAGTTTATGCAAAAACGGACAAATTCAAAACTGCTGTCATCCTAATGCACTGATGACTTTAAAAGAATATTTAGAAGATTACGCCGAAGCCGACACAAAAGAAATCGGTGAAAAACTAATAGAAAAAGAAATCGACAATATTCCTAAAGAAAAAGTTCGTGAAATTGTTCGTGAACGATTGATTAAAATAGCAAACGGAGAGCGAGATTTCCGTTTCTAAAATCATAAAAAACAATTAAACAACTATAAATCACAGTATTAATCCGAGCTTTTCTCGGAATAATACTGTGAATTCTTTTCTGCATATTCTGTAGCCAGCAAAAAAGAATTGTACGTTTTTTTCATTATGTAGTTAAAAATTATTGTTTTCGTGTGAAATCTAAAATTGCTCTGTTTTATTAAGTCGAGCTTTTTAAAGGTAGATTTATGCCTTGCAACCAGACTTTCAATAAAACTTAACACGCTTAAATATTTAGAAACACAATATATTCTTACATAAAAAAAGACATTAAAAATATTTATACAAGAAAAAAGGAGTTATATATGAATGGTATAGTAATTATGGTAATTTCCCTGGTCGTATTAATCGGGGCTTACCTTATTTACGGACATTATCTTGCAAAAAAATGGGGAATTGATCCAAAGGCAAAAACCCCGGCGTATGAGTTAGAAGACGGTGTTGATTACGTTCCGACAGATAAGGGCGTTGTTTTTGGACATCAATTCGCCTCTATTGCCGGAGCCGGACCTATCAACGGACCGATTCAAGCTGCAATTTTCGGTTGGGTGCCGGTTTTGTTATGGCTGTTAATCGGCGGTATATTTTTTGGAGCCGTTCAAGATTTTTCTGCTATGTATGCATCTGTAAAAAATAAAGGGCGAACAATCGGTTATATTATCGAAAAATATATCGGAAAAATCGGGAAAAAGCTTTTCTTAGCTTTTACTTGGTTATTTTCAATTCTGGTTGTAGCAGCCTTTGCCGATGTTGTTGCAAAAACTTTTAACGGATTCAACTCTGTAGGTGAAGTTATTCCAGCAAACGGTTCCGTTGCAATGACAAGTATACTTTTTATCGCAGTAGCCGTAGTTTTAGGTTTTATTTTAAAATATGCAAAACTTAACTCTTGGATTAATACTTTAATTGCAATTGCCTTATTAGTTTTATGTATCGTCTTAGGATTAAGCATTCCGATTTATCTATCTTTAGGTTTTTGGCACATTTCAATCTTTGCTTACATTGCCATCGCTTCTATTGTTCCTGTTTGGGCATTATTGCAACCAAGAGATTATTTAAACAGCTATTTGCTTGTAGCAATGATTTTGGCTTCTGTAGTAGGAATCTTTGTATTCAATCCATCAATGAACTTAAATGCCTTTACAGCTTGGAACATCGGCGGACAATCTCTTTTCCCATATTTGTTTGTTACGATTGCTTGCGGTGCTGTTTCCGGCTTCCATGCACTTGTTTCCTCGGGAACTGCATCAAAACAAATCAAAAATGAAAAAGATATGTTACCGGTTTCTTTCGGTGCAATGCTTATGGAAAGTTTACTCGGAGTCGTAGCTCTTATTACAGTCGGATATTTGGCTACAAAAGGAAATGTTCCTACAAATATGACACAACCGCAAGTTTTCGCAAATGCTATTGCTATTTTCCTAACAAAACTTGCAATCCCGGAAGATGTTTCCAGAACACTTATTACACTTGCAGTTTCTGCATTTGCATTAACAAGTTTAGACAGTGTCGCACGTGTCGGCCGTCTTGCGTTCCAAGAATTCTTTATTGACAGTTCAAAATCTGAAGATGATTACAATACTGTTGAAAAAGTTTGTACAAACAAATACTTTGCTACAGGAATCACACTTGTTTTAGCATACATTTTAGCTCGTGTAGGATATGCAAATATTTGGCCGTTATTTGGTTCTGCAAACCAATTACTGAGTGCGTTGGCTTTGATTGCTTGTGCAGTATTCTTTAAATCAACAAAAAGACAAGGCTGGATGCTTTGGATTCCGATGATTGTTATGCTTCTTGTAACTTTGGTTGCCTTGACTTTAACTGTTATCTCAAAAACACAGCTTTTAATTACTCACAAATCTGTCAATATTATGGGAGACAGCTTACAACTCATTTTTGCAATCGCTCTTTTTGCTCTCGGAATCACCGTAGCATTCCAAGGTATCAAAAAAATGTTAAAAAAAGAAATTGCATGATTTGATTAAAAAAACATAAAGAGGGAAAGTCTTTGATAATTATAATTTTCAAAAAAAAGACTACCCTCTTTAAATTTAATCAGACATTCTTTATTTCCATAAAAATGTTAGCAAACAAATAGCGAGATTCTTTCCGCTATCGTCATAAATAAAAAAAGCAGCCGAATAAAACCGACTGCTTCAGTTATAAACTCTAAATTAAAAATGCTTTAATGACTCTTCTATAATTTCATTAAAATACTCTTTAGAATACAATTCTAAAGGTACGCTTACTTTTATCGTAATCCCGTTATTTCCCAAATGCTCAGATTTTGTTTCCAATGAAATTCGAGATCTTGTATCGGCCGAAATCTTCGCCAATCCCAAACGAGAAGTTTTAACCGCTTCACCATTTTCATCTAAAGAATTTTCTAAACGATTTTTCATTATTTCAAAATAAGCCTCTTCAGGTGTCGCATAAGAATTAACTTCATCAATACCACGACGCAAAGCTTGAATATTTTCATTTATCTTTTCTATATCATCACCGTCATAAGCATTTTCTATAAAAATATTTAAAGGATATTCCCCTTCTTTATCCAATGTTGCGGTAATATAATATTTGCGAGATGAATATTTAAAAGTATTTTCCAGTAACTCACTTACTGCATTCGAAATAAGACTTAAATGCTTAGTATAAGGCAATTGTTTTTTTACAGAGAAATAAACATAGTCTAAAACTTCCATAAAAAATGAATGCAAAGATTCTATTGAATAATCATGTTTCTTTATCAAATCCAAAATCGTATAATCTTTTTGATTAGTAGCTGTCAGCATTTTGATAATAAAATCATCATTCATCTTTGCACGAATCTCATCTCCATACAACAACGCTTCCAATTTTTTATAAAAAATACGTGATGTTATTTCAACATTTTCCCATGCTTTCAACTGACCGGAAAAAGAAAAAGAATTTTCCGTCTTAGAAAAAGAAATATTCTTATATATTTCCGAATAATTAAATATCTGTTGACGTTCAGCTCTGATTCCCATAACCCTTCCTATTTATTTAAATAAAAGCACATTTCTTAAAACACCACAATCAGTAGTATTTAAGGAACAATATACAACTTTTTTTGAAGTTTACAAGAAATATTTAAGTCTATCGGTGACAATAAACTTTAACTAAAAATTTTTTTTATAGATTAAAAATTCCAACTTTAAATGGAATACAAGAAATGATATATTGCATATGTTTTTTTAAAAAAATCGAACAATAAAAATTACACAAAAAGTTTCTACTTAAAACTTAAACCGGGGTAAAAATGAGAAAATACGAAAATAAATCTATCCTAATTATCGGTGCCGGAATGTTACAAGTGCCGGCCATTAAAATTGCATCAGAAAAAGGGCTGACTACAATCGTTACCGATTACAACAAAGATGCCCCCGGAATGACAATCGCAGATTTCCCGCTAGTTGTTTCTACCAGAGACATTGAAGGGACTGTAAGAGTTGTTAAAGAATTCAATCAAAAGCATAAAATTGACGGTGTTCTTACTGTCGGAACGGATGCTTCAATGACTGTTGCCGCCGTAGCTAATGCACTAAACCTACCCGGTATAAAATTTGAAAATGCAGAAGCTGCAAGTAACAAAGTAAAAATGCGTGAACGTTTAAAAAACAACGGAGTTCCGGTTCCTGATTTCAGAAAATGCTGGAATGAAGATGATTTACGCAAAGCAGCAAAAGAACTGGGTTACCCTTTAGTTATAAAACCGGCAGACAATATGGGTGCCAGAGGTGTAATGAAAATAGAAAATGAACTAATGCTGGAAACTGCATATCAAAATGCAAAAAAAGGCAGTCCGTCCGGAAATTTAATTGTAGAACAATACATGAAAGGTCCGGAATTATCCATTGATGCATTAATTTACGACGGAGAAATTTTTATTACCGGAGTTGCCGACCGTATCATCGAACGTGAACCTTATTTTATCGAAATGGGGCACGTAATGCCGTCGGCTCTACCTGAAGATAAGCTCAACAACGCAATAGAAGTTTTTAAAGCCGGAATCAAAGCTTTAGGTCTTACAATCGGAGCGGCAAAAGGTGATATAAAAGTTACCGAAGACGGAGCAAAAATCGGAGAAATAGCAGCACGTCTTTCCGGCGGTTTCATGTCTGCATATACTTACCCTCTTTCTTCAGGAGTCAATCTTATCGCAAATGCCATAGATATTGCTTTAGGAAATCCGCCTGAAAATCTTGTCCCTACAAAAAACTGGGTTTCAATAGAAAAAACAATTCTTCCGGCTCCGGGAATCGTAAAAGATATAATCGGTGTCGACAGAGCATTATCTATTGACGGAGTAAAAGAGCTTTTCTTACATGTAGGAATCGGTGATGAAATCGTCGCTCCAAAAAGTAATGTCGAAAAACCGTTAAATTATATTCTTGTCCGTGAAACTCGTGAAGAAGCATGGAAAACCGTAGAAGAAGTAGAAAAAGTTCTGGCAATCGTCACTGATGACAAAAAGAAAATAAGCTTTCAGGAAATAAGTAAAAAAGCAAGAGAAAAATTTGCCGGAATGTGTAACGTCTGCCCGGAATGTAACGGTGAAGCTTGTAAAGGACTGATTCCCGGAATGGGCGGAATCGGTAACGGAGCTGCATTTATCCGCAACTGTCGTGATATAAAAAACATTACTATTCATACAAGAATGATTCACCCGGTAAAAGAGCCGGACACATCATGCGATTTTCTTGATACAAAATTACAACTACCCTTATTAGTTGCTCCGGTTACCGGATGTGATATTAACATGGGAAATCAAATTACCGAACTCGAATATGATGAAGAACTCCTAATCGGAGCTAAAAACAGCGGAATTCTGGCTTTTGTAGGTGACGGAGCTCAACCTTACTTATATCAAACAGGATTAAAAGCCGTGCAGGAAGTACAAGGTCATGCCGGAGCTATTTTTAAACCTCGCAAAAATCAACACGATATAATGACACGCCTAAAAGAAGCAGAAAAATGCGGAACAAAAATTGTAGGAATTGATATTGACGCTGCAGCTTTCATTACAATGAAAATGATTGGTCAGGAAGTTTCGACAAAAACAGTTGATGAACTGAAAGAACTTGTTGATTGTACGAATATTCCGTTTTGTGTAAAAGGTATAATGTCCGCCGGCGACGCATTGTGTGCAATAGATGCCGGAGTAAAATACCTTATCATCAGCAATCACGGCGGAAGAATCACACAAAATCAACCTTCGTCAATTTCTGTATTGCCGGAAATAAAAAAAGCAGTGGGAAATAAAGCCAAGCTGATTCTTGACGGCGGAATCAGAAGCGGAGAAGATATATTTAAAGCATTAGCACTCGGAGCTGACTACTGTATGATTGGACGACCGTTTACTACTGCTGTACTGGGAGGCGGACGTAATGCAGTAAAACTCCTTGTAGAAAAATACACTGCGGAATTGCAAAAAATAATGCTGCTTACCGGTGCCGCTACAATTCAGGATATTACGGCCGATATGGTGTCAATTATAAAATAACCGGTTAACAAACGTATAACACTGCTTTAAAAGTAAAGTTACATCACTTGCAATTACTTGACTTTTAAACGGAAATAACTTATATATCTTTTTATATAAATGCCTTATATGTCTACAAATATAAGGCATTTATTTTTATAACCACATTTCTCGCCTTAAGGCACAAAAACAAACAAATTAAATTAACAGAGGTTATTCGTATGAGAATTTTTGATACACACTGTCATTTAGGTTTACTTTATGAAGATCCTGTAAGCCAGATAAGAGCAATCGATGAAGCTAAACGCGGATTAGCCCTCGATAAAGATAAAACAAAACAGGCAAATGTCATTGCATTAGCCAATATCAGTACCAATTTATACGATTTCGCAAGCTGTTATAAAAATACTAAAAACATTCCTAACGTTTTTCACACAATAGGATTGAGTCCGTCAGAAGTAATGAATCCGGGAAAAGACTGGGAAGAAAAGCTTGATGAATGGCTTAATTACGAGAATGTTATCGGTGTCGGTGAAATCGGATTAGATTACCACCACAAATACGGAAACAAAAATGACCAAATTGAATTTTTCTTAAAACAGCTTGATATTGCAGAAAAACACGAACTTCCGGTAGTTCTTCACAATCGTGAAGCCGGAGAGGATATGCTTGATATTTTAAAAAGTAAAACCCCTTCTAAAGGTGGAATATTGCACTGTTTCAGCGAAAATTCAGATTATGCATATAAAATGATTGATTTAGGAATTTATATTTCATTTGCCGGAAATTTAACTTTCCACAATGCAACAAACTTGCATACTGTCGCAAAAAATATTCCTTTAGAAAACATTTTAATAGAAACAGACAGTCCGTTCCTTACACCTAATGCTTACAGAGGAAAAAGAAACCGACCGGTATTTATCGTAGAAACATTAAAATTCCTTGCTAAATTGAGAAATATGCCGGTTGATAAATTAGCGGACATATTGTTTACCAACAGCTTAAAAGCTTACCATTTACGTCTGTCTGATTTGATTTATTACGATACAACAGAAATCGATGATGAAGAATAATTATTTTCATTCAATAAAAATCGGGAATCTTGATGTAGCCGGCAATATTTTTGTTGCTCCTTTGGCCGGCTACACAAATCTTCCCACTCGCCTACTTTACAGAAAACAAGGTGCAAATGTTGCCTATGCCGAAATGGTTTCCGCCGAAGGTCTCAATTATAACTTTGGAAAATCTGTCAAATTAATTGATACATGCGATGAAGATAAATTGCTGGGCGTACAGCTTTTCGGTTTTAATGCAGAGCGTTTTCGTTGTGCCTTTGAAAAAATTAAAACTGAAAGTTTCGACATTATAGACATAAATTGTGGCTGTTCCGTAAAAAAGATTGTCAAAAATAATTCCGGTGCCGCACTGTTAAAATCTCCTGATGAAATTTATCGAACAATTAAAGGATTGAAAGAATTAACAGATAAACCTGTTACATTAAAAATAAGAAGCGGTTGGGACTCACAGAGTATTAATTATTTAGAAGTCTATGATGCTGCGGAAAAAGCCGGTGCTTCATTGATAACCCTACATCCGAGAACAAAATCTATGTTATTCAGCGGAAAGGCTGACTGGCAACATATAAAAACATTAAAGCAACACAGTAAAATTCCGGTTATAGGAAACGGAGATATTTTTACAGCCGACGATGCCGTCAGAATGTTTGAAGAAACCGGTTGTGACGGAATAATGCTGGCAAGAGGAATAATAGAAAATCCGTTTTTAATTGAAGAAATTATTGCTAAATTAACCGATACCGTTTATACACCGAAAACCCCGGAGGAAAAATTAGCTGCGGCAGTTGTACATTGCAGAAATCTTGAAAATTATATGCAAAACCCGGAACGTGCAATGATTGAATTTCGTAAGTTTTTCCACGGTTACGTAAAAGGATTACCGGGAGTATCGAATTTAAGAATTGCGGTTAATTCAATTATGTCATGTGACGAATTAGAAAAGACAATTGACTTGTACAAAGAAAGAATTTTGAAAAAAAGTTGATTTACTTTCAACTAAAGAAACAAAGTTTCTTGACACGACTACATGTCATGATTATAATAAACAGGTTTTTTTAACGATTTAAAGGAGTAAATAAATGAGCGAAGAAGAAAAAGTAGAAGTTTTGGTTGTTGCATCAAAAGTAAAAAATTACATCAAAACTACTAGCGAATTAAGCACATCTGCAGAAGTTTATAACGTACTTTCTCAGAAAGTAAGAGAATTATGCGATCAAGCTATTGAAAACGCTAAAAATGCAAAAAGAAAAACTGTTATGGCTAAAGATTTCTAATTTAGCTTTTTGCACTTTTCTAAAGTAAAAAGGATACTCTTATTGAGTATCCTTTTTTATTTCCCTATTAAATATAATCTGTAATATTTTCACGTATACTTGAATCTACATCAAGCCCTTCTACTACAACTTTTTCAAAGTTATTTATCCCGAACATTTCGGCAAGTTGTTTCACATATTCAATCCCTAAGTGTACACCTCTTATAAAACCGCCGCATGTTGAAAAATACAAAACTTTATCCGCCTTACAATATCCGACACTTTTCGCACCTTCATAACCAAAAGTTATTCCGACGACAGAAACTTTTTCAAAATACACACGTAACATTGACGGAAAAGATAAATCCCAATACGGAGCTGCTACTAAGATTTCATCAGCCGCAGCAAATTGTTTTGCATATTTGAAAATCTCATGTTCTAAACTTCCGCTTTTCAATAAATTATCACGCAATACAATATCATCATTTGTAAAGGGTACTAAATCTTCTTGCATCAGATAGAGCTTTTCTATCTCTACATCCGATGTTTTTAATGTTGATAAAAACTTCTCGTATAATTTACGTGTAGCAGATTTTTCTTCCCTGATACAACAATCAACTACTAATATTTTCTTCATTTTCCTCTCCGCTATTCATTGTACTACTTTGACATTCTAAAATCGAAAAGCAGTAAAACAAAAAAGAGGCAAAAAATGAAGCGTAACTTTACAAAATTGTCTCCAATTTTTGTAACTCACTTCATTTTGCCTCATATAAAACTAAAATTTGTTTAGTTTAAAACTAACTAAAGATTACTTACTGTTTTTAAAACCGGATAATTACTATCGGACTTCCACGCATCTCCCAGTAAAGTTACGGCTTCTGTAGAAGCGATTTCAGCCGCCGTCTTGAGTTCAACATTAGACTTACTAATAGCTCCGGGATTTCCCTCATAACCAAAAATATCTGCATTATCATTTTCGCAATACCAGATATTACTTAAAAATGATTGTCTTCCGGTATTTTCATTACCTATAATTGCACCGGCGTATTTAGCACGTACATCTCCCATATAGATACAATTTTCTATCTTCCAAGTCTGTGTATTTGCCCATGATACTCCCACAAGACCGCCGGCTGTACCATTTTTACATGATACATCTGCATATACAGCACAATTTTTAATGAAAGAATCCGGAGTCTTTCCGTCCCCGTTATTACCGCCAAAGTAACCTACAAGTCCGCCTGCAGCTCCTGTTCCGTTATTTATAACAGTCATTGTGGACATTACATTTTGAATTGTAGTTCTGTGTGCAGAACGACATAATGCACCGATATATGAACCGTCTCCAGTCGTATTTGCCTTAATACTGCCTTTTAATACAAGGTTTTTTATAATTCCGTTATTAAATGTATAAAACAAACCACCGGCACCATTACCTAAATTTGAAAAATCTTCATCAATAGTAATAGAATGTCCTTGACCGTCAATAGTTGAAAAACTTGTTCGTAACGGTTTCCATTTCCCTTCTTGAATTTCAATATCATCAGTAAGCTTAATATTAAACCTGTTTAGACCGCCGCCTATAACTTCACGTGCAAGCCATAGCATATTGTCACTACTATTGATTAAATACACGGTAGTACCGTCTACATTTGTTTCTGTCATCGGTACTCTACCCAAATATCCGTAAGCATCAACAAACCATTCTGTAGTACCATTTTCCGGAGTTACGGCAATTTTCCTTACTTCAGATTCTGAAAGCGTAACGCCATCTTCAGTTTTTAGTATTTGTTTGTTACTATCGTACTCTGCCGGCGTTATTGTTGCAACGATTTCATTTTTCGGAGTACCGATAATATTAACAGTCGTTCCTGCTGCAAGATACATGTTATTTTTACCGCCATCGCCGGCCGGAATGGACAAGCCATCTTTTACATAAAGCGTTCCGCTATCGGTAGTGTTGATTGCTCCGCCGTTTTTAGCTGCAGAATTTGAAGTCAAAGTAGTTGTATCTAATGTAAGAATTCCACCGTTTAAAATTCCGCCGCCGTCTCCTGCAGATTTATTTTCGCTGATATTTGTGCCGGTAATATGTACACTTCCATTTTCGATGTAAATACCGCCACCGGAACCTGTTGATTCGTTTTCAATTATAGTCGTATTTTCTATTAACGTTGCAAATGCATCTTCATTATTTATATAAATACCGCCTCCGGCTTGGGTTGAAGAATTTGAACTTATTACACAATCTTTAATTGTGAATGAACTGTTATTACAATAAATTCCGCCACCACAATCCTTAGCTTTTCCACCGGTAAAAGTTAAGTTTTGAATTGTAACGTTAGCTTTTGCCCCGATGTACATTACTCGTCCTGCATTATTCGCATTTATCGTTGCTTTATTTGTACTGTTTCCACAAATTTTTAGGTTCAATGTTTTATTCGGACTTATATTGATAAGGGCATTATTATTATCAGCAAATGCTGTTTTCTCAGCTGTAATATCGCTTTCTACACAGATTGTATATTCTACTTTACCGTTGTTTATACTTTGTATCAGTTCAACAGCTTTTTGCAGAGTTTTAAAAGCTTTGCCTTTGCCTGAAGATGTTCCGATATTTTTATCATCTCCGATGTTGCTTACATAAAAAGTTGCAGTCCATTTGGCATAAAGTGTCACTGCCCCCGTAGAACCTTTTGCAATTTCAATTTTCTTTGTTTTAAAAGCTTCATCAGTATACCATCCGTCAAATATGTAACCATCCTTAGTTGCATCTGCAAATTTTACAGTCGAAGTTTCTACATTATAACTTGCCGGGTTACTTTCGGCATTTGTTCCGCCGTTAAGATTATATGTAATTTTATAATCTCCCTCTTTTGTCCATGCAACCTTATATACTACATTTTCAACCGGAAACGTTTGTGCGACTGTTGGCTCCCAATCTGCAATATAACCATCTTTTTGTGTGGCAGTCGGAGCTGTTACTTTTGCTCCGTATTTTCCGCTGATTTCTTCCTCGTCATCATCACAGTTAAATGTTAATGTTATTATATTTCTATCGTAATAGATTTTTACAACAGTACTTCCGTCCGAATTAATTTTACACTGTTTAAATGCCTTTGCCGTAAATCCTGCGTAATTCTTAGCTATAGCAGACGTATCTGAGTCGGTTTCCCCACTCTTACTTTCTGTAGCTGCTTCTACAATAGAATAATTATCATCATCAATATTTTGTTGATAATGTTCCACTTTGTAAGGTGTATTTGTATCCGGTTTCCATTTTGCCGTAAGCTTCAACTCTTTTGTTACCGGGTCATCGGTTCCGAATTTTGTTTCGCCGTTATACCAACCAGTAAATATATAACCGACTTTGTTCGGAGGAATAGGCAGTTGTAATCTATCACCGTCTGCAATTTTTATTGTATATAAAAGCGTATCTGCATCATAAAAATATATAGGATACGGCTCTGTTACCGTGATTGATTTTGTCCCTACTTTCTTACCTTCATGAAAAAAAGTTACTTCTATTTTTCCTTCTTTTGTCAATAAATCACCGTTTACAGGTTCGCTTGTATAAGGCAAATTTATTTTAAGACCGTTATAATTTCCGATTACTTGGTAACTGCTCAAATCAAGCTTATCACCTACTTTATACGATGTTTTAGGAGTTCCGGCTGTTTTTACCGATATATCAGAAATCTCAGGCTGTTGATTTTCATCACACTCTGAATCTTTTACATAAACATAAAAACTACATTTAATATCAGTTTCAATACTACTTGTTATAGTTACAATTTTTACTCCGGCAGTATTAAAATCATCATAATCTACCGTATAATTTTTTTCATCTTCCAATTTTGTAACTGATTCTATTTCTTCCCCTTTCCAGCCACCGCTTCTAAAAATTTCTATCGCTGCCGTATACGTCCCCATAACAGCCAAACCGGTCAAGTCAATATTACTGCCGATTTCGTATTCTGTTTTTTTAGGGTTAGAATAGATAGATAAAATCGAAAGTTCTTTTTCCTTTGTCATATCGATTCTGGTTAATTCTCCGTTGTCTGTTACAACCGGATCTTTCATTCCCTCATAACTTCCGGCTTCCAAAATCACCTTAGCTTTTGTAGATGTAGAAATATCATCGATTTGTGTAGTCGTATCGGTAATATTTAACTGCGAATTAAAACCGTCTAATTGAACAGATGCAATTTCACAATCTGTTACGGATACCATTGTCAATTTAATTTCATTTGAAAACATTGTACTTCGTGATGTTTCATCATTTCCGCCGATTAATAAACTATCCAATTTACAATCATTAATTGTAAGTTTTGTTGACGTACTCACAGAAACTTTTTCAAGTTTATCAAGCTTTACATTCTCTGCGGTAATCGTCAATTTTGCATTATTCAAACTTCCGTTTTTAATCGTTAATTTTTTATTTATCACCGCCGTGTAGTCGGTAATTTTATAATCAGACAAATCAATCTCTTCATCGACATCACTGTTATCTACAATATCTTGCAATGTTATTGTAGGATTATCATTCTTATTTCCACTTTTTCCTTTCGTACCATCTTCAAAACAATTTTGTGTACATGAGAAAATCATAAACACTGATACAAGTAAAACAAAACATTTTTTCACTGTCATTTTTATTCTCCTTACAATTTATTAGTAAAAAAATTTAATCTTTTTCAAATAGCTCATTCACTCTCCTTCATCCGGAGTCGAATGAATACATCAAACGAATACGTAAAACATACAAAAATAATTTAAAAGAAATTACATTACAATGTTGGCAGTTGGCAGTTGGCAGTTGGCAGTTGGCAGTTGGCAGTTGGCAGTTGGCAGTTGGCAGTTGGCAGTTGGCAGTTGG
>JBGUUT010000047.1:0-15008 GCA_045133795.1 Spirochaetota bacterium
TCCTGCAATTTGGATTCAAAAGCATTTTGTTGTTCCTGCAATTTGGATTCAAAAGCATTTTGTTGTTCCTGCAATTTGGATTGTAAGGAATTTGTTATGTCTAAAAGTTGTCTTTTTAGTTCTTCTACTTGTTTAGCATTATTGCGTTTTAATATTTCTTCTTGTACAGTCAATTGAATTTCTGCCGTTTGTCGTCTGGTATTACGTATCTCATCTTGAAGAAATGTGGAAAAAGGTTTTATTCCTGCATTTCTGTTTTCTTTTTTTCCAAAACATTCATAATGCAAAAGCGGATTAAAATTAACATCCGGATAAGCATTTAAATATTCAGCAGTATTAAAATATTCGGAAGGGTTTACTCCTTCTTTCCAGCCGTACAGTAAATAATGCAAAGCAGAATCTCTTTTTGAATTAAAAACGTCCGGACGTAAGAAATAATAATATTTTTCATCAAAATAACGAGAATTACGCAAAACTCGCAATTCTTTTTTATAAATCATATTTCCAAGCCAAGGAAATAACCAAAGTATTTTTTTTAATAATTCTTTCATTTTTTTCATTCTCCTGTTTTTTTTAATAAAATCAATAATTACATTATATATATAAAAAAAATATAAAAGTCAAAAGTGCAGTAGTTAGTGAGACTAAATTTTCTTATTCATAAAATCTAAATATTCTTTATGAACTTCTTTTGGTGAGCCGTCCTTACAAATTTGCCCGTTATGAAGCCAAATTGATCTGTTACAAAAAGATTCTATTTGTCCTAAAGAATGAGAAACTAATACAATTGTAGTTCCCTTTTCTTTTATTTCTTTGAGTTTTTTCAAGCATTTATCACGAAATTTAGCATCTCCGACTGCAAGGATTTCATCAATCAGCAAAATATCAGCATCAACGTTAATGGCTACGGCAAAAGCTAAACGCATATACATTCCGGAAGAATAAGTTCTTACCGGATTGCTTAGGAAATTACCTAATTCAGCAAAATTTATAATATCGTCAATTCTTTTATCTATTTCTTTTTTCTTAAGTCCTAAAATAGATGCATTGATATAAATATTTTCAAGTCCTGTCATGTCCGGATGAAAACCGGCTCCTAATTCTAATAAACTTGAAACTCTTCCGTTCATTATAACCTGTCCGGAATCGGGATAAATTATACGAGTAAGCATTTTTAATGTGGTACTTTTTCCGCAACCGTTGTGACCTATCAGCCCAACGGCTTCCCCTTTTTTTATAGAAAAACTTACATTTTGTAAAACTTTTAATTCTTCATATCTGTTACGTTTCCAAAAAAGCAATTTATCACGCAAGGAGTAGCCTTTGTCCGGATAAATTCTAAAGCATTTCGAAACGTTTTTTACTTCAATTGCATTTTCGTTCATTACTATAACTCCTCTGCAAAACGTCGATTTAAAATATTAAACAGTACAGAACCTATAGCGAGAACTGCGACTCCCAGAATAACGGCAAGAGCTAATGTCTCTAATGCCGGGATGCGTTTGTAATATAGAATATCGCGAAATGCTGTGATTATTGAAACCATAGGATTTAAATTGTAATACCCTCTGTAAGCTTCCGGAATAATATCCGGAGAATAAAAAAGCGGTGTTGCATACATCCAAAGCGTGGAAATTACTCCTAATATATAAGCTAAATCTCTAAAATAAACAGTCAAACAAGAAACAAACATTGCAATTCCCGTAACTAACAAATATTCAACAGCAAAAACAATGGGCAAAAATAATAATGCAACCGGATTAATTCCCCAACCTGTTACAATGATTACCAAGAAGATAACTATAAAAACTAAAAGCATATTTACAAAACGGCTTGTGGAAAAAGAAATAGGTAATACCATTCTGGGGAAATATATTTTTTTTATCAATCCGCTTTGATTTACAACACAATTTGCACCTTCTGTAAATACAGCACTGAAATACATCCACGGAACTAATCCTATAAAAAGATACAAGTAATATCTGTCTATATTATTATGGAAAATAACGGAAAAAACTATTGTGTATACAATGAGTTGTAATAACGGATTCATGAAAGTCCACAGAAAACCCAGAAATGACGCTGCATATTTTCCTCGGAGTTCACGTTTTACAAGACTCTCTATCATTGAACGGTAATCCCAAAGTTCTTTTATTGTTTTAAACATAAATTGTCCTATTGATTTTTATTAATAATTGATGTCAATTTTTCTTTTGACAAAGCTTATCAAATGATTTTTTATAGCTCTTTTTTGCTTTTCGATATCTAAAAAGAATAACAAAATAAGTATATAAAGTCAAAAAGCCTACCTTACATAGAGATTTAAAGCTTTTTTTTACCGGCATTCCCTGTTTTGTTTGCGGGATATACCAAATTGCTTTTTTTACTCTGTACATTTCGTGTGCATCTGTCCCTATGTCCAGTACAATATTTTTGTTTGCCGGCAATAACCATCCGTTTAAAGTTAAAATAGATTTCCACTTATTATAAATCTTGGCAGTGTTTGTTTTTATATAAGTAAAATTGTCAGGTATATTTTCTAAGGTTACAGGAGAAAAATATTTTTTTATATATTTAAGCAAATTAACATGGTATTTTTCTGAATCAATATTTAGCAACCAATCTGCACCTTTGCAAAAATCCTTAACTGCTTTTAGGTAAAGATAAACTTCTATATATCTGTATGTAGCAGTACGCCAGAAAATCTCAGTAAAGAATCGTGGAGTAAATTTAAACGTTTGTTCATATAGAATGTTTACGATTAAATAATTTCTGGAATCATAATAAACTGTTATCGGTTGATATTTATTTTCAAAAGATTCATGCCATACACCTATTCCGTTAAAAAAAATAAACGGTAAATTTAAACGCAGTCCGCATTCTATATCATCCCCGTGTATAAAAAAAGGCATTGGTAACCCTATTTTTTTAAGTGCTTGAATCGGCATACAACTATACCACCAACCGGCATAGTCAACTTGAGTATCTTCTTTATCATTGTCAGTAAGTGATTTAATTTTTAATAAGTCAAAGCTTGTGCGTTGTGGTGTGGGAATATTGTTCCATTGAGCTCCGAATTCATGTTGAACGTTAGGAGAATCTGATTTTAACATTGCTCCGGGAATTATACTGTCAGCAAATTCATCTTTTATAAAAGATAGAAATTGTGCTGTTCGTTCAATAACTTGCGGAATTAGTTTTATATCATCATCCATAAAAATAGTATGAGTAATTTTCTTTTCATCCGAAAGTGCAAGAATTTCTTGCAATCCTCTCGTAAAACCACCGGAACCGCCGGTATTAGCATTAGGAAATACGTGAATTTTGTCTGTAGTAATACTGTTGCCAAGAGTTTTTCCGTTGTCTGCAATAAAAACTTCTAATTTATTATAAAGGAATGAATCCGGATTATTTAGAATATCCTTTTCTAATTTTGTAATATTGTTTTTTAGATATTCTTCTCGGCGGTATGTACAAATATTTAGTGCTATGAAAATGTCGTTACCCGGCAAGGTATTTGTAATGTAGTTTGCTTTCTCAATAACCGCATTTTCATATGCCGTTAAAGCGAAGAAAATCATTCCGTTGTTAAATTGCCAAATATTTGCAGGTAATTCAATGATGATATTTTCATTCAAATCTAAATCTTCAGAATAAACGATTTGCTCTGTTTCGTTGTCATTGTGAATTTTAAATATTTCAAGCTTTACTTTTCCCGTTCCGGCAAAATGAATGGATAAATTGTTTAAGTCTGTGTATTTAAACCATTTTCCGGCAGAAAAAATATTAAAAAACGTGTTTGTTTTTAAAATACCGTTTTTTTCAAGGAAAACTTCTTTATTTTCAATTTTACCGTTATCAATACGGAAATATAATTCCGTATCTCCGATATATGGAAATATTAATTCTTGTATAATCATTAAACCTTCTTTATTAATCAAAATAATTACCTTTCTCTACTATTTTTCACAATAAATAGCAATGGCATAACGAAATGAGCTGTCCCGAAAGTATTGTTTGTCATCCGATAAGTTAGGCTGATGTTATGATTTTTACTTTCGAGACAGTATCAAATTTAAGGGCTATTCTTCATATCCGTTTGGATTTTTTGATTGCCAATTCCAAGTGTCAGCACACATGTCTTCCAGTGTTTTTACGGCATTCCATCCCAATTCTTTCTGTGCTTTTTCCGGATTTGCATAACATTGTGCTATATCTCCGCTGCGTCTCGGTGCAATTATGTAATTAATTTCTTTACCACATGCTTTTGAAAAAGCATTAACCATGTCTAATACACTGTAACCTTTTCCGGTTCCTAAATTAAAAACAAAAAGTCCGTTGTGAGTTTTTAGATAATCAATCGCTTTTACATGACCGTTTGCCAAATCAACAACGTGAATATAATCACGAACACCGGTTCCGTCCGGAGTATCATAATCATTACCGAAAACGTTTAAACATTTGAGTTTTCCTACAGCTACTTGGGAAATATAAGGCATTAAATTATTCGGAATCCCTTTAGGGTCTTCCCCTATCATTGCACTTTTGTGAGCTCCTACAGGATTAAAGTAGCGTAGTATTACTACATTGAAATCAGGATTAGCTTTTTGATAATCCGTTAGAATTCGTTCAATCATTAATTTTGTTTCACCATAAGGATTTGTCGTATTTCCTACTGGAAAATCTTCTGTAATAGGAACAGTTTTAGGTGTACCGTAAACAGTTGCCGATGAACTGAAAACAAAGTTTTTTACATTGTGCTTTCTCATACAATCAATAAGAATTAATGTCCCGGTAATGTTGTTATGATAATATTCTAAAGGTTTTGCAACAGATTCACCTACAGCTTTTAGGCCGGCTAAATGAATTACTGCATCGATTTTTTCTTTTTCAAATACATTGTTTACCGCTTCAGCATCAAGTAAATCAACTTTATAAAAAGCAGCTTTTTTTCCTGTGATTTTTTCAACACGATGTACTGATTTTTCAGATGAATTACTTAAATTATCAAGAATTACGGTATCGTATCCGGCTTGTGCGAGTTCTACACTGATGTGGCTTCCGATATATCCGGCTCCTCCGGTTAATAAAATTGTCATAATATTTTCTCCTGTGATTAATTCTTTATATTTAAAATCCATGCATGACGGATTTTGAATTTTTGAGATTTACAATACAAAACAAATGCAGAAAATAATCGTTCCGCAAGAAAACCAAAAACTCTGGCTTGGTATGTGTCTGTCGGTAAAATTATTTTTTTTTCTACATTTTCAAGTACGGTAAATAACATTGATAGATATTCATTTGTCAATGATTTTTGCATAACAAACAAATTTCCTATATATAAAGTATGTGAATTTAATACTTTTTTTAAGTAAGGCAAGAAAGCCGGAAACAACGTCTCTACACTTTCAATCATTGCCTGTAAATCTTTTTCTCTGTGACAATCGCAATAATTTTTATAAACACTGCATGGTAAAATTTCCGGATAAGGAATAAGCATATCAAAATTATACATTTCATTTTTTAAAAAAGCGGATATTTCTGCTAATGCAAATTCCGGATTTGCCCATTTTGTATTTTTTTTACCGGAAAATAATTGTCCGTTGAAATTGGGGAATATTTTTCCCAAACGGCTATTTTGTGATAAAGAAAAAAACTTTCGGAATAAATTTAAAGGCTGATTAAACGGATATAAATAACGGCGATAATGCATAAGCCCGACGTAATCGCAATTTTCAAAATTTCCGTTTTTCCACATTGCGTAAAGTGCGGTTAACTCGCAATAATTTTTATTTTTAGCGGAAATATTTTCGCCGCAGTTATCGAAATGTTTGCAATTTAGGCGTGTATTCGTAAGATTACAACCACATTGAACTGTTTCAAAAATTTCATTGTGTGGTGTAATATAATCTTTGTGCATTGCTATAAAGATTTTGCTTTTTTTTTCAAAATTACTGTTACAATCCGTTTTATCAAGAGGAAGATGTTTTGAATAAAAAGAATCGCCTTTTAGAAATAATTTTCGGTAACGGAAATGAAGACGCATAATTTCTGAGAAAAAACGAATTTTTTGTATTAACGAACGCTTTTTTCCTCTGCTTTTTGACTCATCATGAAAAAGTTTTGCGAAAGGTGTAAAAACACAATTAAATTTTGCCTTTTGCAATCTCAGACAAAAATCCACATCATTATAAGAGACGGCAAATTTTTCATCCAATCCACCTAACTTTTTATAAACGGAAGTTTTTGTCATTAAACATGCACCGGTAACGGCACTGACATTTTGAACTGCATCGAGGCGATGTTCATAACCGATTTTAGTTTCTGATTCGTATTGAAATATATGTCCAGCGGTTCTGTTTTGCATTTTTAAAACGATTCCGGCGTGTTGAATCGTTTTATCCGGATAAGAAAGTAATGCTCCGACACATCCGACATTCGGGAATTGTAAGCACGACAATAATTCTTCCAGCCAGTTTTTCGAACGAACTTCAGTATCGTTATTAAGTAGTAATAAGTATTCTCCTTTTGCATTTTTTGCAGCAAAATTATTTATGGCAGAATAATTAAATTTTCCTTTGTAATACAAAACTTTTATCAAAGGATTGTTTTTGAGTTGTTCGTAATAATCAAAGATTTCTTTGCTCTTGCTGTTATTTTCAATAATAATGATTTCAAAGTTTCTATAAGTAGATTTATTCAAAATAGAATTAACACAGCGTTGTAAATCATTAATATGGTCACAGTTTGGAATAAGAATACTGATAAGCGGATTTTTATCCGTAACAATTTGTGTGTGAAAAATATTCGAATCTGTTTTGTGTATTGTAAAGTTTTCTAATCCTATTCGCTTAAAGTGTTCTTGAAGAGCTTTTTTTTCAAGATTTTCATCAATGTTGTTTATATTTTCATTTGGAGCAAATAGAATTTTATTTGTATGAATAATTTTTTTTGCTTTTTCGGTCAGTCTTAAAATTAAATCATAAGTACAAGACGGTTGAATGTTTGTTAAACCGGCATTGATAAAAACTTCTCCGGTAAATGCTGTTATTCCGGAAATATAATTCCAACTGTTTATGGTATTTACAGACCAATTTGGTTTATAACTGCCAGCTTCATCACAATAAATAAAATCAGCTTTATGTTTTTTTAGTTCTTTGACAAGTATTTTCGGGGCATTATTTAGCATTATTCCTTTTTTTGTTTGGAGAACTATAATATCTTGAGGTTTGATATTTGTGACTTTCTCAATAGTATTATCAAAAAAGCTATATTTAATTTTGTACATTCTATTATCCCGGTACAATTGTGTACCAGTATAAATTAACATAAATATTGTTTAGTAAAAAGATGTTTTTTTCTGTAACCTTTACATTCTGTGGGGGATTTTGTATATAAAACGCTATGATTAATATTCGTAATTTTGGAATTATAGCTCATATTGATGCCGGAAAAACAACAACGACCGAACGATTGTTGTTTTCGGCAGGAGCAAGTCGTTATCTCGGTGAAGTAGAAGAAGGTACAACGGTTACAGATTATTTGTATGAAGAACGTGAACGCGGTATTACGATTCAGTCTGCAGTTGCAAAATGTTTATGGAAAGATACTACTTTTCATATTATCGATACGCCCGGACACGTTGATTTTATGAATGAGGTTGAGTGTTGTCTTCAAGTTTTAGATGCAGCAGTTGTTGTTGTGTGCGGCCAAGCGGGGATTCAAGCTCAAACTGAAAATTTGTTACGTGCTGATTCAATGAAAAATAAGCCGTTGATTTTTTATATAAATAAATTGGATAAAGAATCCGCTGATTTTGAGCGAGTTTTTTATGAAATTCAAGAACAATATCCGGTTTTACCTTTGGCTTTTCCTTATTATAAGGAAGATAAATTTGTCGGAATCATCGATGTGTTATCTGAAAAGCTTGTTGTTCAAGACGGTTTAAAACAAGATTGTTTCCCTCTTCCCGAAAATGCAAAAGATTTGTTTGATTTTTATTATACTCTGCTGGTTGACACTTTAACAGAGCATGATGAAAAAGTTTTGGAAAGTGTTCTCGGCGGAAATCTTAATAAAGAATTGATTATAAATTCTCTCAGAACGTTAACAATTAAGCAAAAAATAATGCCTTTATTATGTGGGTCAAGTAAAAAAAATGCGGGAATTTCGCTTTTAGCTGATGGAATAAAAAACTTTTTTCCGGCTCCCAATGATATTGATAATAATAAAAAAATACCTGATGTTTTTTGCTTTAAATATATGGCTCATCAGGAATTAGGAAGATTAAGACTTATAAAAATCAATAAGAATATAATATTGAATAAAGGCTTGAAATTGTATAGTGCCGGAACCGGTGAAACTGTGGTAATCGATAAAATTTATACGCCTTTCGGTGGTTTGCTTGATGAAGAAGATGAAGTAAAGGAAGGACAAATTGCCATAATTCAAGAAGAGCAAAATGAAACTCTTGCTAGTTCGGCTCTTTATATAAACCATGACGAAGCTATAAAAAATGAAAATTGTGAGAATTTTAAACAATATCCGATAATCTTTTTGAAAATAGAACCTGAAAATCCAGAAAATCGAGAGAAATTACTCAATATAGGAAAGTTTTTATTACAAGAAGATGCAACTCTACTTCTAAAGGAAGACAGCGAGACCGGAGAAATTATTTTAGGTGGTATGGGAGAGCTTCATCTTGAGATTTTTAGAGACAGACTTGAACATTCTTATAAAATTAAAACTCGTGCCGGTCAACCGGCGGTTATTCCGAAATTGATTCCTGCAAAAAATATAGCATTAACAGAGAGTTCTTCGTTTGTTATTCAAAATCAAGAAATTCAAGCTACATTGTCTTTGGAAATTTCTAATATCAGCGAAGAGAAAATGCAGTTTTCTGAAAAATTAGAAAACATTTTTGATATAGGAGAAACTTTTTCACAAAGTAAAGAAATATTACGTTCGTTGTTAATTACAGGAAAGGAATATGAATTTATTAATACGAAGGTAAGAATTCTAAATTTTGAAACATCATCACCTTTGATTTCTTTGGGATTATATTGCAGTGTATTTTCTCGTCTTGCGACAAAAATTATAAAAGATATGGATGTTGAACTTTTGTATCCTCAAATGGAATTGGAAATTTTTGTGAAGCCGGAGTATACGGGGAATATTACCGGAGAAATTCAAGCACGTCACGGAACTGTTTGTGATATTTCAAGAATTGATTCATTTGACAGAATAAGTTCTTATGCTCCGATGGAAGAATTATTTGGTTTTGCAACGAGATTACGCAGTCTTTCGTGTGGACACGGGGCTTTTTCAATGAAGTTGTCAGGGTATGCACCAAAAAGCCATAAACAGCAAAAAATATGAATCTCATTTGACTTTTATTTTTCGTTATGGTAAAAGACCGTAACTGTTTTACGGTGGTTTCGGCCTGTCTGTTATCAACGTAAAAAGATTTATAAAAAAATTAATATATTTATAATAATGGGGAGTTCCAAAAATGAAGGCTATTTTTGAAGACAGAAACAGACAGTATACTGTTCAGGTTGGAGATACTATCGTAATTGATAAAATGGCAGATGTAGAAAAAGATGCCGAAATTACTTTTGACAAATTAATGATGGTTATTGATGATAAGAATGCAACAAAAATCGGTGCACCTTATGTTAGCGGTGCAACTGTAAAAGCTACAGTTATAGATAATAATGTTCGTGATCCCAAAATAACTGTATTTAAATTCAAAAGAAGAAAAAATTACAAGAGAACAAAAGGTCATAAAGAACAAAGAACTTTAATCAAGATTGAATCAATCAACGCTTGATTAAAATAGAGTTAAAAAGAAAAATAAACCATGAATATTTTTGTGGTTTAAAAGTTTTCGGGCATAGTAATTTTGCTCGAAAAGGAAAGGATATTGTTTGTGCTGCGGTTTCAACCCTAGTTCAAACAGCGTATGCATTGTTTAAAACTTGTGTAACAAGTGAAATAAAGCAAAGCGATAATGGAAAATGTTTTGAAATAGAAATAGAAAATGTGGCTGATGATGATTATGAGAAGATTATAAATTATTGTGATTTTCTGATAACAGGTCTATTTTTAATAGAGAAGCATTATCCGGATTATGTAAAGATTATTATTTTGGAGGATTAAAATGGCACATCATAAAGGTGGTGGAAGTACTAGTAACGGAAGAGATTCTGAGTCAAAGAGATTAGGTGTAAAGAAATTTGGTGGAATGACTGTTACTGCAGGTAACATCTTAGTTCGTCAAAGAGGAACTAAATTTTATGCAGGAAAAAATGTAGGTTGTGGAAAAGATCATACTCTTTTTGCTTTGATTGACGGTGTAGTTAAATTCGAGAAAGTTCTCGGCGGAAAGAAAAGAGCAATCAGCGTTTATTCAGTTTAATTTATGTTTTTTGTAGACGAAACAATTATTAAAGTTCGTTCCGGAAACGGTGGTGCAGGTTGTGTCAGTTTTCGGAGGGAAAAATATATTCCATATGGCGGACCTAATGGAGGAGACGGAGGCGATGGTGGCTCCGTCTTTTTTCGTGTTCGCGATAATCTTCGTACATTATATGATTTAAAAAGGCGTAAAAACTTTATTGCAAAGAATGGTTTGCCCGGAATGGGATCTCAAATGAATGGAAAAGACGGTGAAGATGTTTACATTGATGTACCGCCGGGAACGGTTTTTTATGATGCCGATACCGGAATTTTAATTCATGATATGCTTGATTCTGGTGAGACTTATGAGTTTTTAAAAGGTGGAAAAGGCGGTTTGGGAAATATGCATTTTGCAACATCTACAAATCAAGCACCGCGTTATGCTCAGCCCGGGTTACCGGGTAAAGAAATGCGTCTGAGAGTAGAGTTAAAGCTTATTGCTGATATAGGACTTGTAGGTTTTCCTAATGCAGGAAAATCAACTTTGTTAAGTGTTGTATCATGTGCAAAGCCTAAGATAGCTAACTACCCTTTTACAACGTTAGTACCTAATTTGGGTGTTTTTCATGTAGAATACGAAAGTTTTGTTATGGCAGATATTCCGGGTATAATAGAAGGAGCTTCTTCCGGTGTAGGATTAGGAATAGAATTCTTAAAACATATAGAAAGAACAAAGCTTTTATTATTTATTATAGATTTAGATGACCCGGATTATGAATTGCAATTTGATAAGTTGCGTAAAGAGATTTTTAATTATTCTCAAGAGCTTTATAATAAGCCTTATTTGATTGCTGCATCGAAGTATGATTTACATGACGGTGCGTTTAAAATAGAGTTATTAGAAAGTGAAATGAATATTAAAGCAATACCGTTTTCCAGTGTAACTCGTGAAGGTGTAGATTCATTATTATATGCTTTGAAAGATAAAATTCATGAGCTTGAAAATGAGCAATCAAAATGAAAATCGCTATTTACGGCGGAAGTTTTAATCCAATTCATTATGGGCATTTATTATCTGCTGTATGGGTTTTGGAAAATCTCCATTATGAGAAGATAATTTTAGTTCCTACTAATATACCAGTACATAAAGATTCTTTAGATTTTCCGCCGGCGATTCATCGCTTGAATATGGTAAAACTTGCGGTAGAAGGTTTTGATTATTTGGATGTTTCAGATGTTGAA
Source organism: Spirochaetota bacterium (assembly GCA_045133795.1). Classification (GTDB taxonomy): domain Bacteria; phylum Spirochaetota; class GWE2-31-10; order GWE2-31-10; family GWE2-31-10; genus RGIG8597. The sequence continues at coordinate 11,647 of JBGUUT010000047.1, forward strand.
ATAAATCGAGGCGGAAAATCTTATAGTATTGATACGGTTCGAGAATTGAAAGAAAAAATAATTTTTTCTGAAAAGCCTGGATTAATCTTTGGTGATGATTTGTTAGACGGTCTTCATTTATGGAAAGAAATTGATAATTTATGTAATGAATGTGACCTTATTTGTCTCAAGCGTAATGTTAATTCAGTTGTTACACCTTACCCTATGACATCACTTGATAATCGTATTATAAATATCAGTTCGACAGATATAAGAAACAGAATACGCAACGGAAGAAAAGTAGATTTTTTATTGCCTGACAAAGTAAAAGATTATATAAATACACACAAGCTCTATATTTGATTTCTTAAAAAGGTAAAATTATGGATAGTCGACATTCTAATAATGCAAATAGTTGGGTTTTAATTGCTATAATTCTTTTATTACTTGTTATTACAATATTTGCCGGAACTTTTTTTAAAAGTGAAAATAAACTTCAGGTTTTGTTAAAAAATAATCAGACAGTGTCTTGTTTTTTTGCAGTTTATAACGAAGAGAATAAGCTAACAAAAGCCTTTGTGTTATTTTATAATTCTTTAACAGACAGAATAGCGGGGGTTCATTTATTATCTAATACTTATGCAACTTTCATTAAAGGCGGGAAGCAAGATTTTTATATATTGTCAGAGACTTATGCTTCTGGAGTTTCAAAAGAAGAAATAAAAAATGGTATTTCTAAACTGCTGGGAACTCAGATTAATTATTATTTGTTTTTATCTGAAAAGAATTTAGTTAAATATGTTGATTTAGTTGGAGGAATAGAGATTTTTACCGAAGAAATTTCGATTCCGGCTAAACACATCTATTATCCGTCGGGGATTATTAATCTTGACGGTGATAAAGCTCTTGAATATTTAACTTTAAAAAAGAACGGAGAAAATGAGTACGAAGAATTAAAACGAGATGAAATTTTTATTCGCAGTGTGATTACTTTAAAAGAAACATTTCAAGATTTATTCAATGAAAAGATTATATCTGAATATATTTATGAGTTGTGGAATACAAATCTTTCTTTAAATGATGTTTTGATTTTTTATAATCAAATAAACACACGTTTTTCACAAGGAGTTTCTAACTATTCCAGAAATTTTGTAAGTATAATTGTTTATTGTGATAAGGATATAAAAAATAATAAAACCATTTATTTACCTAAAAAAAGTGGTTTTTGGGTAAAGAAAGAAGTAAAAGAAACTTTAGCCGCTTTAGAGATTAAAGAAGTAAAAGAAATAGGAAATAAAATAACGGTTCAGGTTTTAAACGGAACAGATATAGTAGGATTTGCCGGAAGATGTAAACGTTACCTTGAATCTTATGGTTTTGATGTAATTGAAACCGGGAATGCAGATCACAGTGAATATAAGAATACTGTGATTATAATCAGAAATAACGAAGCTAAAGCTTTAAAATTAGCTGATTTAATAAAATGTAAGCGAACAATATACGAGAACCACAAACCGGAATATAAAAATGCACCATCAAAGATTGATGTAAAATTAATTTTGGGACGTGATTTTGACGGAAAGGTAGTAAAATAATGTTTGATATTATTTTAGCTGAAAGTGCCGGTTTTTGTATGGGGGTAAAAAACGCCTTTGATAAAACATTGGAAATTGTGAAAGATTATCCGCAAACCGTAATACTCGGAGATATTGTTCATAATCGCTTTGCAATAAACGAGATTGAAAAGAGCGGTTTGATTGTTGTTGAAAATGTTGATGAAATTTTAAATGATACCGAAATCAAAAATGTAATTATCAGAGCTCACGGTATAACTTTGAAAACTTATAAGCGACTTGAAGATGCTGGCAAAAAGATTTTTGATTTAACTTGCCCTATCGTGAAAAAAGTTCAATTGTTGACTAAACAATTGTCCGATGCTAATCACGATATAATAATTTTTGGCAAGAAAGATCATCCTGAGGTTATGGGGATTTGCGGTTATTGCAGTACAGAGTTTGTTATTGTCAGTTCAGAAGACGAAGCGAAAGAATTGTCAAAACAGTTACAATCGCCGGTATTAATAAGTCAAACAACAATGAATGTTGAACATTTCGAAAGAATACAGAATATATTACAATTAACCTACCCTAATCTAACAGTACATAATACTTTGTGCAGAAATCCTCAAAGAACTCAAGAAGCCGCTTTGAAGTTGGCTGAACAAGTGGATTTGGCGATTGTAATCGGTGATAAAAAATCTTCAAATACACATTCTTTGTATGAAAGAATGTCTACTAAAGTTAAAACTTTATTTATTGAATATCCGAATGAAATTGTTTCATTTGATAAATCTATAAAATCAATAGGATTGACCGCAGGCAGTTCTACACCGAATTTTCAAATAAATGCAGTAATTGAAAGATTGAGAGAATTACAAAAATAATGTGTAATTCTCTCCGGGTAGTAAGATTATATTCCTTGTATTTTTCTTCTTAATTTTGATAATGCAATTTTGTAGATTTTATAAAGTTTAGTTTCGGTAATACAAAGTTCCTCTGCTAAAGTTTTGAAACTTTTATTTTGTTTTTCATTACTGAAAAAACGCAGATTTATAATTTTTAACTGTATTGGATCTAATTTTAAAAGTGATAAATTTAATTCTTTCTTTTTCTCCTTTTCCAATAAAATATTCTCCGGTGATGTTATAAAATTTTCTATATATTCATTGTTCAGTGAGTTGATATTTTTGTTTTCTCTGTCAATATATTTTTCAATAAACGCTAAAGCCCAAAAATAAGCATAAGTACTAAATTTTGCTCCGTTTTTTCCCTCGTAACTTTGTACTGCTCGTAATAATCCCAGAACGCTTTCTTGAAACAAATCTTCACTGGAATGTCCGGTTCTGCGAGCAATCTTTACCGACAAGGCATGTAACATTGGTAAACATGAAATAATAATTCGATGTTGTTCTGATGAATTGTACTTTTCAACTTTTTTGTTTAAACTTCCGATTAAATTATTAACCATTTTTTTCTCCTTTTATGTTACCAATTGAGCATTGTGAGTGCCTTGAGGTAAAAAGAAGTTAAAAAAAGGTTTAAAATCAAATAAAATACTTTTTAAGGCTAAAAAAATACAAAAATCCCATTTGAAAAAATGAAAAGAGTGTATATTATTTGATACAAAAAATAATTATTTTAATTTAAGAGGTATGTTTTGTTTAATCTGTTTGACTATATTCTTTCTTTATTTAATCAAAATGGTGAAAATGCCGCTAAAAATAAGGATTTAAAATTAATTTTAAAAAAACTGATTGCAAAAAAATGTAAGTATTTGACTAAAGATAAAATTTTAATGCAGACATTTGCAAATAAGTTTTTTTC
>JBGUUT010000048.1:0-27089 GCA_045133795.1 Spirochaetota bacterium
TGCGAAAACATAAAGTCGTCGGTAATTGTCAAGTCTTCCCATGCTTTAAACTTTTTCATTTAAGTATCCTTAAAAAATAAATTAGAAAAAATTTTCTATTTATCTTTAATGTACTTGAGAGGTATTTTTATTGCACGGTTCGGGGAGGCTTTACAGTTTTTTTATTTTCCCCGTCTTGAGACCTCGATAGATTCGTCGGTTTATTCCTTTAGCTCGAAGAGTCTTAAAAAAAAAATATATCTTTCCGAAAGGTATTTATTACAAGGAGAAAAATTATGCCTATTCATATTGAAGCTAATATTGGTGATGTTGCAAAGTCTGTAATTTTGGTTGGAGATCCGGATCGTGCAACGTTTATTGCAGAGAAATATTTAGAAAATCCTGTTTGTTATAATCGTTATCGCCATATGTACGGATATACAGGAACTTATAAAGGGAAAAAAGTCTCAGTTCAGACTGCGGGGATGGGCTCACCGTCGATAAGTATTGTTTTGGAAGAATTAAATATGCTTGGAGTAAAAAATGTTGTTCGTTTAGGAACCTGCGGAACTATTAAAGCAGAAAAGGTTAATGCCGGAGATACGGTTATTCTTACGGCTGCACATTCAAGTCATGATATTTATGCCAGAGAATTTCTCGGAGCATCTTTTTCAGCTGTACCTGATTTTGTTTTAACCTCATCATTGTATCAAACAGCCGTTAACATTCACGGGAATGAACGTGTTCATGCCGGAGCAGGGCTTTGTTCTGAAACATTTTATGAAGATAATTATGATTTATATAAAAAATTTGCTCGATACGGTACGCTTGTCGTAGAAATGGAGGCATATCCTTTATTTGCTCTTACTGCTAAATATGACATGAAGTCGGCAGTAATTCTTACAGTTTCAGATGTTATTTTTGATAAGATTCGTGCCGAAAAAAGCGTAATTCAAGAAAGCGTTAAAAGAAATACCGAAAGTGTGTTGGAATTAATCAGTAGATTTTCAGATTAATATTTTTTTATGGATTTGTGTCATCTGGATTGAAGATGTTTGAAAAAATGCCGATACTGATTTTATCAGAAAAATAGAATGTATTTTTCACAAAGGATGGTGATAAAATGAATAGAAAATATATAGGCTTTTATGTTGTTACGGGGGTAGTGATTCTTTCAGTTTTAACTTTACTCGTAAGTAAATATTATTTCGATTGGTTTAAACCTGAAACTTCAAAATATGCAATGTATAAGCAGGAAGCAGATAAAGCGGATATTGAAAATATAAAGCTTGAAGATAATCTTCAAAAAGAAGAAAATTCTGCTGATGTGGCAAAAGAAGAAGTTCCTGCAGAAAAAACAGTTGTAGCTAAAGCGGCAAAAGAACCTGCTGTTGTGAGAAAACCTATTCCGGCTACACCGTTACCGCCTCAAAAACATACTAAAAATATTGAGAAGACAGAACGTAACGGTGAAAAGACTTCTGAAGTTGAAGAAAAAGCTTTTGTTGCGGAAGACATCAGAATTAAAGAAATTAATATTGATATGAATCAACAAAACTTTCACTCTTTAGGTGAATATGTATCTGCTGAAGAATTACAATATCGTTCGGAATTGATAGGTAAGTTAACAATTAATACGATTGTTATTGATAAACTTTCTAAAGGTAACGGTATTTCTCAGGAATTCTTCCGTGTAGCTTATGTAGAAAAAATGATTCCTTCAAAAGTTTTGAGAGATATTGTTGAAAGTAAAGAGTTTAGAGATTTAATTCCTGCACAATATCTAAATAACGAAGGTAAAACTGCAAAAGTTTTGTCTGCCGGAGAAAAAGTAACATTTAATGCATTTGCAATTAAGAATTTGCTAGAGTTGTGGAGTGAAGGTAAATTGACACCTGTACAAAAAGCATGGCTTGTAGGTGCCGACGGTCGCACATTGGATTAATTGTTATGAAAATAAAAGTTATATCGCCTTTACCGCAAGTATATTTGCCGGTATCGGCGTGTTTATTAGGAATTAACACTAAATATTCGGGAAGCAATAATTTTTCTGCTTCCCTTTTTTGTCTAATCGAAAAAGGATATTTTATTCCGATACCTTTTTGCCCGGAACAACTCGGCGGTTTATGTACTCCGCGTGAGAAATCTGAAATATCCGGTAATCAAGTTATATCTCAAAGTGGTAAAAATGTAACTTTCCAATTTAATCGGGGAGCTGAAGAATCATTGAAAATCTTACATTTATATACTGATGTAAAATCGATTGTTTTAAAAGACGGTTCGCCGAGTTGCGGAGTAGGTACAATTTATGACGGAAGTTTTTCAAATCAAAGAGTACCGGGAAACGGAATTACAACGCAGCTTCTTATTGATAACGGATATCATTGTATTAATTCGGATATTTTTTCACGTCCGTTAAAATCCGGTTATTATCTCGGAATGGCAGAGGAATACAGTACCGAACCTTTCGATAGCGTAGATGTAAAAAACAAAGGCTGTTTTTATTGTGGTTAATTTGTTTTTTTTATGAATAGAATATTTTCTTTATTAAAAATATCGGGAAGCCAAGGCATTTTTATTTTGTCGGCAACTTTAGGTTCGAACTTTTTGTAGTCAATTTCAAATTCATAAATGCCTGTACCGATATTTTCACGTATTTTTCCGCTGACGACAACACCGCATGAAAATAACGACGCTTGCATTCCGTAACCGAAATTCCAGTGTAATCTGATATTTTCATTATCACGAACAAAATATCCGCCGGCAACAAGTCGGTTATTGCGATAAAAATTAAAACCGGAATTAATAAATTCTAATTCATATTTAAGTGAAGAAACATCGGAGTTTATATTTTTTCCTTTCAGAAAGAGTATTTTCCATATAGCATTACTTTCTGTGGGGCGGGGAACTTCACGCCATAAAGAATTGCTTCTGTCACGATTGGCATTTTTTAATATATCTGATGTATTTGCAGAATCATTTCGTAGATTTATAAATTGTTGCAACGGATAAAAACCGCCTTCGACAGTTTCGTAAATAATTTCATATTTTCCTTTTGATAAGGAGATTTTTTGAGAATCAGCAGAATGCATTACAAAACTGTTTTCTTTGCGAAAATATATTTGTGATATTTCAGAAATAGAATTAATTTTTACCGTACAAATATTTTTATTATCAGCATTATTTTCTTCCTTAATAGAGTGAAATGCAGAAAGAAAAAATAAATTAATTTTTTTGTTAACGGTTACTTTTTTAGATTCATATCCGTCACATTCTAATAAAAAATCTTTGCCGACATCTTTTTTATCAAGATAACAATATCCGTCGGATTCTATTTTTATATTGTTAAGTTTTGCATTTGTCAGTGGGCGTAATGTTTGCATATCAATAGCTTTTACAATGATACATCCGTTATTGTAACGATAACGATTTTCGGCTTTGCGATTTAAAATAAATCGAACATTTTCCAGATTCTCCAGAATAAAAGTTTTTTTGTTTTTATCTTCAAAATGCAAACCGTCCATGCCGGAGTATAAAAAAGACAGAGTGGAATTTTTGGGTAAGTCTTTAATTTGTATATTAGTGAAAAATTTTATGTCGGCATATTCTTCCGGGATTACGGAACTTTTTTCTATATATCCGGTTTTTCCGTCGGCGATTTCAACAAATAAAATGTTTCCGTGCATGGCTGAAGTTTCAAATTCATCTAATATTTTGACCTTGGAGCCTTTATTTAGGCATATAAGCGGAGTTTTACCGGAAAACGGAGAAAGTTCATTATCTGTTTGAGCTGTTTTGTATAAATATGATGAATGAATAAGATTTGCGGTAACTTTAGGGAATGTAGGAAAAATAATAAATATTAATAATGTGCAAAAAAAAGTACGAATCATAAGAAAACTTCTCCGTGTTTATGTTAGAAATCGGAATAATTAATTAATAACTTCATTGAGACAGAAAGCGGTTTTACTTTGTGATTGAATATTTCATAATTTTTTGCTAGATTCTTGCGAAAAAGTGCCTGTACCTAACATATTACTAAGTATTTAAAGACGTAAATGTGTCGTTCATAATTTGGCTCTTTGTTGCAGATTGTAGCGAGTCGGAGTTTTTTTTGTTGGAAAAATTAAGTGCGAATGCGTTGGTTAATGCATGTTAGTATGTTCATTTTAGGTTGTCGGCAATAAAATAAGTTTTAAAATTATTAAGGTATAATATGTTTTTATCAAAAACTTTCGGAATGCGAGGGATAAAACCCGATGACAGAAAATTTCCGATTAACAGAAAAAATATTGAAAGTGCCGATATCCCGAACGTGGCATATATTCCCGTATGTCAACATTACGGAACACCGGCTAAAATTATAGTAAAACCGGGTGATGTCGTAGAAGAGGGACAATTGATTGCTGTTGCTGACGGCGATGTTTCTGCTAATGTGCATGCTTCAATTCCCGGGGTAGTAAAAGGAATTAAGCAAGTTTATATCGGTAACGGAAAGAAATCCGATGCGATTGTTATTGAATTAGGCGGAAGTTTCAGTAAATCGGGAAAGATTATTCAATTAAATGATTGGCTTTCAATGACAAAAGAAGATTTACTTGAAAGAATAACGGAAGCCGGAATTATCGGGCATGGCGGAAGTGCTTTCCCTGAGGGAAAAAAGCTCGAGTATGCTTTGAAAAACGGAACATCTACTCTCATTATAAACGGTGCTGAATCAGAGCCGTATCTTACCGGTGACCACAGATTGCTTTTGGAGAAAACTGAAGGAATTTTACTCGGAACACAAATTATAAATAAAATACTTGAAGCTAAAAATGTTTATATTGCAGTTGAAAATAATAAACGAGATGCAATTAAACGTCTAAAAGTTTTGTGTGCGAATCGTTATTCTTATAAAACTGTTGGTTTGAAAGTAAAATATCCGCAAGGAAACGAACATCAATTGGTAAAATCTGTTATCGGAAAGGTTATTCCGGGAGATAAAAAAGTTCAAGATTACGGAATTACGGTTGTTAATGTCGCAACTTTAATTGCTATTAAGAATGCGGTTATAAATGATAAACCTATGATTGAAAGAGTTGTTACTGTTTCCGGTTCCGGAGTTTTGCATCCTAAAAATCTTATTGTTCGTATAGGAACACCTATCGGCGATATTATTGAAGAGTGCGGTGGATTTACGGGAAAAATTGCGAAAGTCGTTATCGGCGGTCCGATGAGAGGATATGCACAGAAAGATTTGGAAACACCGATAACAAAAGATGTTTCCGGAATCATTTGTATTACAAACGAAGAAAGTAGTCATTTTAAGAAAAACGGTATTTGTATAAATTGCGGAAAATGTGTCAGTGCATGTGCAGAAGGACTTATGCCGTCACTTCTTGTAAAATATATATCCTATAAACATTATGATTTGGCATGTGAAAACGGTTTAAATAATTGTAAAGAGTGCGGAGCGTGTGCATGGGTATGTCCTGCAAAAATTCCGTTAGTACAACAGATTCAGTTTGGGAAAAATCTTTGCCAAAATCAAAAAAAAGTTTCTGACGAATGTAGTGAAGCTTAAAAGGAGCTATTCTTAATGATTGTTGAACATAATGAAAAATTACTAATATCCGTTTCTCCGCATATACAAAACAGAGAATCTACGGTTTCGATGATTTATATTGTTATATTATTTCTTTTGCCGGCTTGTGTTTTTGGTTTTATGAGCTTCGGTTTTTCGGCAGTTGCCGTAGTTTTATTATCGATTTTATCGGCTGTTTTTGCGGAAATAATTTGTCAATTAATTATGCATCGACCTGTAACGGTTTATGACGGTTCTGCGATTTTAACCGGTTTATTATTGGGTATGACAATGCCGCCTAAAGTGCCTTTGTATATTCCTATTTTATCATCAATATTTGCAATTGTGATTGTAAAACAAGCTTTTGGTGGATTAGGGCAAAATTGGGCGAATCCGGCAGTTGCTGGGCGTATATTTGCTACATTGTCGTGGCCTGAAAAAATGCAAGTTTGGTTACCTCCGTTTTCATCTGACGGACTTACTGCGGCAACGCCTCTTTCGGCTGTTCAGTCTTCGTTGCTTAACGGCGGTGGGTATGGGAATGAAAGTTCTATTCAATTATTGGAAACTTTACCCGGTGATATTTTACGTTCGCAAGTTGATTATTTGCGTATGTTTTTTGGTTTTAAAGGTGGATGTATCGGAGAAGTTTCAATTTTCTTATTAGTTTTAGCGGCACTCTTTTTGTTGTATCGTAAAATTATTACGATTGAAATTCCTTTGTCGTTTCTCGGAAGTGCAGCAATTATGGCGTGGGTGTTTGATGGTACAAGATTCGGTGGCTCTTTGTTTACCGGGGATCCGTTATTTCATTTATTATCCGGCGGAATGATTTTGGGGGCATTTTTTATGGCAACCGATGTTGTGACAACGCCGCTTACAACTAAAGGAAGGATAATTTTTGGTATAGGTTGCGGTGTGATTACAATGTTAATCAGAATTTGGGGAAGCTACGCCGAGGGTGTAGGGCTTGCGATATTATTTATGAATATGTTTACGCCGGCAATAGATCGCTATGTGCGTAATTATCCTGCAGGTTGGAATAAAAAAAGGAAAAAGTTAAATGAAAATTAATTTGAAAAATGAATATACAATAGCAGCGGGAAAGCTTGCTCTTTTTGCATTTGTCGGAATCTTATTTGTTTGCATTGTTCAAATTTCTGTTTGTACTTTTGCTCAAATGCGTAACGCTGAAAAGATTTATGAATTGAATCGAAAGTTATTTCCTGAAGCAAATACTTTTGCGGAATGCAACTTTATGACTTTGAAAAAAGGCTTCAATGATTTTCGTGTAAATAATGTGAGAATAAAAAATCTATATTATGAAGCTAAAGATAGCAACGGAAAATTAAAAGGGTATATTGTTTTTGTTTTCGGTAACGGGTTTTCTTCGGAATTACCTTTATGTATTGCGTTTAATGATACATTGCAAATTCGTAAAGTTCAACTTTTGCCTACCGAAGAAGTAAAAGGGAAAATCTGGGAAAATGAAAATGAGTTAAAGATTTTTGAAGGAACCAATACGAAAGATATGCCGTTTCCTCCGTTTGATACTGTTGATTCGGTTAGCGGCGCAACAATAACATATAACGGAATTATAGAAGCCGTTAAAGAAGCAATTAATATATTGTCAAATAAAGGAGAATAATTGTGATTGCAGATGATGACAAAAAAGATGTTGCATTAGATAAAAAAGATTCTCCGTTAAAAGCGAGTACCGATTTGGGTATTGAAAAAGAATCAGAGAACAAAAAGAAATTGGAAGCAGAAGTTGAATTAAAAAATACAAAACAAAAGATAACAGAGATTGAAGAAAAAATTGAAGTTCCGAAAGTAGAAAAAAATGAAAGTATGGCTGAAATAAAAACACAAACAGTGAAGAAAGCTGTCGTAAAAAATATTGATTCTGCAAAGCATGAAGAAACAGATTTGCAAAATATAGATAAAAGCGATTCTGTAATTCAAAAGAAAATAGAAAAAACGGAATTGGATAATAAAAAAGTAAAAATAGAAAAAGAAGCTGTTGCTGAAAAAATACCTTCTTCAGATGCAATGAAAAAGACTTCTTTATTAGCGGAAGAACAATTTGAAGATGTGAAGAATGAACTTAAAGAAGAGCCGGAAAATAATGCAAAAGATTTTTTATCTGCAATGTTTTCTCATAATCCAGTATTTGTTTTGATGTTAGGGCTTGGTCCGGCTCTTGCGGTGACAACAAAACTTACAAACGGAATCGCTTTGGGGTTGATTGTTTTATTGACGACATTATTGTCAAATGTAGTAATTTCAGCATTAAAGAGTTTTATTCCGGCTAAAATCAGATTGCCGTTTTATTTGACTGTAACCGGAAGCTTTGTGTCTGTAATAATAATTTTTATTCAAACCTTTTTGCCGTCTTTAGCAAGTTCGCTCGGAATATTTTTGCCGCTTACTGCAGTAAACAGTGTTATTCTGGAGCGTGTAGAGGTTTTTGCGTGTAAAAGAAAAATTAGTAATACGGTATTAAATTCTTTGGGAACCGGTATAGGTTTTATGTTAGTTTTAATTCTTATCAGTTTTATCAGAGAATTTTTCGGTACACTGCAATTAGATTTTTCAGATTTTGGTTTAGGAATTTACAGTATCGGAGAAATCAGTATTTTAGGATTTCCTATTTATGAACATGCTAAAATATTTGCAACTCCGGCCGGAGCTTTCTTAACTCTGGGATTATTGCTTGCCGTAAAGCAGATGATTTATAATCATTCTAATAAAAATATTGAGGATTAAAAAATGTTTGGAAATTTATTTATAACAGCAATTGCCAGTATTTTTATAAATAACTTTGTACTTACACAATTTATGGGAGTTTCACCTTTTTTAGGTACATCTAAAAAAATGACTCAAGTGTGCAGTATGGGAGTTATTGTAATATTTGTTATGACTTTGGCTTCAATAGTGACATATCCGGTTAATTATTATTTTTTGATACCGCTTAATTTAAAGTTTTTGCGAATTTTGTTCTTTTTGGTAATAATTGCGGTAATTGTTCAAATTATTGAATTGTTCTTGAAAAAGAAAATTCCGGAGCTTTATCATTCTTTAGGAATTTATTTGCCGTTAGTTACTACAAACTGTGCAGTTATGGGAGTGGTTTTTCAGAATTCTGAAATTACTTGTTCATTTGTTGAAGCGACCGTTCATGCATTTTTCGGAGGTTTGGGATTTCTTCTTGTACTCTTTATTATGGCGACAATTCGTGAAAAACTTGATATGGCTACGGTTCCTAAAGCTTTCAAAGGGATTCCGGCTGCTTTTATCAGTGCAGGACTTATGGCAATGGCTTTTTTGGCTGTAGATAAGTCAATCTTAATAAAATTGTTTTCTTAATATTTATTTCTTATGAAGGGCGTTTTGTATGATTTTTGATATGATTTTAAAAAGTCTAGTGGGGATTTTGGTATTTACGGTATTCAGTTTTTTATGTGCACTGTTACTTGCTTTTGTTGCACGATTGTTTCAATCTTCACCCGATAAAAAAATTGATAAAATAATGAAGCATTTACCGGGATTGGATTGCGGAGAATGTGGATATCCCAGTTGCAGTGAATACGCTTATAAGATAGCACATGAAAATGAAGATTCGGATAAATGTTTGCCCGGTAATAAGGAAATACTTCGAAAGATTCGTAACAGGAATTTAAAAAACGGTAAAACTGGAATGGTTGCAAAAATAGCATGTTTGGCTGCAAATACAACTTCTGAGCTTGAATATATTTTTGACGGTGCTGATGACTGTTATACTTTATTTCATCATTTCTCTGGTGATAAAAAATGTAAAGTAGGATGTATGGGACGTGGAGATTGTCAAAAAGTTTGTCCTATGAATGCTATAAAAACAGATTCACAAGGCAGATTGTGGATTGATTCGGCAATTTGTTCCGGTTGTGGTAAATGTATTTCTGTTTGTCCTACAAGAGTTATAAAACTTGTACCATTAAATGGCGGACATTTTATAGCATGTTCAAATCATGACGAAGAGCAACAAGTCAAAGAAGTGTGTAAATGGGGATGTACCGGTTGTAAGAGTTGTGAACATTTTTCAGTTAACGGAGCTGTTAAAGTAAAAAATAACCTAGCGGTGATTTCTTATGAAAGTGGAATGGGTGATTTACAAAATATAGCTTCAAAATGTCCGGCAAAGGTTATTGTTCCGATAAAAGGACAAAAAGCTTACCTTTTTTCATTGAAAGAAAATACATCTGTTCAAGAATAAAGCCGAACATTTTTTTTAAGTTATTTTCCTACACAGAATGTGGAGAATATCTTATTTAAGATATCATCCGGAGTAACTTCTCCGGTGATTTCGCCATAGTAATTTAATGCTGTTCTGATTTCAAATGCAGCAAGATCAAGTGCATCTTCTTCTAATCGTGTAGCGGCAGAAATCAGTGCATTTTCTGCAAGTTCTAAAAGAATCGCATGACGTTCATTTGTAATTATAGGATCGGTATTTTCATTGATGTCAGAGCCTATAAGAAGTTCTTTAAATGAGTTATTAAAATCCTCCAAGCCTTGACGATGTAATGCACTCATCTTAATTACTCTGAGATTTGGTTTATTTCCCAGAAGCTGTTGTAGGTTGTTTTCCAGAGCTGTTAAATCTTCTTTTTTTAATAAATCGCTTTTATTTATAATACAAATCAATTTGTTGTTTTTGTATTTCTCAAGATTTTCTCTGTCAATATCAGTAATACCTTCAATAGCTGATAGCAAATAAACGACAATATCTGCATTTTCTGATAATTCAATAGAGCGACGAGTACCTTCTTTTTCTATAGGATCATCAGTTTTTCGTAAACCGGCAGTATCAAAAATTCTTACTCCGTATCCGCAAATATTAACATTGGCGTCAAGATAATCACGTGTAGTTCCGTGAATATCGGAAACAATGGCTTTGTCTTCATTGAGAATATAATTGAAAAGGGTAGATTTACCGACATTTGTTTGTCCAAGCAATGCCATTCTTATTCCTGAGCGAAAGTACTTTCCGCGAGCAAAACCGGCAATAAGCTGTTTATTTTCATTTAGGATTATATTTATGCTAGAAAGCCATTTATTAATGTCAGGTGTTAAATCTTCCTCAGGATAATCAATGTAAACTTCAATTGCACTTAATACATCTGAAGTCTTTTCTTTTAATTCATCGATTTCACGTTTAATTCTTCCGGTTAGTTGTTGAATTGCAATATGAGCAGCTTGTTTAGTTGAAGCATTTACAATATCCATTACGGCTTCGGCACTTGATAAATCTAATTTCCCGTTGAGAAAGGCTCTTTTTGAGAATTCTCCCGGCTCTGCTATTCTTGCTCCGTTTGCACAAAGTAATCGTAAGATTAATGAAATTACAAGCATACTTCCGTGACAGTTTATTTCAAAACTTTCTTCTCCGGTAAAGCTTTTTCCGTCAGAAAAAGTAAGAACTAAAACGTCATCGATTAATTGTTCTTTATCATAAAGTTTTCCGTAATAGGCACGGTGAGATTTAAAAATGCTGATTTCTTTTTCATTGTGTGATTTGAATATTTTGGGAAGTATCTGTTGGCTATTTTTTCCGCTGCATCTGATTATTCCTATTGCTGCGTTTCCTGTAGCGGTAGCACAGGCACATATAATATCTTCGTCGTAACTTTTTTCCATTTTATGACTCCGCCGGAGTAAAGTTTTGTATTACGCTATTCATCTCATGTGAACTTTTTATAATATCTGTATCTTGCAAAACAAAACCGTAATTTTCTAAGAGAGTTAAGGCTTTTAAAAAAGTTTTCATTCCAAAAAGTTTGTGTGTTGCAAATAGGCTCGCATAACGAGTTAATATATCGCCTTTACTTTTTAAGAATTTTTCAAGTAAAGCTAAAGACTCGCACGGAATAAAAGACTTTCCGGAATCGAAGAAAAAAACAATATGTTTTTCTACGCATATCTTTTCAGCGTTTTCCATAGAAAAATATTTTACTGTATGACCGTCTTTTACTAATTTTCTTTCGGCAATCTTACTTAAAGTATTCAATTTTTGACTGTTTCCGATTAAAACAAAACCGATTCGCATTTTTTAATTACTCCGATATTATTTATAAAAATGGTATGAAATTGGAACTTTATATATCAGAACCTTTTCTTCTTCATATTCTGCTTCAGATAAAACTCTTGCAAGTCTGAGTTTGTCGTCGGTAGAAATATTTTTCTTCATTCTGTAAGAACGTCGACCGTTTACTTTTAGATATGAGTTTTTCATTAATTCGTAATTTGAAGTTTTTTCTGGTAGTCTATGTTCTATGATATTTTCAAAAACAGATGCCGGTATTTCGTGCGGTATATGAATATTTACTAAATTCTCGAAACTTGTTTCCTCTCCGCTTTCAAAAACGCGTAAATAAAAATGTTTACCCTTAAAATAAGGAACAAGTACGCTGATGTGATAATATTCTGGAATCAGACGCTTGTTATCACTGTATTTGTTGAAAACTGCAACATAAAAATATAGCGGATTTTCTTCTTGTTCTTTAAAAAGAATGTAGGGTAAATCACTGAATCTGAAACCTTTTGCTTCAAAGTATGGGAAATAGTCATTTTCGGTTAACTCTTCCGCAGATTCAGATAAGATTCCGGACAATTTATTAAATTCTTTATTAAGATTTTCTATCCAATCTTTTCCGAAAAAAGGGTCGGAATTTTCATGTTGGCGATGTTGTTGTCTGTAAGCATTTTCATTATCGATATTTTTTCTTTTCAGCGTACTAATCGGTAATCTTTTATGATTATGATTTAATACACGTAAGTATTGATCGTAAATTTCTTTTACAAAACCGCTGCAATTTAATCCTTGCTTTGTTTTAGGTAACGGAGACTCATTTTTTATATATACAAATTCTCCTTGTTCATTTAAAGCCCCGTCGTCTGCAAAATCGGAAAGCGATTTTTTTATGACGTTTTGGATGAAATTATTTTTAATTTCATAATCATTTTCCGGTCTGTTTAGAACTTTCTCTATAGGATAATATTTATTTACGGCAGAAAGAATTTCATAAGAAGAAAGAAATTTTAGCTTGTTGATGTTAAAATTAAATTCAATATTTGACTCATACTGTTGACCAAATAAATAAACATCAAAAAATTGTTTGTTTGTTTGCCAATCAGTGTAGAATTCAATATAACTGCCGCTGTTTTCAAGATAGTGAAACCTAACTTTTTCAATTTTGTCTTCATCAGAAAATGAATCTTGAGATGAGAAAGAATATATGATTTTCCCAAAAGTTTTATCTTCTTTTTCTCCGCGATAAGCCGGGAAGAACATTAAATCATAACAACCGTCTTTTCGGCGTTCAAATTTTATTCCGACTTTTTTATTTTCCGGACCGCTGAAACGTTGAAAACTTTTTCCTTTTTTCCAATTGTTATTTGTATTGAGAAAAAGTTCTTTTCGAATATTAACGGTATCGTAGAATTTTTCGTCTTCTTTTATTACGGCGTTAAGTGTTGTTGTTATAAAGAACAACAGTAGTACGCTAATGAATATAGATTTCCTTCTTGATATTTCCATTTTCATAAATCATTTCCTTAATCTCGGATAATTTTTTCTTTGCTGTTGCCTGAAAAGTTTTACTGTCAGGTGCAAATAACGGAGAAATCTCACATCGTTCTATTTTGTCGGTATTTTCAATTCCTATCTCTTTTAACCAAGAACGATAGAGGTTTGTTTGACCGTCAATACATGTTTCTATAGAATCAATACCGGTCTTATTCTTTAACGGAAAGAATTCTTCATTTCTTGAAGTTTCAAAGAAAATAGCTTTTTTAGCTAGTGGAATTAAGTCAAAAACAAAAGTTTCAAATTTTAAAACAGAAATTTTTTCATCACAATTTTCGCAATTATTAAAATTAGGAAGTGTTATTTCCTTTTCGGCGATGTGAATCGGCAATTTACTGCTTCTTTTTTTTATGAAAGAAACAGAAAACAAATGAATCCCGGTGGATCCCATTTGAAAAAGCAAAGAACCGTCTTCTCGTTTTTGTTGCATTATATTTTGCGGAATGTCAGAATATTCTACAATTTGGCGTTTTGTAGATTTTCGTTCTTGCATTGCAACACCGAGTTTTTCTTCTGCAAATTTTTTGCGTATTACTTTTGTGGATATATCTGAATTTTCATCAATGTGACATCCGATGAAATAAGGATCAGCCATATTGATAAGCGGATTATCTACTTGGAAATAAGATAAATATTCAATTCCCCAATGTTCCATTTTTGAAATATAGCCTTGAGAAGTTAAAGCTCCTAATATCCCTCCGTGACCGTTTGGATTCATAAAAAGTTCATTTTTTGTTTTTAAAATTAAATCACCGGACTTTGATGTTACGGTAGGATTAATTCCTTGTTTGAAGAAGAAAATATTTTCTTTATCCATATTGAAATAATTATTTTCAATAAAGAAATTTACTGTTGTGTCATAGTTATCAATTGACGTCATAATAAACCATTTAAATTTATGACTGTATAAATCAGAATAAAAGAGAATTTTTTCTGCAAATATTTGAAATAAAGATTTTTTGGATATCGGAGAAATTCCAAAACATCCTTTAGGTAAATCAATTCCAAGTCTTGAAGCTTGACCACCGGCAACAGTCAGAAACGCAACTTTACCGTTTTTTAAAGCATCTAGACCGATATTATAAAATTGTTCTTTTTTATCTGTTTGCTCCAATCCTATATAATCTGAAGGCTCTAATGATGATAAATCCAACGGTTTACGTTCGGTTTGTGCAATTTTATAATATTTTTGAACTTTTCTGAAATTGATAGAACCGGCAACATCTAATAGATGTTTTTGTTCTTCTTCATTTAACTCATCCCAAAATTGTAGAATGTGTTCTTGATTATATTTGAAAATTCTTTGAATAGAACGTCTTTCATTACGTTTTTTCCCAATCATAAAGAAAAACTCCTTAATTCTTTTAACATATCTTCTAACTCTTCACGAATGTATTTTGCCATAGCTTTTCCTATGACAGGCGGATTTTCTAGAAAATCATCTTTACCTGAAAGAATTCTTTTGGCACCTTTAATGGTCATTCCGCGTTGATACAAAAGCTCTTGAATCTTTTGTACAATAACAACATCACTGTCTTTATAAACTCTGTGACCGAATTTATTTTTCAAAGGCGATAATTCATCAAATTCATTTTCCCAGAAACGAAGAATATTTTGCTTAATTCCGGTAATCTCGGATACTTGACCGATAGTATAATATTGAGTCTTATTCCCAATGTTCATACTTTTCTTTTCTTCCAAATAAGTTTTTAAGGCTGTCATAAATATTTCCGTCTTGATAAAGTATTTTGTATAATTCGTTTGTTAATGGCATTTCAACCTGTAATTCTTTGGCAAAATGATAAATTGATTCGCAATTTTTCACACCTTCAGCAACCATTTGCATTGAATTAATAATATCATTAAGTTTTCTGCCTTTTCCCAATTCTTCACCGACATATCTGTTTCTGGAATGTTTTGAACAACATGTTACTATTAAATCTCCCATTCCCGTAAGACCGGAGAAAGTTTTTTCTTTTGCTCCGGCTTTTTTACCCAGACGAATGAGCTCTGCCATTCCGCGTGTCATCAATGCGGCTTTTGTATTATCTCCCATTCCCATTCCGTCGGAGATTCCTGCGATTACGGCTATAATATTTTTGATTGCACCGCCGAGTTCAACTCCGGCAATATCTTCGTTTGTATAGACTCTTAAATAATCAGTCATGAATGCACGTTGAACAACTTCTGCAATTTCAAGATTAGGACAACCGGCAACAATTGTTGACGGCATTTTTTTACTTACTTCTTCAGCGTGAGTAGGGCCGGAAAGAGCAACAATCCCTTTCTTTTCCGGAATAACTTCATCAAGAATTTGGCTCATGCGTAAGAAAGTTTTATCTTCAAGTCCTTTTGTTACCGTAACTAATATTTGATTAGATGTAACGAAAGTTGCGGTGTTTTTTGCTGTTGAACGAATTGCAAAAGACGGAACGGCAAAAACAACCATAAAGGCATCTTTTATGGCTTCTTCAAGATTGTTTGTGACTGTTAATGTATCCGGAAAAGTAATTCCGGGTAAGAAACGTTTATTTTCTCGTTCAGTAGATAACAATTGGGCTAAAGAGGCATCAAATTCCCACATTACTACATTAAACTTACTTGCTAAAACCAATGCTAGGGTATTTCCCCAGGAACCGGCACCCAATACTGCGACTTTATTATTCATTTTATATTCCCTCCCAATCGTTATTAAATAATTTGTCTAACAGTATAAAATAAATTCTGCATTTCGCCAACATTTTCTTCCTTAAGAATGAATAAAGAAACGGTATTTTTTTGTTGAAACTTGTAGAATATAAAAAAAATTAGATATTAAAATTTAATTTTATGAGGGAACTTGCCGATTTTTATCAGTTAATAACTTGTGAGTTTTTAATGGGTATATAAGATAACTTGTTAATAACTTATGTTTTATTAGTATCTAGAATGGACGTAATTTGTTTGTTTGAAAAGAATTAGAGTGTGTGAATAAGTGGCTTCTTTTAAAATGAATAAAGGTAATAAATTTAGAAGACTTGGGGTGAGTTGTTAATAACTTGTTAATATTGCAGGGAATGCTGTTTATATTTGAAAAACATTTTGTTCCGGTATGTTAAAAAAACTTTATTGCGTGAAACAATTTATATTTTTTAAAAAAAAATATTTTTTTATTGACACAGTTTTATGTTAATAAATATTTCAAATGATAAAACTTGAAATAAAACTTCAAGTTTCATTTTAGTATGTCCGATTTTACTTAAAGTTGTTTTTCTCTTTATTTGTTTTGTTGTAATATTTAAAGAAATCTATCAAATAGGAGTGAGATTATGACGCTTCCCAAAAGTATTGGAATAAAATTGTATGATGATAGTTTTGTCCCTGTTTTGACAGAAGGTGAAACTAAAAATAAACGTGTCGTTTTAACTACCGGAAAAGATAATCAAAAAAAAGCTGTAATAGAAATCTATGAAGGGGTAAGTGCTAAATGTTCGGAAAATGAATATTTAGGAAAGTTAATAATTGAGCTTGATCGTTCTACAAACAAAGGGGAACCTGCATTTGAAGTAAATTTACGATTAGATGATAACGGTGTTTTGTATGCTAAAGCGTGGGATCAAGAAAGCAGAAAAGAAAGTGAGCTTGTGATTGAGAATATGGAATCGAATCGTATTACTCAAGAAAATCTTACTGATGAAGAAATTCAAGAGTATGAAGATACTCAAGTACAAGAATTACCATCAGAGATAATGGAAGATACGGAAAAATATAAAAATCACTGTGTGGATAGTTTGCAATATGAGAATACAAGTTATAAAAATGCAAATATTTATAATGATGAAGATGATTCCGGGAAAAAACGTATTATAGCAGGAATTATTATTGCAGTATTGCTTATTGGTATAATTGTTCTTATTATTCTGTGTTGTAAAAGTTGTTCATCAAAGGAAAGTGTTAATACGGTCAGTGCCATAACTCAGAAGGAAGTTTCTACTCAAATTACGGAACCGAGCGAGCCTAGTTTGTTGGATATTAAAGAACCGGAAAGAGAAGTGCCCGCACCGGAACCGGAACCGGAACCGGTTGTTGAAGCAAAAGAAGTTGTAGAAAAAGAAGAGCCGGCGGGATTGAATGTTTTAGAAGGGCAAAAACATTATATTAGATATGGCGATAATTTATGGAATATCTGTAAGCGTTATTATGGAGACCCGTGGTATTATCCGGATTTAGCTAAACAAAATAATATAACAATACCTAGACGTATTTATGCGGGCCAGTATATTATAATTCCGCAAAAATCTAAGGTTCAACGTTGGGATTTTTCAAAATAATGAAAAAAACAGCACTTCATTTGAAGTGCTGTTTTTTATTTTATAATATGTTATCGGTTATTTGATAACTTCTTCCAATTCTATGCTGTCTTCGGTAATTGTGAAAAGTTTCACCGGATTTTTGATTATTTCATAGATTCTTTTTAAATCTTCAGTTTTTACTCTTATACTTTTTGTGTTAAATGCGGGATTAAACATAAAATAAGGATAATTAAATATTTCTTTATCAACAAATATAGGAAGCTCTTCGTTAAGGTATCCAAACGGAGGAATAGAGCCGATTTCACAACCTGTATGTTCAGTTAATTCTTCTTGATAAGCAAAACGAATATCTTTAGTGCCGAATTCTTTTTTGAACTTACGAGCTTTGATTTCTTTTTGTGCTGTAGTTACAACGAGATAAAATTTTCCTTTTGCATGAAAAACAAGGTTTTTGCTGCCGATACCTTCAGTCCATCCTTGAGCTGTTCTTTCACGTTTTGAATCATCAGTAGTATGAACTTCTTCATGTTGAATTTCTTCAATTTCAATTTGATTTGCAGTCAGTATGCTTTTAATATTTTCATAGACTTGTTCTTTGTTCATAATTATTTCCTTATAAATAATAAAAATTGTTTCCTAAAATAAAAAAAACTCCGTTGTAAAACGGAGTTTGATAAAAAAATAGAAATATTATTTTTTTTCAACTAAAAGTTTTAATAAACCTAATGCTAGAAGACCGATTCCTGTTGCTAAAACAGCAATGGCTAACATACTTGGTTTTGCTCCGAAATTAGAAGCAAATTTAGCACCTTTTGAAGTTAGCATTGTAACTCCGGCATAAGTATCAATAGCTCCTACAGCTGTAAGGATAATTCCATAAATCTTATTCAACTTCATGTTTATTCCTCCGGACAAAAAAATAGCGGGTGATCAGAATCGAACTGACGTAACAAGCTTGGAAGGCTTGTGTTCTACCATTGAACTACACCCGCAGATGTGTTCCTTATATCAGAAAACAATTTATGTGTCAATCTTTTTTTGAAAAAATTATTTCCCCAGATAAATTTTCCCGATTTCATGACGCGGAACATTGTAAAAAACAGTATCTTTTCGTAATCCACGCATTTGATTTAATGTATCGTAAAGTTGATTTGCAATAAGTTCTGCTGCAATTCGTTTTGGGGTTGAAATTTTGTCGGTTTTTAATAAATCAAGATTGTTATAAACACGTGATGTTGCTTTATTTTGAATTATGAAATTGATTCCGTTGTTAATTAGATATAAAATTCCATCATTTGTGTCTGTCAATTCGGAACCTAAAATTACGGTTACTAAATCTTTACCGAAAAAATCAGCAAAAGATTTGATTGTTTCGGAAGATGTTTTATGTGCATATTCAGAATGTAATGAAAATTGCAATTTTTCTGAATCCGGTAACGTGGAGGATTTGAAATTAAAAGCATTTCCCATTTCTGTAATATAAACAGTTCCGTTTTCAAGATTTGTATTTCCGGCAGACAGTAAACTGACACGTACGGTAGAATGAGAATCCAGTTCTGCAGCCAATTCAGTCAGTCCGGGTAAATTTTTGCTTAAACATATAATAATCGGGGGAAAATCTTGCGATAGTTCAGGTATGATTTTTTGAAGAGGTTCTATTGCTCCCATTCCGCCTAGTATAAGTATAGCTTTTCCGTTTTTTCCCGGAACTAATAAACGTGAGCTGGTGTGATGAATGGTATCCGGCAAATCAAAATGATTTACTTTAATTTGATACATTTCATCTATTGTAGACTCTAATTTATTTAACCAAGCTTCGCTTTGAGCATTTTTTATTTCTAAGGCTTTGAGTATACCGGCTCGGAATGATGTGTATATTACCGACGGATGAGTCAAAATTTCATGTACTCCGATAATCGGGACGTGATAACGCATTGAAAGTTTTGTGATGAATTGATTTATTTTCCAAAGTTTTTCTTTTTTTTCGGCCAATTCCACAATGACTACCGGATTTATTCCCGGATAATTTTTTTGTAATTCATTGTAACATTGTTTAAATGCCAATGTGCTGTATCGTAAATTTATAACTTTGAAATTTTTAGAAACTTCAATAACTTTTTTTAAATGATTGCTACAAATAGAAATAACAGGTCTCAATTGTTGCTTATTCATTTTATTATGCTCCATCTTATTAAGCGAATAGAAAATTGCGGAAAAAATTATAACATAACAAATAAGAAAAGTTAGAAGAAAATATAGTTATTATTTTTTTCCGATATAAGGTAAATCTTGCATGTTATTTATGAGATGACTGTTTGCTAAAACAGTTTCAAAAATTCTACGCGGAAGATAACGTAAACGAAGTCGGTCTGTTTCTCGATGATATGAATCATAGATGGTTTTAAATCGGCGATCTCTTTGGGATTCTGTTTTGATTATTTCATTATAAAAATTATCCAGATAATTAATTATTAAATCAAAGTTATCATTAATGTATTCTCTGTAAATAGCAATTGTGTCACGCACGTCACTGCTTTTTTCGTAAATTGCATCAATTATCGAAAGAATATGTCTTGCGATTTCGGCAGAAGGGCGTTCGTTCCAAAGTGCGGTGTGTAAATTTAAATCGTATATTAAATTAGAACTATTTTGAACTCCGTTTTCCAGTGTTACGGAAACATCAATTTTTTCCAGAACACTTTTTGTAAGTTGTACATATAAAACAAGTATATTGAACCATTTTGACGGGTTGGTTACTTTTAAGAGTTTATAAAGTTCTTCTGAATATTTGGTTGCAAGTGTTGCGTAACTTTTTTTTGTGATAGCTAATTCTCTAATTTTTATACGCATACCTTTTACGTCAATAAGATACGGATTTCCTAAATTTTTTAAATCAATAGGGTGGATGTTAGGAGTATTAGATGATTTTTCTAAATCTCTCGCAGCTTTATCACTGAACATAATTCCGGATGTATGAGGTTTTTTTAAATTGATGATACTTAAAATTCTACTGGCTTCGGAAATAGTGGAACCAATGAGATTTCCGTCGTAATTAATAAAAACTTTTCCGCCGGAAGTTATACTTGCATTCATTTCAAATGGTTGAATTGCATGGTTTTTTAGTTTTAAACCGTAAAATTGACCGATATCATCATTTTCAAAAATAAGTTTTTGTCTGGCAAGTTCCATTATTGACATTACGGCGGTCAGTACCCAGTAAGGATTTTGCGGACCTATGATTATAATAGCGTCGCCTTCAAGTTCGTATGTTAAACAATGGCATTTTCTGCATATGGATAAAATTTTTGCCGGTAAACTTTCACCGAATTCCATTAACGGTGTTTTATTGTATTTTACATTGTTTGAAAATTTTGTATATCCGTGAAAGTCCATCATTGCTACCGTACCGGCAAAGTCATCGTGAACTCTCTGTAAATCACCGTTTTTATCGGTTAAAAGTCTATATAATTCCGGAAAATCTTTTTCATTCAAAATGGAAAATTTTCCCCAACAGCATTGCTTGTAAATCGAAAGTGAAGTTTTAAAACTGTTTTGTAGAGTTTTGATTGCTAAAGTTGCACTTTCTCCGTGTATGTCTTCATTATTATTTTTTAATTCTTTTATAATTTCATTTTTAATGACAAGGTAATGTTCACGTAATTTTTCGAGAGAGAAAATTTGTTTTGTCAATAGTAGATTGTTAATGTTGTCAATTTTATATTGTATATTGGCAAAAAACTGTGTTGTCATTCTTGTCTCCAAACTGCTTAAAGCTTAAAACTTTTACATAAAGGTTTTTGGTTTTCCTTAAATTCCACGACTCCGTAAAAACCGTCTTTTAAAGCTCCGGGATTGAAAACTACAGAATTATAAAGTGTTGTAATACCTGATAATTCATGAAAATGTCCGCATAGAACTAATGACGGTTGTTTTTCTTTGATTATATTAGCAATTTTCCTGCCGCCAGCGTTAGGTAGACTCGGAAGTTTATCTAACGCTCCGTGAGGCGGGCAGTGAGATAATAAAATTCCGTCGGTAAGTGATTGTGAACTTTTTTCAAAATCGGTTAAATCTTCTTCTTTAAACATAAGGAAATTTTCGATGAAATTACGATTATCTTCTATAATAGAAGAGTTGTCGATAATTGAATATTTTTCTGTCGGCTTGTCAGATTCTACAATTCCGCAGAATTTGAGAATAAATGATTTTATCCCGTTAATTGCGATAAAATCATCGATACGTTTTTTATCTTCTAAGAAAAAGTCTCGATATAATTTTATGTCTTCTCGTAAATCGCGAGCTCCGCCGATTCCTGCAACAGGTAAATCGGTATCGGATAACGTAGTGTAAGTTTTTTCTATATAGATGGTTTTTTCTTTCATTAAAAGTCTTAATTCTTCAGGTTTGTCATGATTGCCGGGGATGAGGTATGAATGTTGCGGTAACATGCACACTAATTCTTTTGCCAATTCTAAATTTGGATTTGAAAAATCCAGAAAATCACCGGCACAAAAAACATAATCAAATGAATTAAAATCGATTTTTTCTAAATTTGATTTTTGTTGATGTATATCTGTAATAAATAGTAAATTAAAATCTCTCATGACTGCATTATATCAATATTTTTTAAGGGAGTGGTATTTTTACAAACAAACACAAAAAATGTTGATTTTCTTAAAATAATGTTTTTTTGATTAAATCAAATATTTATCTTTTGACACAATGGGGATTTTATGATAGATAATTTTGCATTATATGTTTTTAAAAAATGACCACATGGTCATGATGAAAAAATCTGGAGGTTTTATAATTATGGAAAGAAGAGTTGTAATTACCGGAATGGGAACCGTAAATCCACTTGCAAATGATATTGAATCAACTTGGGAAAAAATGTTGGAAGGTAAATCCGGTATAGGAAAGATTACATCATTTAATACAGATGAATACCGTTGTAAAATAGGCGGGGAGTTGAAAAACTTTGATCTTGCTGCATTTAATATTGATTCTAAAATGGCTAACAAAATGGATCGCTCTCAGCAGATAGTATTTGCTGCAACTGTAGAGGCTGCAAAATCTGCCGGAATTCCTATGGCACATCCGGAAGAACATACTGTATTTCCTGGATTTGAAGATATGAAATCTCCTGTGGAAGATCCTTACCGTTTAGGTGTTATGATGGGAATCGGTGTAGGTGGGATTTCAACTTTACAAGAACAAATTAAAGTTTTACAAGAACGCGGACCAAGAAAAGTTTCTCCGTTTTTAATTCCGAAATTGATTGCAAATTTAGCCGGCGGTTGGGTTGCTCAAGCTTTAAAAGCTAAAGGGGTAAACAGTACTTACGTGACAGCGTGTGCTTCAAGTACAAATGCAATCGGTGAAGCATTCCTTGCGATTCGTTCCGGTCGTGCAGATATGATTGTTGCCGGTGGCGGTGAATCTGGTATTTGTGAAAGTGCATTTGCCGGTTTTGGTAATATGCGTGCATTGTCAACAAAAAGAAACGAAGATCCGGAAAAAGCAAGTCGTCCGTTTGATAAAGACCGTGATGGTTTTGTTGCCGGTGACGGTGGTGCGATTCTTGTTTTGGAAGAATTGGAACATGCAAAAGCCAGAGGTGCAAATATTTTAGCGGAAGTTTGCGGATACGGACTTACTGAAGACGCATATCACATGACTTCACCTGATCCGGGTGCAGAAGGTGCTGTACGTGCAATTAAAGATGCAATTGATATGGCTGGTATTACTCCGGATCAAATCGATTATATTAATGCTCACGGAACGTCTACAGGATTAAATGATGCAATGGAAACAAAAGCTATTAAAACTGTTTTTGGTGAAGCTGCAAATAAAGTTTCTGTAAGTTCTACAAAATCAATGACAGGTCACTTGTTAGGTGGTGCAGGTGCGATTGAAGCAATGGTACTTGTTAAAGCTTTACAAAATGACGTGATTCCTCCGACTATCAACTTAGATGAACCGGATGAAGGTTTTGACTTGGATTATGTACCGAATGTTAAAAAAGAAAAAGTTGTTAATTATGCAATGAGTAACTCTTTCGGATTCGGTGGACATAATGCTGTTATTTTAATGAAAAAGTATAAAGCGTAAACAAGGGAGATAAAAATGGATTTTAATGGAAAAGTTGCGTTAGTAACCGGAGCTACAAGAGGGCTGGGAAGAGCTATTGCCGACAAATTAGCAGCCGGCGGAGCTTCTTTGATAATTACAGCAACAAGTAATGCAATTGAAAGTGTTGCTGCTGAACTTAAAGAAAAATATAATGTAGAAGTTGTATCTTTCTATGGTGATATTTCACAGGAAGAAACAGTAAAAGCTTTGTTTAAGCTTATTGAGGAAAAATTCGGAAAGCTTGATATTTGTGTTAATAATGCAGGTATTACAAAAGACGGTCTTTCTATGAGAATGAGTGCTGAAGATTTTGACCGTGTACTTACAGTAAATCTTCGCAGTACATTTTTAGTTTCTAAGGAAGCTTCTATGATGATGATGAAAGCACGTTACGGAAAAATCGTAAATATGTCATCTATCGTGGGTATTCAAGGAAATGTAGGTCAGGCAAATTATGCTGCATCAAAAGCCGGTATTATCGGTTTGACAAAATCTATGGCTGTAGAATTGGCAAAAAGAAATGTAACAGTTAATGCTGTAGCTCCCGGATTTATAGATACTGATATGACTCGTGCAGTAGCTGATAAAGCACGTGATGAGTTTATGTCTAAGATTCCTATGGCTAGAGCCGGAGTCCCTGAAGAAATTGCAGATGCTGTAGCATTCCTTGCAAGTGACGCTTCTCGTTATATTACAGGACAGGTTCTTGTTGTTGACGGCGGATTGGTATTACGCTAAATTAAGGAGAATATAATGCTTGATATGTCTTATTTGGGAAAAGAGTTTCCTGAATTTGTTTTTGAAGTAGACCGTTCTAAGATAAAAGAGCTTTGTTTAGCTATCGGAGATGATAATCCTATCTTTTTAAATAAAGAAGAGGCTCAAAAGGCAGGATATAAAGATACTCCGGCTTCATTAACATTTCCTACATTGATGAACTTTTGGGGATATCCTGAAATTTGGAACAGAATGACGGAAATCGGTATTGATATAAAGAAACTTTTGCATGCAAAAGAAGAGTATGAATATTTTTCACCTATTTATCCCGGAGATGTTATTACAGGAAAGGTAAAAGTAGATTCAATGCGTGCATCATCAGCAATGGATATGGTTACTTTTAAGTCTGTTTATTGCAGAGACGGAGAAGAAGTTCTTGTTGCAAAAATGACAATTGTTGTACCAAAAGGAGAAAATGCATGATTAGTTGGGATGAAATTGACGTAGATTATGAATTGCCTTCTTTAACTAAAGGTCCTATAACTCAGCTTCAATTAATAAAATATGCCGGAGCTTCCGGAGATTTTAATCAGATTCATACAGTACCTGATTATGCAAAAGAAGCAGGGCTTGACGGTACAATAGTACACGGAATGCTTGTAATGGGAATTTTGGGACAGATGATTACATCATTTGCCGGTCCTAAAATGATAAAGAAATATTTTGCCGGATTTAAAAGTATTACTCGTCCGGGAGATACTTTGATTGCAAAAGGAATTGTGAAAAAGAAATACGAAAAAGACGGTGAAAAATTAGTTGATTGCCGTGTTTACGTAGAAGACTCTGCCGGAGATTTAAAAGTTGACGGTAAAGTAACAATTGCATTTTAATAATAAGAAATAAATTTCGATAAAATGGTGAAGGTTGAATCTTCGCCATTTTTTTTAAACAAGAGGTTTTATGTCAGAATCAAAATCAACTTATGAGGCAGCTTTAGAGCGTAGCCATGCAATAGAAAAAGATATTCAGATTAATCCTAAGAAATATCGCGTACTTACGGGAGACCGACCTACGGGAAGATTGCACATCGGACATTATTTCGGTTCGTTGCAAAATCGTGTAAGATTGTCAAAACTCGGAGTTCCTACGTGTATATTGATTGCAGATTATCAGGTATTAACCGATCATGATGCTTTTTCTGAAATTTCTCAGAATACAAAACAGCTTGTAATTGATTATCTCGCTGCCGGTATTGAGCCGAGTGATGATGTGATTATTTATCCGCACAGTTATGTTCCGGAAGCAAATCAATTAATGGTACCTTTTTTGACTCTTGTATCAAATGCGGAACTAAGCAGAAACCCGACAGTTAAAGAAGAGATTCAAGCTGCCGGATTAAAAAGTGTTAATGCAGGAATGTATACTTATCCGGTTCATCAAGCGGTTGATATTCTTTATTGTAAAGGAACGGTTGTGCCGGTAGGAAAAGATCAGCTTCCTCATCTTGAAATGACTCGTCTTATTGCACGTCGTTTTAATGAAAAGTTCTGTAAAGATTGTGACCCGGTTTTCCCGATGCCGCAAGCTTTATTGTCTAAAACTCCAAGTATAATGGGATTGGACGGAAGCCAAAAGATGAGTAAAAGTCGCGGTAATGCGATAATGCTTTCTGCAACGGAAGATGAAACAGCAGCATTGATTAAAAAAGCTAAGACTGACAGCGACAGAAATATTACTTATGACCCGGAAAATCGTCCGGAAGTCGCTAATCTATTAATGTTGATAAGTCTTTGTACCGGAGAAGAACCGGAAACGATAGCTGCACGAATCGGCGACGGCGGCGGCGGTGTTTTAAAGCGTACATTAACAGAAGCGTTGAATGAAAAATTACGTCCAATGCGTGAAGAACGTAAAAAACTCGAATCTGCTCCTGATTATATTCGTCAAGTTTTACTTAACGGTGCAGAAAAAGCAAGAGCAATGGCGGTTGAAACTTTGAAAGAAGTTCGCCATGTAATGAATATGGAAATTTAAACTTTTTGTTAATACAAAAAATAAGGAAGTGTACCTTTATAAAGGAAGAAAACTTTTTTAAAGGTACACTTTTTTTATTTTTCTGTGGTGACAGACCCCGATTCTAAAATGGAATTGAGGTCTGTTACTTATCCAAGTTTCTTACAAACAGTTGTTCAAGACTCTTACAAATAGTTGTTTAAGCCTGCTCGAACGATGTGTTTAAGACTCTTACAAATTAAAAATCGTCATGCTGAATTTATTTCAGCATCTCATTATATGTTTACATTCACTTGATGTTTTCTTGCGAAAACATTTCGTTCGTTTGTGTTGCAAACTCACCTACAGTTCATGTAAACGGTTATTCTTTTCGATTTTCTTTCAGAAAATCTGCAAAGAAAACCATAGTTGTTCAAGACTCTTACAAACAGTTGTACAAGACCGTGGAAGCTGTGGTGAATGTACGTAGTACATGAACGAAATATTTTCCGTAGGAAAATATCAAGCGTAGCATTGTCTTCAGACCTTGGAAGCATTTCCGGAAAGAAGGGGTTCCGAAACAAGCCTGCCTGTCGGCAGTCAGATTCGGAAAGACCGAAGCAATTTTTTACCTGCTAAAAATGAATCTATTGCGGTTTCAAGTCGAGAAAATAAAAAAAGTGTAAAGCTATCCCGAACAGTGCAATAAAAATACCTCTCAAGTACATTAAAGATAAATAGAAAAGTTTTTTTCTAATTTATTTTTTAAGGATACTTAAATGAA